>JAFQLP010000150.1 GCA_017414565.1 Lentisphaeria bacterium | reverse complement strand
CGTTCCCGGGTGCGCGGGCGTATCGCCGGATTGCGGGCGTGGACGCAGGTGGTTTTCAATCAGTGTCATGACAACCGGCATTCGGCGTGTGCGGCGGAAACATTTCTTTTCAGTGAAAAGGGCGGCCGGCTCCGGTTCCGGCTTTCCTGCGATTCCCGGTACCGGTTCTTTGTGAATGATGAACTGGTTTCGCATGGTGAATTTTCGATGGGGAACCGGGATCTGGAGATGGTGCTGAAGCCGGGGTGGAACCGGTTGCTGGTGGGCCAGAATCCCGGCGAAAATTCGATGGGCGTGTTTCTGCTGTTTCCCGATTTTATCGAAGGCGGGCTGATTTGTAACTGCCGTCCCGATAAAGCGGCGGAGGCCGGCTGGGTGGTGATCGGGCCGCTGAAACTGCCGCTGGAACAATTGTCGCCGCGGTTGCGCTTCGATACGATCGAAAATATGCCTTATATTCCGGAAAATCTGCATCCGATGGACCTTTATACGCTTTTCAAACTGGCGCAGATGGAGGTGTCGGATGAAGCCCCGGGGGATATGCCGATCCTGCAGCGCGGGGATTTTTTGCGGCTGTCGCTGGATATTCTCCGGTACGGGGTGCCGCTGGTGGAAGTGGATGCCTCGGAGGGCGATATCATTGACCTGACGATGGGGCAGTATTTGCGGAGCAACGGGATGCCGACCCGGGGCAGCGGGATCCGTTCTACCCATACGCTGCGCTGCCGCGAAGGGCACAATGTGTTCATGCTTTTCCATCCCCGGGAGATCCACGATATCATGATCTCGGTGCGTTACACCCGCAAAGGTGTCCACGTGGCCCGGACCCGAATGCTGGAATTGGTGCGCAATGTCCGCACCCGCACTTCGTTTGAATGTGCCGATGAAGAACTCAATCTGTTGTGGAAGATCGGGGAACACACGCTCCGCCGTTCTGCCGCCTATGTTCCCCAGAGCGAGCCGCATCTGCTCCGGCAGGGCATTTACCTGCTGGATGCGTATATCGATGCGGTCAACCGCAATGCCGTGTTCGGGGACCGGGGATACTGTGTCGAACATCTGCGGCAATTTCTGGCGGCCCAGTATGAAAATGGCGATATCCCGGTACGCAGTTTCAGCGGGGAGACCCTGTCGCAGGTGCATCACCTGTTTTTCCTGCCCGAGTGGATCCTGTACAACTACCGCATTACCGGTGACTTCAATGAATTGGAACGGTGTTATCCGCATTTGATGCGGACACTGGAATTTTACGAATCGCTGGTGGACCCCGAAATCGGTCTGATCGGAGAGATCGATACCCGTTTTGAATTGAAGAGCCGCATCAGCGACGGGGTTTTCGATCCGGACAGCATCCCGACCTATGTCAACGCGCTTTTCTGTCGTTTCCTCACCACGACCGGCGAGATCTGCCGTCTGGTGGGCGATGAGGAGACCGCGCAGGATCTGGAGGATGAAGCCAACGAGGTGGCTTCGGAACTCAAGCGGCGGAATTACGATCCGGAGGCGAAACTGTATTACCGCAAAACCCTGCGCGACGGCAATGTGCCGGAGCCGGAACACAATCTGTGGGCGAACTTTACGGTGTTGTACAGCGGGATCCTGTCCGAAGCGGAGATCGAAAATTTCTTTGATACCTATTTCAATCAGGAATCGCCGTTTGACTGCACGGAGGAAGCCCGGAATCCGTACATCCATTTCCTTTTCATGGACACGCTGTTCAACATCGGGAAGCACAATTGGGGCTGCCGTTATCTGCGCGAATACTGGCAGGCCCGCAACGGCCGCGAAGCCGGGGCGTGGCTTTCGTGGAAAGGGGAGCCGAATCCCCAGACCATGCGTTTCAGCGACGGCTGTGTGGTTTCGCCCAATGTCTTCATGGTGCGCGAATTGGGCGGGGTGCGGGCGATCGACCCGGCGTTCACTACGATCTTTTTCCGGCCGGCGACCGAGTTGACCCGGTGGGTTTCCAGCACAGTCCACACGGCATCGGGAAAACTGGAGATCCGCTGGGAACACCTTGAAAACGGAGAATTCCAGGTGACGGTGGATTCCACCTATCCGGTGCGGGTGTTGCCGGTACTGCCGGAAGAACTGCGCGGCCGGGCCGTTTTTGATGCCGGTGAAAAAGTCACGATCATGGAGGAGGAAGTGTGATCTGACCGCCTTGCCGGAACGGCAATTTTCCGCCCGGACCCGCGATCGCGGCGAGCCGGGCGTTTCTTTTTTCAATGGATGTGCTTGACAATACAGGCTGATGTGTTACATTCAGCAGCGACAGAAACGGAAAGAGCCGTTTTTGGAGGGGAAAAAAAGGGGGAAAGGCTATGGAAAATCAAGACATCCAAAGACTTCAGGAAGAAGTACGGGCCGCGCAGAGCAGTTTTCAACTGATCCGTACCGAAATGGGCCGGATCATTGTCGGGCAGGAAAAATTGGTCGATCGTCTGTTGCTTGCCCTCATTGCCGATGGACATGTCCTGCTGGAGGGCGTGCCGGGATTGGCAAAGACCCTGGCGGTGCGGACATTGGCGCAGACATTGAACGGATCTTTTGCCCGGCTGCAATTCACACCGGATCTGCTGCCGGCGGATTTGATCGGGACCCGCATTTACAATGCCTCCACGCACGAATTTTCCACCAAACTGGGGCCGGTTTTTGCCAATATCGTGCTGGCTGACGAAATCAACCGCGCCCCGGCCAAAGTGCAGAGCGCGCTGCTGGAAGCCATGCAGGAAAAACAGGTGACGATCGCCGGTGAAAGTTTCGCGTTGCCCAAACCGTTTCTGGTGCTGGCCACCCAGAACCCGATCGAACAGGGAGGAACCTATCCGCTGCCGGAAGCCCAGTTGGACCGTTTCATGTTCAAACTCCGGGTCAATTATCCGATGCGCTCCGAAGAGGAACTGGTGATCCGCCGGATGGCCCATCCCGGAGCCTCGGTCGAAGCGGTCGCGGTCGGCCATCTGGCAGACATTGAGCGGGCGCGGACACTGGTGGATCAGATTTATCTGGATGAAAAGATCGTGTCGTACATTCTGGACCTGGTTTTTGCCACCCGGCCGGGGCGGCGGGATCAGTTGTCGGAACGGCAGGCCGGGGCACGGCTTGATGATATCGGGCAGATGTTGTCATTCGGGGCATCCCCCCGGGCTTCGATCGCGCTGACAGTGGCGGCGCGCGGGGCGGCATTTCTGGCCGGGCGGGCCTATGTGGTGCCGCAGGATGTCAAGGATGTGGCGGCCGATGTGCTGCGGCACCGGCTGATTCTCTCCTACGAGGCCGAAGCGGAAAACGTCGATCAGGATGCGGTGATCCGGATGCTGCTCGATGAATTGCGGACACCGTAGTGCCGTAAAGGAGGTGCAGTTATGCTGCCGCCGGAACTGGCCAGAGAGATCCGGAAACTGGAGATCCGGACCGATCGCGTTGTCGATGAATTGATCGGCGGCGCGTATCACAGTGTTTTCAAAGGGCGCGGGATCGAATTCGAGGAAGTGCGCGAATATGCCGAGGGCGATGACGTGCGCGACATCGATTGGAATGTTTCCGCCCGGATGAACACGCCATACATCAAAAAATACATCGAAGAGCGGGAACTCAATGTTCTGCTGATGGTGGATGTTTCCGCCTCCGGTTCCGTGGGGACCGGCCGGCGGACCAAACGGCAGACGGCGGCGGAACTGGCCGCCCTGCTGGCATTCAGTGCCGGACGGAATGGGGACAAAGTCGGGCTGTTGCTTTTCAGCGACCGCCGCGAACTGATGCTGGCCCCGCGTTCCGGACGGACCCATACATTGCGGTTGATCCGTGATCTGCTGGCATTTCAGCCGCAGGGACACGGTACGGATCTGGCGGGGGCCGTGGCCGAAGCGGACCGGTTGTTGAACAAACGCTGTGTGATTTTTCTGATCAGCGATTTCATCGAAGGCGGCGATTATGCGGCCGGACTGCGGGTGCTGAACCGGCGGCACGATGTGATCGCCGTGCGTATCCGGGACCGCTCGGAACTGGCGTGGGAAACCATGCTGGGGACCGGGGTCTGTGATGCGGAAACCGGCGAAGTGATCCAGTTGAGCGGCTCGGCGGCGGAACGGCGCGCTTTTGCCGAAGCGGCGGCCGCGGAACTGCGCCGGTCGGAAGCCATTTGCGAGGCGGCCAAGGTGGATTTGATCGATCTGCGTTGCGGCGATGATCTGTTGCGGCCGCTGATCCGCTTTTTTGAACGCCGCAAAGGCCGCATCAGGAGGATCTGATCATGACATTCCAAAAGCGCATTCTCTGGTGGTGGGGGATCATTCTTGCGGTATCGGCTGCCGCGGTCTGGCCCGCCGGGTATTTCTATTCGCTGACATTGCCGGTGGTGTTGCAGCCGGAGCCGCTGGTCTGCCGTCCGGATGGCACGGCGGAACTGGGCGGCAGTGTGACCGTGTCCACGGTCTGCGAACTGCCGCTCTGGGCCCCGGCTCCGGTGGTGACTGTGACACCGCCGGAAAATATGGTGACAGCAGGGGCTCCGCAGGTGGAACGCGCCTGGCGGTGGTGCCGGAACCGCTGGACCTGTCAGACGGTCCTGCGGCCGGTCCGGCCCGGAGCCGCGGTCGGCGGTCAGGTGGTTGTTGCCGTCAGGGATGATACCGCAACGCTCGCGCTGCCCGGCTGGACGGTGGAGCGACTGCCGTTGGATCGGGGGGACCCGTTGCTGGCGGATGCGTTGCCGGAGCCGTCTTCCGGGCGGTTGTGGTGGTACGCGGCGGCGGCGACGGTGATCCTGGCGGCGGCGGGCGGTGCGATCTGGTTCTGGTGCCGCCGTTGCCGGGAAACGGTCCGGGATCTGCCGGTGTGGGAACGGGCCGACCGGGAATTGCAGTCGCTGGAAACGGCGGTCCGGGAAAAGCGGGTGGCATTGCCGGTCGCTTTCGGGCAGTTGACGGAGGTGGTGCGGCGTTATCTGGAAGAACGCTACCGGCTGCCGGCGCGGGTGCAGACGACCGGGGAATTTCTGGCATCGCTGGGGCGGCGTGACAGTCCGCTGCCGATGGAATTCCGGCCGTTTTTGAGCCGTTTTCTGGCGGTTGCCGATCTGGTGAAATTTGCCCGGCAGGAGCCGGAGGAGGAGCCGTTGCTCCGGGCGGTTGAGGAAGCCCGCGGATTGGTACAGCAGAGTGTACCGGCGGAATCATCGGAGAAGGAGGGGGGAGATGTTTGAATTTGCCTGCCCGTGGGTGCTGCTGTTGCTGGCAGTGTGGGCTGCTGTGCTGGTTTATGATCTTTTCCGCAAGCGGGAACCGTCTTTGAAGGTGGCTTCGGCGGTACCGTTCCGGTTTGCCCGGAAACGGCGGATCGATGTGGTGAAACTGCTGCTGCATACCGGTTCGCTGGTGCTGATCGTGGCATTGGCCGGGCCCCGGTTCGGAGATGAACGGACATTGGTACGGGCGCAGGGGATTGATATCATTCTGGCACTCGATCTTTCCGGCAGTATGGGGTCGCTGGATGTGCCGGATGCGGTGGAGGACCGGGGGAAACTGGAAAAACAGATCGCCGCCGGTTCCATCCGGAGCCGGTTGGAGATCGCTAAAACGGAGTTGACCCGGTTTGTCGAAGGGCGGCCCAATGACCGCATCGGTCTGATCGTATTTGCGCCGATGGCGTACAGTCTGGTCCCGCCGACATTGGATCACAGCTGGCTGATCGGTCAGTTGGAACGGCTGCAGCCGGGCATGATCGGGGATTCCACCAATATCGCCGCCCCGCTGGCCTCCGGGATTCACCGGTTGCAGGCATCTTCTGCGCCCCGGCGGGTGATGGTGCTTTTTACCGACGGCCGCAACAATGTTGAGGACCGGCTGACACCGGAACAGACCGCCGGGCTGGGCAAAGAGGCCGGGGTGATCGTCCATACGGTCGGGATCGGCAGCCGTCAGGCGTTGTTCCGGGGACAGGATGCCTGGGGGCGCACGGTTTACCAGCCGGTGGTCAATGATTTTGACGAAGCCGCGCTGAAAGCCATTGCCGCCGGATCGGGCGGACAATATTTCCACGCGGCCGATGCCGATGGCATGGCGCAGGTGATGAAAGCGATCAACCAACTTGAGACCACCAATTTTGAACAGCCGAAACTGGTGGAATTCCGGGAACAGGGGCCGCGTCTGGCGGTGCTGGCATTGCTGTTGATCCTGCTGGGATGGGGGATCGGGCATACCTGGAAATTGCGACTGCCGTGAATTGACGGCGATTTTGCGTGCCGGGGAGTCCCCTGCCGTTTTTTTCGGCTTGAAAGATGCGGCAGAGGGACTATATTATATATATTATACCAGTGTCGAAAAGAGTCAATTCTTAAAAATGATAGAAGGAGAAATTACAATGATGCATTTGATTCTGGCTGATGGGGCGGCTCCGGCTGCGCAGGGCGGTGGTCTTCTCGGTATGCTGCCGATGTTTATCATCCTGGCGGTTTTCATGTTTTTCATTTTCCGTTCCCAGAAAAAGCAGCAGCAGAAGCGGCAGGAAATGCTGGATAAACTGACCAAAGGCACCCAGGTGGTCTATGGCGGCGGCATTATCGGCAAGATCGTCGAAATCAAGGCCAACCGCTGCATCGTCGAAAACTTCGACGGTTCCCGCAATGAGGTCCTGACCAACGGGATCGTGGAAATCGTGCCGGCGGAAACGGCTGATGCCGCTCCCGGCAAATGATCTGCCGCAAGGAGTAAACCCCGTATGAATAAACGACCCCTGTTTTTGCGGACGGTGATCGCGTTGGTCGTGATCGCCGTTTTCGGTGTATCGATGTATCCGCTTTCGCAGCGGAATTTTTACGATACATTCCGGTCCATGCTGAAGGACCCCGATGATGCGGTGGCGGCGGCGGTGATCGCCGATGCCAAGGAAATGGAAGCCAAGGACCCGTCGCTTTTCGCTTCGCAGACACTGCTTGCCGCGGCCGATGCCAAAGGTGTCGAACTGGCCAAGTTGATGGACATCACTTCGGTGCAGGATAACCGCGACGTGATGAGTGCCGTCCGCAAGGAAGCTTCCAGTTCCATCCGTCTGGGGCTTGACCTCAACGGCGGTGTGGAATTCATGCTGCAGTTGATCCCGGATGAAGATTTCCTGGCCAAACTGGAATCCATCGGTCAGAACGATGGTTCCAGCCGTCAGGAGGCCGAGGAACGCATGGCAAATGAATTTGACCGCTACCGCGACATCGCTATTGAGATCCTCCGCAAGCGGCTTGAATCGCAGAAGATCTTTGAGGCGGAAATTTCGCCCTCCGGCAGTGACTATATTTCGATCAAGGCCCCGATCGTGGCCAAGGATGAAAAAGTCAAACTGCTGAATCTGATCTCCATGAGTGCCAAGCTCCGTTTCCGGCTGGTCCATCCCGAAAATGACCGGCTGGTGGAGGAATATCTGGCGAATCCGCTCGCTTTCGTGACGCCGGTCGGCTATGAATTGCTTTCGACCAGCGAATTCCGCAGCGGCGACAAACCGATCGTCCGGTACTATTTTGTGGAAAACCGGACTGCCATGGACGGCAAAACGGTCACTTCCGCTTACGGCGGCCGCGACCAGTATGGTCAGCGGCAGATCCAGTTGAGTTTCAACAGTGACGGTGCCCGGCAGTTTGCCCGCATCACCACGGAGAATGTCAACCGTCAGTTGGCGATCGTTCTCGACGGTAAACTGTATTGCGCGCCGAACATCAACGAGCCGATCACCGGCGGTACGGCCTCGATTTCGGGGGATTTCTCCGATGAAGAATGCAAAAACATCGCGGATGCCCTGGTCAGCGGCAGTTTCCCCTTCCAGATCAAGGTGGATGCGGTTTTCGATACCGACCCGAAACTCGGCGCGGACAATGTCCGCAATGGTATCTGGGTGGGGATCTGGTCGATGGTGGCCGTGATCGTCTTCATGTGCGCCTATTATCTGCTGGGCGGGGTGATCGCCAGTCTTGCGCTGATCATCAACCTGGTGCTTATCATGGGGGCCATGGCCGCGTTTGATGCCACGCTGACACTGCCGGGTATCGCCGGTATCGTGCTGACGATCGGTATGGCGGTGGACTCCAATGTGCTGATTTTTGAACGCATCCGCGAGGAATTGCGGGCGGGCCGGAATCTGTTTGCTGCGATCGATGCCGGTTACAGCCGCGCGCTTTCGGCGGTGGTCGATGCCAACCTGACCACGCTGATTACCTCGCTGATCCTGATGTCGGTCGGTACCGGTGCCATCAAAGGCTTTGCTGTCACCCTCAGTATCGGTATCCTGACGACTCTCTTCTCGGCGGTCTTCCTGACCCGGCTGATCTTTGACTACCTCTACAACTACTGCCCGAATATGAAGACGCTGAAAATGCGCCAGTTCTTCAAGATTTCCGGGATCGATTTTCCGAAACTCTGGAAGATCGGGGTGCCGCTTTCTCTGGTCTGCTGTCTGGTGAGCATCGGCCTTTTCTGCTGGCGCGGGAAAGACTTTTTGAGCGTTGACTTCACCGGCGGTACGCAGGTGACGTTCAATTGCGAACAGCAGGTGCCGGTGGCCAAAGTGGAATCGGTTCTCAAGGCCAATGGGATCACGGCCCAGGCGACTTACAAATTCGACGCCACCTCCGCCGGGGATTCCCGGAAGATCGAGATCCTGATCCGCGATGATATGACCGCGCAGGTCAACAATCCGAAAGAAGTCATCCTCGGTCATCTGACCGCGAGTTTCCCGGAAGCCAAATTCAGCGGCGGTCTGGAAAGTTCGGTCGGTGGCCTGATCGGTCAGGTCTTCATCCGGGCGGCGTTCTGGGCGATCTTCTTCTCCATGATCGGGATCGGTGCCTACCTGACGCTGCGCTATGAATTCTCGTATGCCACGGCCAGTATCGTGGCTCTGGCGCACGACGTGATCGTGACGTTGGGGATTTATGCTCTGCTGGGCCGCACCATCAGTCTGACGGTGGTGGCGGCGGTGCTGACCGTTATCGGTTATTCCGTCAACGACAAAGTGGTGATCTTTGACCGGGTACGCGAAAGTGTCAATCTCGGCCTTTCCAACAATTACCTGGATATCGTCAACATTTCGATCAACAACACCTTGAGCCGTACCATGCTCACCAGCATCACCACCCTGATCGTGATTCTGTTCCTCTTCTTCGGGGGCGGGGTGGCGATCAACGACTTCGTGCTGATCATGCTGCTCGGTGTAATCGTCGGCACCTATTCCTCGATGTTCATCGCCGCGCCGTTTGTGGCCCGTTGGCATCGCCGGGTCGCCAACCTCAACCGGTGACCGGACACCATATTGCGGCAGAGGGGCTGTTGCCAAACCTTAAAAAAGGTGGGCAACAGCCTTTTTTTATTGTTTGAACGGAATATTGTCGTATCATAAGTCATAACCGGAGAAAATGCCGGCTTATGTTCAGACACTCCGTTTGAGGAGACATGGATTTTGAGATTTCATAAAAAAAGTTGGAATTGCTTTTATCGGTGACGATAAAAACAATTCCGCTGAAAGTTTCGGGAAGATGGGGTGCGGGGAAGATAACCTTTTTTCAAAAAGGTGTCTTCCCCGCAAAGCCATTTGGCAACAGCCGCTTTTTTCATTCCTCCCGGCCGCAGCAGATGAGATAACCGGCCCGGTCGCCGCTGCAGGTGAGCGGTTTGAGCGAATCCGGATGGAGTTCGCCGGTCACGATCCAGTCGGGCCGCGGTGTGGTTTCCAGCCAGGTTTTCACCTCCGGCGTGACGGGTGTCCAGAACCGGATACCGGCGGAACGGGAACGGGTGAATGAAACCCCGGAAAATTCCCCCAGTGCGGTTTCCATGACCCCGCGCAGGAAATCGTAGCCGGTGGAGAGATGCACCAGGTCGGACCCGATAAAATCACCACCCATGCGGGCCGCGATCTCGGTGACAAAAAGTTGGCCGTCGGCGGACAGCATCCATTCGGCATGGCTGGCTCCGCAGGTGATGCCGAGGGCGGGCAGGGCGCGGGTCAGAAATTGCGCCGTTTCGTGCCGGACCGTTTCCGGCAGTGTGGATGGCTGCCGGTGGCCGATCTCGACATAATGCGGCGGGCCGGAGGTTTCTTTGTCGGTGAAGGCCAGCAGATGGTATTCGCCCTGCCATGAGATGCCCTCCACACTGAATTCCCGGGCGATGTCAATGGCTTTTTCGATCACGGCTTCGCGGGTGAATGAACAGTTTATGGCCGTTTCGGATGCGGCAAGCAGTTCCGGCAGATCCGTGACCCGGCACACGCCGAGGCTGCCGGACCGGTCACACGGTTTGACGACCAGCGGAAAACCGAGTTCCGCCGCCGCGGCATGGATATCACCGGCGGTGCGTACCCGGCGGAATGGCGGGCAGGGCAATCCGGCGGAAGCGAGGATTTCCCGCATGATCCCTTTGTGGGTGGTTCGCTGGCCGGATGCCGGGGAATTGCCGGGCAGTGCGAGCGCATCGGCAACAAAAGTCATGGTTGGTACCGCCGCATCCGAGGCAATGGTGGTTATGCCGTCGATTTTTTCGTCGCGGCAGATGGCGGCGATGGTTTCTTTTTCGCGGATCGAAACCGGGTAAAAACGGTCGGCTTCGTCGCGGCAGACCGCATCGTTTTCCCAGGCGAAACAGATGGTGCGGACACCCAGTTCCCGGGCACGCCGGATCAGCGGCCGTTGCAGATAGCCGGCACCGAGTACCGTCAGTTTTTTCCCCCGGAGAGCCATGATATCACGATGACCGGGCAAAGAAATCAGTTACGGCCGCACAGACCCGGTCGATCTGGCCGGGCTGGAGTTCGCAGAAACAGGGAAGCCGCAACAGCCGGGCATGGAGATCTTCGGTGACCGGCAGCGGCGGGGTGTGCGGGGCCAGTTGCCGCCCCATGGGCGATTGGTGGAGCGGCACATAGTGGAAGACCGCTTCGATCTGCCGTTCCGCCAGCCAGGCGATCAAGCCGGCGCGTTCCGCCGGAGTGCGGGTCAGCAGATAGTACATGTGGCCGCCGTGGCAGCAGCCGGGCGGGACGACCGGGCGGCGGATCAGCCCCTGCTGTTCCAGCGGCGCGAGATTTTCGTGATAATGCTGCCAGATCGCCAGCCGCCGCTCCGTGATTTTGCCGGATTCCATCAACTGGGCATGAAGAAACGCGGCGGTCAGTTCGCCGGGCAGGTAACTGGAGCCGATATCCACCCAGGTGTATTTGTCCACCATGCCGCGGAAAAAACGGCTGCGGTCGGTTCCTTTTTCCCGGATGATCTCCGCGCGTTCCAGGAACCGTTCATCGTTGATGACCAGAGCTCCGCCTTCGCCGGAGATGAAATTTTTGGTTTCATGGAAACTGTAACAGCCCAGATGGCCGATGGTCCCCAGATATTGGCCGCGCCAGGATGAGCCCACGCCCTGCGCCGCATCTTCGACCACCGGCAGATGGTGCCGCCGGGCAATTTCCATGATCGCGGTCATGTCGCAGGCGATCCCGGCATAATGCACCGGGACAATGACTTTGGTGCGGGGCGTGATGGCCCGTTCCAGCAGGGTTTCATCCAGATTCAGGGTGTCGGGACGGATATCGACGAACACCGGCACCCCGCCGCGCAGGACAAAGGCATTGGCGGTGGAGACAAAGGTGTAACTCGGTACGATGAATTCATCGCCGGGCCGGATGTCGCAGAGGATCGCCGCCATTTCCAGTGCGGCGGTGCAGGAGTGGGTCAGCAGGACTTTGCGGGCATGGAACTGCTGTTCCATCCATTCACAACATTGCCGGGTGAACCATCCATCGCCGGACAGATGTTCCCGCTGTACCGCCTGGGCGATGTTCCACAGTTCCTGCCCGGCAATACAGGGTTTGTTGAAAGGTATGAATGACATCCGGATCTCCTGATGAATATGGGTCTCGACAGCCTGTACGGCGGACTTAATATAACAAGCCGCGGCCCGAATAGCAAGCAGAGAGAGATGGTTTTTCCGCTTTTTCCATTTTCACTCTTGCAATCATCGCGGTGCCGGATATATTTTCACAGGAGAGCGGGCGTGTCCCGCCAGGGCAGGTGCAGGTGAGAGATATTTCATGAGAAAAGAGAAAAAAAAGCGTCTCCGCCGGTTGCGGGAGCGACGGGAACGGCAGACGCTGAATGGACCGGAACTGACCGGCGCGGAATGGACCGGCGTTTTGAAGATGGCCGGCGGCGGATTCGGTTTTGTCAAAGTCGATACGGAACAGGAAATGCCCGATGTGTTCATTCCGGTCAAATATCTGGGCGGTGCCCTCGATGGCGATACCGTGCGGATCCGCCCCCTGCCGCCCCGGCGGGGCGATCCCGGCCCGGCCGGTGCCGTCGTTGCTGTTGTGAAAGCCGCCCGCGAAAGTGCCGTGGGCGAAGTTTTGCCGGGCGGCATGGTGCGGCCGCTGAACCGGCGCGTGGGCGGGGATTTCCCGTTGGTCGGCGGGCGCAAAGGCGCGCGCATCGGCGATTGGGTGCATTTCAAACTGTTGCGTGATCCGGCCGGCAACCGGGCCGGTATCGCCGGGGTCATCGGTGCCGCCGGTTCGATCCGCGGCGATCTGGATGCCGTCTGTCAGGAATTTGATCTGCCGCCGCCCTATACCGGAGAGGAAAACCGCGCGGCCGCCCTGCTGGAGCCGGAACCGGTCCCGCGGGAGGATTTTACCGGGCGTTACTGCATGACCATCGATCCGGCCGATGCAAAAGATTACGATGATGCCGTCAGTATTGCCCCCGGCAATGATCGGAATACCTGGGAGATCGGGGTCCATATCGCCGATGTGGCGGCCTTTGTTCCCCATGGCAGCGTATTTGACCGGGCCGCGGCAGAACGGGCCTTTACGGCCTATTTGCCGGGGCGGACATTGCCGATGCTGCCGGCGGCTCTGACCTCCAAAATCAGTTTGCATGAAGGCGGGGATTGTCCCGCACATTCGGTGATTTTGCAGGTGGAGCGATCCACCGGGCGGGTTCTGGAGAGCCGCCGCTGTCATACCACGATCCGGGTGCGGCACCGGCTCCATTACGATGCGGTACAGCAATTTCTTGAACACGGGCGGGATAATGGCGGCTGGCCGGATGAAGCCTGCGAAAAATTGAAATTGCTGGCCCAGATCACCGGCATGATGCGGCAACGGCGTTTGGCGGCCGAAAAAGTCATTGATCTGGCATTGCCGGAGGTGCGGTTGATCTGTGATGAGAATGCGGATCAAATACGGGGCATATCGGTCAGGGAGCCGCGGACCGCGGAGCAGATCGTGGAGGAATGTATGCTGGCCGCCAACAGTGCGGTCGGGGCGGAACTGCAGCGGCTGGGGATTCCCGGGGTGTACCGGGTGCATGAAGAACCGACGCCGGAGAAACTGGAAGAATTTTCCGCGATGGCGGAGTCGGATTTCGGGATCGCCACCGGCGATTTGACGAACCGCAGCAACATGCTGGTATTCATTGCCCGATTGCCGGAGGGACCGTTGCGCCCGCTGCTGTTGGGGTATCTGCTCCGGGCGATGCCCCATGCGCGTTACCGCGAATTGCCGGAACTGCACTACGGATTGGGGAAAACCGGTTATTGCCATTTTACCAGTCCGATCCGCCGTTATACGGATCTGACCGTTCATCAGCAGTTGTGGAATTTTGATCAGAACCGACGCACCCGCGGTCAGTCAGCCATGGCCCGGCTGGCCGTTTCCTGTTCGCTGAAAGAGGAAAACAACGACAGCGCGTATTTTGCCGCCTGCGACCGGTTGAAATTGCGTTACCTGATGGAGTGTCAGGAACGCGATCCGGAGAAATGTTATCAGGGATTGGTGGTGCGGATCATCCCGGCCGGGCTGGTGGTGGATCTGCCGGAACTGGGAATGCACGGATTCGTGCCGAAACCGCGGTATTCTCCGTCATCCGGGTTCCGGCGGCGGCAGTTGGATATCGCCGATACCGCCGGATACAACTGCGGCGATCCGGTGCTGCTCCGGTTGACCGGGATCGATCCGGTACGGAACAGCGCCGAATTCTGTGCGGTCAGAAACCGCCGCGATCAGAGAAATCCGAAACTCAATACATAGGGTTTGCCGTCGAGCTGACCGACCACGGCCCGGAAGAGCATTTCCTGATAGACGTCACGCCCGGAAACCGTTTTCCGCAGGAAGCGGACCTTCCAGATCAGCGGCCGCAGCAGCGGTTGTTTGCCATTGACGGCGGCCGGTTGCGGCATTTCCAGACAGCACAGGAATTCATAGGATTTGAGTTCCCCCATGGTGTCGATCATGTTTTTGCGGGATGCCTTGAATTCTTTTTCTCCGAACTGGGCGGTGGAATTTTCCGGCAGTTGCGCCAGAAAATCTGCCGCATCATCGGTCCGGAACGCTTCCAGCATGGCATTGCCGGTGGCGATGCCGGTGGCCAGCTGCGGATCAGTCGCGGGGTCCGGTACCGCCGGGGGTTCCGTAACACAGCCGCCGCAAAGCCACGCGGCAATCAACAGCGAAAAAAGATGTTTGTTTTTCATAAAAATCATCCTCCTGATACCGTTAATATATCATGGCCGGTGCGCGTTTCAACCGGCGTTACATGCCCGCACCGGGATCGGGCAGCAGTGAGAGATACAGCCGGAGCAGTTTTTCCCCGGCAAAGATCCACAACAGCGCACTGACTGCCAGAAACGGACCGAACGGAATATGCAATGACCGGCGACGGCCGCTCCGGCGGCAGGCCAGCGCGATCCCGTAGGCGGAACCGGCCAGTGATCCGGCAAACAGCGTGAACAAAGCCCCCGGCAATCCCAGCAGTGCCGCCGCCGCCATCATGAATTTGACATCGCCCCAGCCGAATACCTCCTGCCGGGCCAGCAGACGGCCGATGATGGCAAAAAGGGCCAGTCCGCCGCCCACGATGACCAGCGAGATCAGCGCGTACAGGCCGGATGCGTACCATTCGGTCATGCCGTTTGCCGCCGGAAAAACCGTGGCAAAAAGCAGTCCGACGGCCATGGCAGGCCAGGTCGTGGCATCGGGAATGATCCGCCAGCGCAGGTCGATCAGAAATGTCGTCACCGCCAGCGATGCCATGGGGTAATAAAGCAGCAGGACCGCCGCCGGTTGACCGCTCCAGCCGGCCTTCATCAGGATCGCCGTGAAGAGCAGGGCGCACACCACCTCCATGATCAGGTAACGGGGGTGGATGCGGGTGTGGCAGGCGCGGCACCGTCCGCGCAGATTCAGGTAGCCGAGGATCGGCAGATTGTCGTACCAGCGGATGTTGGTGCCGCAGACCGGACAGTGCGACGGTGCCGTGAGCAGTGATTCCCCGCGGGGGATGCGCAACACACAGACATTGAGAAAACTGCCCATACAGCCGCCGAAGACAAATGCCCAGAAACAGAAAAATCCCCAACTCCACCAGCCTTCAAAATCAGCCATCCGGATCCACCAGTTGCTGGTGTCTTCTGTGAGTCCGGGAACAGATGTCAGATTCAGCATGTCAAACTCGCTTGAAGCGCAATACGCATGGTTTCGACCGGTGCCGGGCGGCCGGTCCAGATTTCAAAGGATTTCGCCCCCTGATAGAGCAGCATGGATGCACCGGTCGCCGCCGGATGTCCGTGGTTTTGCGCCTGCCGGACAAATTCAGAGTGCGGATAGACCATGTCAAAACACGGAATGGCCGGGCATTCCGGCAGAAGTTCCATGGCCGGGGCCGCCATGCCCTGCAATTCCGCGCTGGTCGCCTGGATGATCACCGTGGAATCCCGCCAGAATGCCGCCGCCAGCGGCAGATCGTCCGCCGCCACGCAGTCAACCGTGAGCCCGGGCGCGAACCGGCGCAGATCCGCCGCCAGTTCTCCGGCTTTGCTGACCGTGCGGTTCAGAAGCCGGATCGCCGCCGCCCCGGATGCCGCCAGGTGAAAGGCAGTGGCCCGGACCGCCCCGCCGCACCCGAGAAAAAGAATGCGCGCCCCCGCCAGCGGCAGGTCAAACGATTCCCGCAATGCCATTTCCAGTCCCCAACCGTCGGTAGAAAAACCGTGAAGCCTGCCATCACGGCAGCAGACCGTGTTGACGCTCCGCGCCGCCGCCGCCGCCGGTTCCACTGTGGCCAGCATGGGCAGGATGGCGGTTTTGTGGGGCAATGTCAGATTGAAGCCGTCCAGATGCCGGGCGGCCCAATCGGCAAACTGCGGCAGTTCGTCCGGACGGACATGCAGCATACCGTAGGGACGGCCCATGTCCAACGCTTCAAAGGCGGCGTTCTGGAGCGCGGGCGACCGGGTGTGCCCGATCGGGTCTCCGATCACCGTGTAACGGCAATTCTGTAATGATTCGAAAGACAGCATGTTTCTCCATGGATTTACCGGCACAGCCGGAATGAATATTGCCATACAATACATCAAAAAGGTATTTTCGCCAAATTCCCGGAGGAGAAAATTTGCTATTTCAGCAACACCGGAATATAGTAAAACGGAAAAACAGATGTGCGGGCCGGTAGGGCTCAAGGAGGTCGGATGATGAAACGGTCAGTGATCGGTTTGGCAATGGCGGCGTTGATGCTGGGGGTGTGCGGGTGCGAAATATTGGAAGAAGCCCTGCAGGAAAGTTTCAGTCAGGATGCGGGTGCCGGGTTGAACATCTTTGGCG
Source organism: Lentisphaeria bacterium (assembly GCA_017414565.1). Classification (GTDB taxonomy): domain Bacteria; phylum Verrucomicrobiota; class Lentisphaeria; order Victivallales; family Victivallaceae; genus RGIG1931. The sequence continues at coordinate 20,069 of JAFQLP010000150.1, read as the reverse complement.
AAGAATATACGCCGAAGTATGTGATCGCGTTCTTTGAAGAGGTCCGGTATCCCCGGGCCGGTGAACTGGAAAAGGAGATCACCACCTTTGACGGCAAAAAAATCTGGATCAATACCAATCAGTTGATGAGCAGCAAGCATATCCGGGAAGTCCGGCTGGAACAGCGGGTCGATCAGCCGGACCGTTACGATCTGAAACTGCGGTTGACCGAATCCGGCTGCCGTATCTGGACCTTGATGGCTCTCAAATTCAGCGAGGAAAAGGTGGCGTTGTTCCTTGACAACCATTACATCGGCAGTTTCAATCCGGAACCGCTGGCGGATGAGGAGGCCGAGTGGGTGGCCGTGCGTTACCCGATCGATGAAGTGACGGCGCGGGGCGTGGAGAAATACGCCCGGAAAAATTACCGGAACTACAATCCCAATAAACTCTGATCCCGAAAGGGGGATCATTCAACCGGGCGGCCCGGCGCAGGATCGCCTGACAGAGTTGTTGCCGGTCCGTTTCGAGTGCCGTGTGATACATCGGCTCCGGGGCGGGCGGCAATGCCAACCGGAGAAATTGGACCTGCAACCGGGGCATTCCCGGTGCCAGCAGCCGGTCAAAAGCGCGTAACAGCCGTTTCAGGCCGCCCAGTTTCCGCAATTCCGCCGCCAATATGTCCGGCCGGACCGTTTCCCAATCCGCCGGACCGATCGGTACAACGGCCGTCGCCGGACCGATCCGTCCCACCGCGGCTCCGATCACCCGTCCGTCCGCCAGAATCACCGGCGCACCCGATTCCCCCGGCTCCAGCCGGTTGCCCCCGGTCAGCAGTACCGTGCCATCGTGCCGCCAGATCCCCGGTTTGCTGCCGGCGGCGGAAACAATGCGCACCGGCGTGCCGTCCGGCGGCGGCGGGGTCGGCAGAAACAACCGGCAATCAGCGGGCCGCTGACCCCGGAACAACATCCGGTCCGCCCGGCGGTCGAGCCGGTCCGGGGTGATGGCAATGGCGGCGTTTACCGTGCGGGCCACCGGCGGTGCCGCATCGGCCGGAGCCAGCAGATGACGCACCGTGAAGAGCCGTTCCCCATCCTCAAACGGTATGAAAAAACCGCATCCGGCGGGGCGGCCTTCGGGTGTCAGCAGGGTCAGTACCGAAAAATCGCGGGCCGTTGCTGTCAAAACGAACAGCAGCCCGGCGGCAATGCTAAAGATCCTCCGCATTGCGTACCAGTATTTGCAACGCGCCGAGCGGAGCCCCGAGCAGATTGGCGATGACCGGGCATTTGATCCGCAGCAGATGGATGATCGGCCGGTCGTAACGGTCGAGAGTCTCGTAATTGCCCTGACCTTTGGCGATCACCAGATCGGTCTGCCGCATGGTTTGCTGAAATGCCGCCGAGGCCCGGCGCAGGGCGACCCCGGGGGTGCAGTCGCCGGTGTCGATGACCGGCAGTTGCGGATAGCGGGACCGGATCAGATCGTAACGGGTCACATCGTTGTAAATCGCTTCGCCGCGCACCCCGATGGTGATTTTACCGGCAAACCGTTCCACCAGCAGCCGGTCCAGCACCGCTTCGCCGCAATTGTCGAGGATGTAAAGGATCGAACCGGCATTTTCCATCAATTGCCGGGCCCGGTTCAGGGCGGTCCTGTCCAGCGGCAGATCCAATACGCCGCGGATCTGGGTTTCCGCCGTATTCAGATCAAAATCGGGATGGCAGCCGTAGTCGATGATGTTGCCGCCGATCACGAGCCGGACCGCCGTTTCAAAAGGATCGTCGGAGCGGTCCACCAATTCCTGCAGGGTCGGCAGCATGGACAATCCCAGATCGGTGGAGCGGTCCTTGATCTCCCGGTAGAAATCATGGTCGCCGATGGTCGCTTTGATCGCGCACTGGATCACCGCCGAGGCCTCCGGCGGGGACGCATTATCAGCGAGCGTTGCCAGATTGGCCAGCATCCGCCGGAACAGCCGGGAGCGGCCGGGTTCATCGGGCAGAGCGCGCCGGACAGTATCGGTCAAGGGGGCCATGACACATTGCCAACAGGTGCTGTTGAGATCCATGAGCAGAAAACCTTTCAGTGTGTTGTTGAGTCAGCGGGGCAGAGCAGGGCCGCCAGTTGACGCTGTTCCTGATACCGGCTGAATGCGGCCAGCCCCCATCCGGCGGCCGCCAGCAGTGCCGTCAGCACCACGAACCAGTTGCCGAAGCGGGTGTGCCATGTCATCGGCGGCCGGTCCGGGACGGTAATGATGAAGTTGCCGATACCGCGGCCGCGGCGGAGTTCCGGTGCGCCGTTGCCCGGCACTTCGGCCACCTGGGAGAGCGAACCGTCAGGGGCGATCAGCAGTGTCCCGCCATTGTTGCCGCAACGGAGCGAAAACAGGCCGGTCTCCACCGAGCGCATAACGGCATTGGCCAGATGTTGTTCCGGTTCCGAACTGGTTGGATACCAGGCGTCGTTGGAGATCACCACCAGCAGATTCGCGCCGCGGCGCGCTTCCGCCCGGGCAATTTCCGGAAAAACGCTTTCAAAACAGATGGCGATACCGGCCCGTACACCCGGCAGGATCTCCACCGGTTGCAGACTCCGGCCCGGCGTCAGGTCGCGGTTCATGTCGATCTGCCGGACCAGCCAATCCGGCAACCAGGAGCGGAACGGGATGTATTCGCCGTAGGGGACCCGGTGGTTTTTGTCGTAACGGGCCGCCAGTTCGCCGCGGCGGATCAGCAGGGCACTGTTGGTGATGCCCCAACTGGTTTTCAACGGGTCCAGCGGCAGGAAATCAATGGTACCGATCAGCATCGGGGTGCCGTTCCCGGTCAGTTCCCGGAGTTCCCGGCGGTAACGGGCGCAAACCGGGTGATCCCCCCGGTAGGCATACGGCACGGCGGTTTCCGGCCAGATGATCAGATCCGGCGGCGGGTCCTGCCGCAACGCCTGCCGGGTCAATTCCAGATAGATATCCAGTGCCTCCGCCGCCTGATCGCGGTCGGCATTGCGCCGCTGGGAGATATCCCCCTGGATTGCCGCGATCCGGAAGGTGCGGGCGGCGGCGGGGCCGGTCGCCGGGCCGGTCGCCGGTCGGCAGATCGTTGCCAGTGCCAGCAGGGCCAGCAGCGGGACCGGGGCCATCAGCCAGGGCCGCCAGCGGAAGGAGCCATTGCCCCGGAACAAAAGACACAGAGCCGTCAGGATACCGGCAAAGCCCAGCGAAAAACCGATCCCGTACTGACCGGCAGCCGAGGCGATACGCAAAATGACGGGGAAACGCCACATCGGGGTCGAAAGATTGTTCCACGGCAGCATGGTGGAACGGGTGTACTCCAGTACCACCCACCATCCGGCCGCCGCCGCCGCGATCAGCCACAGCCGCCAGGGCGCGGGCCGGTACGAAGCCATTTCCGCCGCCCCCTGCAGCCGGATCTCTGCCGGATAACCGGCACTGCGCAGCAATCCCGGCAGCATCGCCCCCCAGACACCGGGCCACAAGGCCGTGACCGGCGCGAGCAGCCAGGGGACCGCCGGGTCGATTTCGCGCAGAAACCAATAACCGGGCAACCCCCATCCCAGTCCCCACAGCCAGCCCAGCAGAAAGCCGGTCGGCCATTTCCGCCGCCAGCACGCCAGCACCGGCAGAGTCAGCGAAAACGGGGCAAGAAACCACAGGCCGCACGGCGGCAGAGCCAGGGCCAGCAGGAGCCCGCCGGTCATTGCCAGCAGGGCCCGGGCCGCCATCCGCCGGAACGCGATCAGGCCGACTTCATTCACCTCGCCCGGCGGGAGGATGAAACGGTTTGTGGAATGTTGAAAAAGGTTCATGGTTTTCCGGTAAAAAATTGCAAAAATTCAAATCCGGGTGTAATGTATCATAACCGATTGTGTTTATCAAGCGTGGTCCGTTTATGAAGACGACAAAAACATTGGAATTCGATCATTTGATTATCGGCAGCGGTCTTGCCGGTTTGAATTCAGCCTTGGCTCTGGCGGCGTCCGGCCGCCGGGTGGGCGTGCTGACCAAACGGAGTGTGGATGAGTGCAATACCCGTTGCGCTCAGGGCGGGATCGCCTGCGTGACCGATATCGGCGATTCCTTTGAAGAACATTTGCAGGACACGCTGACGGCCGGCGGCCGTCTTTGTGATCCCGAAGCCGCGATGACGATCATTCAGGCCGGTCCGGCGGCGGTGCAGGAATTGATCGAAATCGGTACCCGTTTCACCACCCGGGGCGAATTGGGGTATGAACAGGATTCCGATGCATTCGATCTCGGCCGGGAGGGCGGGCATCACAAACGGCGCGTTCTCCATGCCGGGGACATCACCGGAGCGGAGATCGAGCGTGCTCTGATCGCCGCCTGCCGCGGTAAATCCAATATCACCATTTTTGAAAATCATACCGCCATCGATCTGATCATGACCGGGCATTTCGGTCTGCCGGGCAAAAACCGCTGCTGCGGGGCGTACGCGCTGGATAGTGACAACAATGTGGTCAAAACATTTCTGGCCGCCAGCGTGATCGTAGCCTGCGGCGGGATCGGCAAAGTTTATCTTTACACCAGCAATCCGGATATTTCCTGCGGATCGGGGGTGGCCATGGGATACCGGGCCGGTGCCGCGATTGCCAACATGGAATTCATCCAGTTCCATCCGACGATCCTGTACCATCCGACCGAGCGGTCGTTTCTGATCAGCGAGGCATTGCGCGGCGAAGGAGCGGTGCTGAAATACCGGGAATCCGACGGTTCCTACCGCGAATTCATGCACAAATATCACCCGATGAAAAGTCTGGCCCCGCGTGATGTGGTGGCCCGCGCCATCGACAACGAAATGAAACGCACCGGTGCCGAATGCGTGTATCTGGATATCACGCATCTGTCGGAAGAACGGTTGCGGTTGCGGTTTCCCAATATTTTCCAGCGTTGTCTGGAGGCCGGGATCAATATGGCCGAAGAACCGATCCCGGTGGTCCCGGCGGCCCATTTCCTTTGCGGCGGTGTTAAAACCGATACCAACGGCTATACCGGTATCACCGGGCTGTACGCCGTCGGGGAATCCGGTTGCACCGGTCTGCACGGGGCGAACCGGCTGGCCAGCAACAGCCTGCTGGAGGCGGCCGTGGTCAGCAAAGCCGCCGCCCGGCACATCGAAGAATGTTATGCGGAACTCAACCACCTGCGGTTGACACCGGAACAGGTGCCGGTGTGGGTTTGCGGCAATGCGACCGATTCCGATGAACGGGTGCTGATTTCCCACAACTGGGACGAGATCCGTCGCTTTATGTGGGACTATGTGGGGATCTTCCGCACCAACAAACGGCTGGAGCGGGCGCAGGCCCGGATCAAACTGCTCCGGAAAGAGATCGAAAAATATTATTGGGATTTCCTGATCACCACCGATCTGATCGAACTCCGCAATATCGCGACCGTTGCTGAATTGATCATCGAGTCGGCACTGCGCCGTCACGAAAGCCGCGGTCTGAATTACAACGCCGATTATCCCTACCTTGATCCGGAATGGGACGGCAAAGACACCATTATCAAACGGAATTTCTGAATGAAACAAAAGCTTCCGGTGGAAGACCGGATCATCGGAGTCGTCCGGCAGCTTCAGGAGGCCGGCTACGAAACATACATCGTCGGCGGAGCCATCCGTGATATCCTGCTGCAGAAACAGCCGAAAGATTATGACATTGCCACTTCGGCCACGCCGGAGGAGGTCCGTCAGGTTTTCGGGCGACGCAGTGTCCGCATCATCGGGCGGCGGTTCCGGCTGGCCCATCTCTATCTGGGGCGGGATATCATCGAAATCAGCACATTCCGCCGCAATCCGGAACGGCCGCTGGCGGAGGCGGAGGAGAACGAGGCCGAAACCGAACCGGCCGGTCCGATCCAGTCCGATAACGATTACGGGACCGCACAGGAAGATGCCCAGCGGCGGGATTTTACTATCAACGCGCTTTTTTATGATCCGGTCACGGCGGAGATCATCGACTATACCGGTATGGGGCTGGCGGATGTCGAGGCCGGGATGGTGCGGGCGATCGGGGAACCGGCACAGCGGTTTGCCGAGGACCCGGTGCGGATGCTCCGGGCTTTGAAACTGGTCGGCCAGTTCGATTTCGCTTTTGATGCCGCTACCGAAAATGCGTTGTTTGAGTCTTTGCCGCTGATCCGGCAGGCATCGCCTTCGCGGCTGTCGCTGGAGTTGGAAAAAGTGTTGAGTTCCAGTTACGGCGACAAACATCTGGCGGCATTCCACGATTACGGTTTTCTGGAGTATTTCCTGCCGTTCTTTGAAGCCCGTTGGGGGAGCCCGCAGATGGATTACGCGCTGCAGCTTTTCACCGAGCGCAATTACCGGGTCGATGAAGGGGCCTACCGCAACAGCATTTCACTGGCGGCGGCACTGCTGGCCCTGCCGTTTGTGGAGGAGGCTATGGGCTGTTCCCCGGGGGATCTCTGGGATCGCCGCGGAGCCCAGAAGGTGATCCGGGAACTGTTGGGAACGCTGTTCCAGCCGCAGAACATGATCAAAAGCGTGATCGCTTCGGCGGAAAGCGTGCTGCTGCTGCAGCCGCAGCTTTTTGCCATGCGGAAAGAAGATTTCGGCCTGACCGAGCGTTACGGCTATGCCCATGCCCGGGAACTTTTGCAGATCCAGAATTATGTTTGCTGGAAGATCGATTCGCTGGATGATTTCTGGCCGTCCGCCGGACCGGGCCGGAAACGCCAGCAGCGGCACCGGCAGTCCCGGGGATCCCAGAAAAACAACGCCCCCCGGAACAATAACTGATCCGGCGGAGGGGGGAGGAAATGCCCGGTCCCGCGACATTCGAGGTTTCTCCCATCGGGTATGTCCGGTGCGGGGAACGCTACCGTTTTGAGGCTCCCCGGCAGGGCGTTTTTGCCGCCAATACCGGCCGGATCGAATGGGTCCCCGGCCACCGTTACCACGAAGCGGCCGCCGATCTTGCCGGATTTGACCGCATCTGGGTGGTGTTCCTTTTCCATTTGAATCAGACCTGGAATCTCCGGGTGGCACCGCCGGTGGCACCGCCCGGACGGCGGATCGGCGTGCTGGCGACCCGTTCCCCCCACCGGCCGAACCGCATCGGTTTGAGTTGTGTGGCTCTGACCGGGGTATCGCCGGAGGGGTTGGAGATTCAGAATTTTGATATGCTCGACGGCACGCCGGTATTGGATGTAAAACCGTATATCCCGGCGGCGGATTCGTTCCCGGAATCGCAGGTGGGGTGGCTGGCGGAAGCCGCCGCGGACCGTTACGAATTGCAGTTCTCATCGCTTTTCCGGGAAAAAAATGGCGTTGTGGTGAGCCACGGCGGCCCGGATCTGGAAAATTTTGCCCGGGTGCAGTTGGTGAATGCCCCGCTGGATGCCTCGCGGAAACGGTTGGAGAAACGCGGCGATGGCAACTGGGAGATCGGATGCCGCACCTGGCGGCTGGTGTTTTCTGCCGATCCGCAGAAACGCCTGGTGCATGTGCTGGATGTCCGCTCCCATTATACCGGGGCGGAAGTTGCGCCGGGGGCACCGGACCGGTACGGCGATCTGATGCTCCACCGGATGTTCCGGGAGCGTTTCCCGGAATAAGATCAGTTGACGTCGCCGTCTTCGGTGAGGGATTTGGTCAATTCCTCGGAGGTGCGGTCCATGGTTTCCGATTTTTCGCCGCCCAGTGCGGTGGTGGCACCGGAGATCAGCTGCCGGAGGCGGTCACTGAACATGGTCAGCACAAAAAACGCGGTGACTGCCACGACGGCAATCAGAATCACATACTCCACAATCGCCTGCCCACGCTGTTTGCGCCGTCTTACTTTCATTTTTCTGCTCCGTGTCAAAAATGTTCCGTATCAGGGATATTCAATACTCACCATGTCAACCAGATGCCCGCCGTACCGGGAGAACACATGCCCGAATCCCAGCAGGGCGGCCGCAATCACCGTCAGCAGTACCAGCATGACGGCATATTCGGTCAGGACCTGTCCACGATTCTGTTTTTTTCCGGTCATCGTTTTTCCGCGGTTGTGAGCATCCGCCTGTCTTATTGTATCACGCGTCGGTTTGAATGTCAAGTTTTTGCGTTCAGATATGATATCAGAAATCGGCCTGCGGGACGCGCCCTTTGCGCTGGATGATCTGATTGTTTTCATCCAGTACGATGACAGAGGGGACGATGCTGCGGGCTTCTTCGTCGGTACACAGACAGAAAGACATGATCGTTACCACATCGCCTTTTTTGCCTTTCAGGGCCGCCGGGCCGTTCAGACAAAAGGCCCCTTTGCCCGGTTCGCCGGGGATGGCATAGGTTTCCAGCCGTTCACCGTTGGTACGGTTTACCACCAATATCCGCTCGTAGGGCAGGATATTTGCCTCTTTCAGGAAGACCGGATCGATTTCCATACTGCCTTCGTAATGAAGGTCGGCACCGGTCAGCCGGGCAGTGTGGATCTTACCGGTGAGCATGTTTCTCATCATAATAACATTCGCTTTCTGCTGGTTTAAATGATACCGCAGCGGATAATATACCACGCAACCATCCTGCTGTCCAGTTCCCGCGGCGGTTTTTCGCCGGTTTCCCTGCGGGAATAGTTGCAATCGCCTGTCGTCATGCTATATTTAACCGGCTTGAAATGGCAGCGAATTTTCCCGGAGGTCTTTATGAACAGCGATCACTTTTACATTACCACGCCGATTTACTATGTCAACGACAAACCCCACATCGGTCATGCCTATACCACGATCCTGGCCGATGTGCTGGCCAGATATCACCGGTCTTTGAACGAACCGACTTTTTTCCTGACCGGTACCGATGAACACGGTCAGAAAGTCCAGCGGGCCGCCGCGGAACGGCAGGTGCCGCCGCAGCAGCATTGCGATGAAACGGTGCTGCGTTTTCAGGAATTGTGGAAACGCCTCGGGATCACCAATGACCATTTTGTGCGGACCACTTACGACTGGCATAAAAACGTGGTCCGGCAGGTGCTGCAGGACCTCTATGACCGGGGCGAGATCTACCGGGCGGAATACACCGGGTGGTACTGCGTGGGCGATGAACGCTTTTTCACGGAAAAAGATCTGGTGGACGGTAAATGTCCCGAATGCGGCCGTGAAGTGAGCGAGATCATCGAATCCAACTATTTCTTCCGGATGAGCAAGTATCAGGACTGGCTGATCGAATATATTGAAACGCATCCCGATTTCATCCAGCCGGCGTTCCGGGCCAACGAAACGCTCGGATTTCTCCGCAAACCGCTGGGCGATCTTTGCATCTCGCGGCCGAAATCGCGCCTGAACTGGGGGATCGAACTGCCGTTTGACAAGGATTTTGTGACCTATGTCTGGTTCGATGCACTGTTGAACTATGTTTCCAGTGTCGGTTACAAGCAGGACGGCGGAGCCTTTGCCAAGTGGTGGCCGGCCTCCTGCCAGCTGATCGGCAAAGATATCCTGACCACCCACAGCGTGTACTGGCCGACCATGTTGAAAGCCATGGGGCTGCCGCTGCCCCGGACGATTTTTGCCCACGGCTGGTGGCTGACCGGCAATACCAAGATGAGCAAGTCGCTGGGCAATGTGGTGAACCCGATGGAAATGGTGGACAAATACGGGGTCGATGCCTTCCGCTATTTCCTGCTGGCCGAAATGACATTGGGGAACGATGCCAATTTTACGGAAGATGCCTTTGTGGCCCGTTACAACAGCGATCTGGCCAACGATCTGGGCAACCTTTTGAGCCGTGTTCTGAAAATGGTTCTGCGCAGCGGCGGCGTGATCCCCGCGCCGGGTGAACGGCAGGACGATGACCGGGAACTGCTGGATGCGGCGGCAGCCGCCATCACCGGGATGGAGGCGGCGATCCGCGATATGAAGATCGATCAGGGATTGGATGCGGTGCTGCAGTCCATCCGGGCCGGCAACCGTTATCTGGAAAAGACCGCGCCGTGGACGCTCGCCAAAAAAGGTGAAACGGCGCGTCTGAACACCGTACTGCACACCGCGGCCACGGCGATCTATCAGGCGGCGGTGCTGTTGATGCCGGTGATGCCGGAAAAAATGACCGAATTGGGGCAGGCTCTCGGTTTTGACGGCGGGGCTTTTGCCGCGCTCCGCATCGCCGATCTCCGTCAGGGCGGCGATGTGATGACCGGACGGCAGGTGAGTGACACGACCGGCCTGTTTCCGCGTATCCAGGTGGAAGCCGCAGCGGAACCGGTCAAGCCCGCCGCCGGTGACAAAGCCGCCAAGGCCGCCAAACCCGCCAAGGCTCCGGAACCGGCGGCCCCTGCTCCGGCCGTTGCAGAAGACGGTCTGATCTCCATTGATGATTTCTTCCGCACCCAGTTGCGCACGGCAAAAGTGCTGGCGGCGGAAAAAGTGGAGAAATCCGATAAACTTCTGAAACTCCAGATCGATCTGGGGACCGAACAGCGGCAGATCGTGGCCGGTATCGCCCAGTCGTACACCGCGGAATCGCTGGTCGGCCGGACGATCGTGGTGGTGGCCAACCTGAAACCGGCCAAACTCCGCGGGATCGAGTCGCAGGGGATGCTGCTGGCGGCCAAAACCGGCAACAAACTGCAGTTGGTGACGGTCGATGGCGATGCCGAACCGGGGGCTTCTGTCGGGTGATGATGGAAGACTGGGTCGAGATCCATGCCGATGAACGGCATATCAAACGGGAACGGGCCAAAGCCAGAGAATTGCGGCAGAGTGCCTATTACCGGGAGCTTTTCCGGCGCGGCATCTGCCACTACTGCGGCAAAACATTTCCGGAGTCGGAATTGACGCTGGATCATATCGTGCCGGTCGCCCGGGGCGGACGCAGTACCCGCGGCAATCTGGTGGTGGCGTGCCGTCCCTGCAATCAGGCCAAAAAATATCTGACGCCGGCCGAGATGCTGTTGCGGCAGTATGAGGCGGAAAACGATTCGCCGGAAGCACTGCCATGACGCGGGAATGCCGGATATGGTGCGGTGATATCACCCGTCTGGAGGTCGATGCCATCGTCAATGCCGCCAATTGTTCGCTGTTGGGCGGCGGCGGAGTGGATGGGGCCATTCACCGGGCCGCCGGACCGGAACTGCTGGCGGCGTGCCGGGAATTCGGTGGCTGTCCCACCGGAGAAGCCCGGATCACACCCGGATTCCGGCTGCCGGCCGGATGGGTGATCCACACCCCCGGGCCGGTGTGGCACGGCGGCCGGGCCAACGAAGATGAACTGTTGGCCAACAGTTATCGCAATTCACTGGCATTGGCGGCCGGGCATCATTGCCGCTCGGTGGCATTTCCGTGTATTTCGACCGGGGTTTACCATTTTCCGGCTGAACGGGCGGCGGCGATCGCGGTGGCAACGGTCCGGGCATGGCAGGAGGTATTACCGGAACTGGTGATTTTCTGCTGTTTCCACGAAGAAGCCTGTCAGATCTACCGCCGTCTGCTGGGCCCGTGCGACGGGCTGCGAACGGATGTCATTGCTCCGTTGCCGCAACAGTAGAGGACCCGTGCGACGGGCGGCGGCATCATACTATCGCTCCGTTGTCTGCCGGCCGTGGATTGAGCGGCCGCAAAAAAAACGCGGCATGACCGGAGTGGTATGCCGCGCGGCCCGGATGGAAGGGCCTTTACAACCAGAAATTGACGATGGGGAAGAAGGGGACAGCGGAATCCTTGATGTAGTTGATCAGACCGAACTGGATGCCCTTGGAATCGGACACATTGATCAGACCGACCTGAACCCCGTTGACGGATTCGGCTTTGTTGATGAGAGCCGTCTGATAACCCTCCACATTGCCGGTGACATTGCAGATGACCGAAGCCTGAAATCCCGTGACATCGCCGGTGACATTGCAGACCGCCGCCGCCTGAAACCCCGTGACATCGCCGGAAATGTTGAGTGAACTCGCCTGCAGCCCGATCATGTCGCCGGAGTGGCAGAGCCCGAGCGTGCCTTGAACCCCTTTGACATCACCGGCCACAGAAACCCCGAGAGAGGCCTGGATGCCCTGCACCGATTCTTCGTTGAGGCAGACCCCGAAAGCCGCCTGGATCCCATTGAGCCGCCGGTTCCGGCAGCTGACGAAACTGGCCTGGATACCATTGATATCCGCGGTGCCGGAATAAAGCCACGAACCTTCGACACCGTAAACACTGCCGATGCCGTTGACGATCGGCCAGCCGCTCTTCACACCATACACATTGCTGGTGATGGTGGCCGCCGGGATGCCGGGGAGGATGCCGACCTGGAAAAGACTCCATTCCGTCAGCGGATCGGGCTGCGGCTCCGCGGCTTGGAACGGAACATTCTGCCGCGGCGGGCGTTGCCGGTTCGGACGGGCCTGCTGTTCCGTCCGGGGCGCGGTGGCGCGACGCTGGAAACGGGGCTGCGGCCGGGCGGGTTCCGCCGGTGCTTCCGCGGCCTGAAGAACGGCAAACGAAGAAACGGCGGCCAACAGGGAACAGACGAGAAGTTTCATGATATTTGCTCCTTTATCTGATTCAGAATTTGAAGTTGACGATCGGGAACCAGGGACACCAGGAATCCTGACAGTAATTCAGGATGCCGATCTGGAACGTTTTGCCGGTGGCGTAATTGAAAAGACCGAGCTGGAGACCGGCGCAGTCACGGACAAAATTGACCAGCGAGAACTGAAGCCCGGTCAGATCATCGCAGTCGGCGGTGATCAGGGAACCCTGGAATCCGGTGACGGAACGGCTGCCGGCATAGAGGAGCGCGGCTTCAACGCCGACCACCGGGGCACCATCGCAGATGGGCGCGCCGACTTTGACCCCATAAGTGGAAGAATGCCGGGTGGCGGTCGGTTCGCCGGGGAGCAGGCCGAGCTGAACGATGGACCAGCGTTGTCTGGCGTTCCGGTCCCATGCTGTCTGATCGGCGGCTTGCAGGCCGGTTGCGATCAAAAGCAACAGAAACAGAAGGATTGCTTTGTACATAATTTCTCCTTTTTTGGGTTGTGAAGCGGTTTGCCCGCCTCTGTTTCCATACTAAATGTAACGCGGCATACCCGATTTGCAAATCAAATCCTGCATATCCGGCGGTAAAGGGGAAAAAAGATCACATTCACCGCCGTGTCCGGGGTGGATGAACCGCAGCCGGGCGGCGTGGAGTGCCTGCCGCGGCATTTGCAGCCGGGCCAGATCTTCCGGCGGCAGCGGGCCGTGGCGGAGGCGCAGGTAACAGGTTTCATCGACCCCGTAAAGTTTGTCACCGGCAAGCGGATAGCCGAGAGAACAGCAGGTGGCGCGAATCTGGTGCATCCGTCCGGTTTCCAGCGTGGCGCGGATCAGTGAAAGACCGTTGCCGGTCATGACCGGTTCCAGCCGGGTCCGGGCGGTTTCGCCGGAAATCCCCGGCGGCAGTTCCCGGACGAATGCCCGTTTTTTCCGGACCACGCTTCCGGCGGGAATGAGATAACCGTCCGCATCAATGGGCTCGGTCATGCGGCCCGCAACCAGCGCAAGATAGGTTTTTTCCTTCACCGCCCGGGCCAGTTTGGCGGCGGTGCGGGGATCTTTGGCCGCCAGCAGCAGGCCGGAAGTTTCCCGGTCAAGCCGGTTCACCAGATGGATCGGGCCGAACCGTTTGGTCAGGAGATACCACAGCGTGTGGGCATAAAAAATGCCGGAGGGGTGGGTCGGCAGATTGCCGGGTTTGTCAACGACCAGCAGCAGATCGTCTTCGTAGCAGATGGAGTACCCGGTATCCACCTCCGGTTCCCGGATGTCGGTGGGGCGGTATTCCAGTGTCATACCGGCAGTCAGCAGGGAATCGGGGGCAGCCGTGGTGCCGTCGATCAGCAATTCCCCGGCCGCGATGCGCTGGAGCCAGTTTTCCCGGTCACGATAGGTGAAGCGGCGGACGAGGTGATCGATCAGGGCCACTCCGGCTTCGGACGGCCGGATGCGGCTGCGGATGACCCGGATATCGAGGGGATGCCCGGTCATGGTTCCAGCAGTGTCGCGGCGTGTGCCATGGCGGCGGTCCCGCCGCCGAGCATCCGGGCCAGTTCGGTACGGCGGCCATCCGGTGTGAGCGGGGTGATGCCGGTGACGGTGCGGCCGTCATCGCGGGCCGTTTTTTCCACCCGGAAATGCCGGTCCCCGTTGGCCGCCACCTGGGCCAGATGGGAGATCGCCAGCAGTTGACGGCGTCGGCCGAGGGCTTTGAGTTCACGGCCCACCTGCACCGCGGTTTCGCCGCCGATATTGACATCGATTTCATCGAAGATCGCCACCGGGATCCGGTCGGCATCGGACAGGACCGTTTTACATGCCAGCATCAGGCGCGAAAGTTCTCCGCTGCTGGCGATTTTCCGCAGGGGCAGCGGCGGTTCTCCGGGATTGGCGGAAAAAAGCAATTCCAGCCGGTCGGCCCCGTTGGGCCCCGGTTCAACGGCGGTCAGTTCCGCTGTCAGACGGCCGCCCGGGAAGCCGAGATGCTGAAGTTTGGCTTCGATGGCGCGGGCAAACGCATCGGCCGCCTGCTGCCGGCACCGGGTCAGATCGCCGGCGGCGGTGCGGAGTTCCTCCTGCCGGGCGGCGAGTTGATCCGTGAATTCCTGACGGCGTTCCCGGCTCCGGTGAAAAGCCGCCAGCCGGTCGGCGGCGCGGTGGCCTTCTTCGATGACCTGTTCCAGCGTTTGACCGTACCGCCGTTTCAAGGTGTAAAGGTCGCCGAGGCGTTGTTCCAGTTCCTGAAAAGCGGCTTCGTCCAATTCTGCCGAGCCGCCGAAATCCGCCACATCGCGGGCCAGTTCGCGGACCATTTCGGAGATGAGACTGCAACGCTCCAGAAAATCGGCGGAACGGTTCTGATCCAGTTGGGCAAGTTCCTGCAGCAGCCGGTAGGTTTCGGCGATCCGGTCGCTGACTGAATCTTCGGCATCAGCCAGCAATCCGGCAATGCGGGCGGCGTTTTCGACCGCTTCGCGGGCATGGGCGGCCAGGGTGTGCCGGGCGGCCAGTTCGGTATCTTCGCCCGGCTGCGGGGCAACGCGGTCGATCTCGGCGGTCATCGAGGCCAGATATTCGGCTTCGGCCGGGGATGGCATGTTTTTTTCAAATTCCTCCAGTTCCGACTGCAGTTGCCGGATCGCCGCGCAGATGCGGGCACATTCGGCACGCAACGGGGCACTGTTGGCGAAACGGTCCAGGATCTCCAGTTGTTTGCCGCGGTCGGTCAGGGATTGGTGTTCGTTGGCGGTGTGGACATCGATCACCAGTTCGCCGATGGTTTGCAGCAGCCGGGCCGGGACCGCGGTGCCGTTGATATGACAGCGGCCGGTCTCCCGGGTCAGGATGCGGCGCAACTGGAGTTCCCCGGTCTCCGGATCGAACGGGATATCCGCTTCGGCCAACGGAATGGCGACTTCGGCGGCGGCATCCGGCGGGAGTTGGAAGATGCCGCAGATCTCGCAGCGTTCCGCACCGGCCCGGATGGCATTCCGGTCGGCCCGGCCGCCGAGCAGCAGCAGGACCGCGCCCAACAGCACGGATTTGCCGGCACCGGTTTCGCCGGTAACGACATTGAAGCCGGGGCCGAATTCCACTTCGGCGTGTTCGATCAACGCCAGATTGTCGATAGATAGATAGGTCAGCATGATACTGACAATTTACACGATTTCCGCATTTTCCGCAACCCTCCCGGACAAAAAATATGCGGCAAATTGAAAAAAATCATTTCGGCATTATAGTTTTGCCGCAGGAAAAGGAGTTTTTTGTGCGGATCCTGATATACAACATCGCCTACGGTACCGGCAGTCCCGGCAGTGAACCCGGACGGCTGGTCACCGGACACCGGTATTTGAGCGCGCCGGAACGACCGTTCCGCAAGATCGGGCGTTTCGTCGGGTCGGTCGCACCGGATGTGGCGGGATTGCTAGAGACCGATCTGGGCAGCCGTCGCACCGGCGGCATGAACCAGCCGGAGGAAGTGGCTTCGTATTGCGGTATGATCCCCTTCGGCAGCAACAAATACGGCCCGGCTTCCAAATGGGGCAGACTGCCGTATCTGCGGTATCAGGGAAATGCTTTGCTGACCCGGGGCGAACCGGAATCCCGGGAACGGGGATATCTGCCGCTGGGCATGAAACGGCTGGTGCTGTCGGTGCGTTACAACGGTATCCGCATCATGCTGGTGCATCTGGCATTGCGGCGGGAGGTGCGGCGGGCACAGCTGGCGGCTCTGGCAGAATGGATCGATCCCGGTGAACCCACCGTATTGGCCGGGGATTTCAACACCTTCGGCGGTGCGGCGGAATTGACGGAATTCTGCGCCCGCTGCCGTTTGCAGAGCATCAATCTGCTGCACCGGCCGACCTACCCGGCATGGGCCCCGGTCAGGGAACTGGATTACATGCTGATTTCGCCGCATCTGGAGGTGACGGCATTCCGGGTGCCGCATCTGTTTTTTTCGGATCATCTGCCGCTGGTGGCAGATTTGCGGCACCGCTGATTTCCGGTTGTCAAAAAAACGCATTTTTCCTGTGGAAAACTCGACGGTGTTGTATTATATTACCTTATTGGTGAAAAAACTGAAAATCAGCAATATTTTCCGGGAGAGATCAATATGATGTACAAGCGTTTTTTTTCGGGCCTGATGGCCGCCTTCGCCCTGTTGTTCGCTGCACCGTTGACGGCAAATGAAGGGATCAATATCGTGGTGGAGGGCAAGACCAATCCGACACTGCGTTTCAACTGGAACAGCGGCCCGGCGGAGAACAAAGCGGCATTGCACAGTTTTCTGAAAGCCTGCGGCTGGTTCGATGTGATCGACCGGGCGGATGCGTTTTATGAACTTGTCGGGCATTGCGAAGGCAATAAGACCGTGGTGACCCTCCGTTGCGGCGGGGCTCCGCTGGGCGCGTGGCAGGTGAGCGGGGCCGATGCCCGGACCGCGGCCAAAACACTGGTGGATGCGGTGTTGAAAAAATTGTTCAACATTGATGGCATCTGCCGCACCAAAATCGCATTTTGTGCCGATGTGGCCGACGGCATCAAGGAGATTTATTCCTGCGATATCGACGGTGGTGATGTGACCCAGATCACCCGTTACGGTTCGTTGTGCGTGGAGCCGTGCTGGTTTCCCGGCGGGCAGTCGATCGGGTACACCAAGTACGGCAAAGGCGTGACCCAGATCGTGGAAACCCGTTTGTCCCCCCGGGTCGAAAGCCGGGTGCTTACATCGTTTGCCGGGTTGAATACCGGGGTGGCGATCAGTCCGGATACATCGCTGATGGCGATGGTTTTGAGTCCGGATCATCTGGTCGATCTGTATGTCCGGCCGGTGCAAGGCAAACAGTTGCGGCGGCTGACCAAGGGCCGTTCCGTGGAGGCATCCCCCTGCTGGAGTCCGGATGGCAAACAGGTCTGCTTTGTCAGCGATGAATCCGGCCGTCCCCGGATCTACGCCATCGGCGCGGACGGTTCCGGCCGGCGGCTGCTGCCCAGCGTGGGGCGCGAAACGGTGACACCGGATTGGTCCGGCGACAATAAGATCGTTTATTGCACCCGGTACGGCGGCGATTACACCATGGCGGTACTTGATCTGGCCACCGGCAAAAATTACCGTGCCACCGATGTCAAAGGGACCTGGGAATCCCCGGCATGGGGCCCGGACAACCGGCAGGTGGTGTGCAAACGCTCCGACGGAGCGCGGGCATCGCTGTTCATTGTCGATACCTGGACCGGCGGGGTGCGGCAGCTGCTGGCCACGAAAAACCATTTGTCGATGCCGGCATGGTCGGGTATTCAGGTCCGGAAATGAGCCGTCAGCAGCATCAGCAGAATCTTGAGCGGCTGGACAGTCTCAACATGTTCGGCATCAAACTCGGTCTGGAGCAGACCGCCGAGTTGTTCCGGCGGTGCGGTGCCCCGTTGGAACAGCATTATCTGCACATTGCCGGGACCAATGGCAAAGGCTCCTGCGGGGCCATGCTGGATGCGGCGTTGCGCGGAGCCGGATACCGTACCGGATTTTATTCATCCCCGCATCTGGTGGATGTGTGTGAACGGTTCCGGATCAATGGCGCGCCGGTGGCGGAAACGGAATTCGATGCGGCATTCGCCGAAGTGGACCGGGCCGCCCGGGAAATGCACGAAGTTGGGCGGCCGGTGACATATTTTGAATTCACCACGGCATTGGCGGCGTTGATTTTTGCGCGTGCCGGGGTGGATTTTGTGATTTGGGAAACCGGCATGGGCGGCCGGTGCGATGCCACTTCGGTGGTGGTGCCGGAGGTTACGCTGATCACCAATATCGCGCTGGATCATCAGGCGTATCTGGGCGACAGCATTGCCGCCATTGCCGGGGAAAAAGCGGGGATCATCCGGCCCGGCGTACCGGTCTTTACCGGATTTCTGGTGCCGGAGGCCAAAGCGGTGATCGCAGCCCATGCCGGAAACAGCGGGGCCGATTGGCATGATCCGGACCCGGAGGAGCCGACGGAGGTGATCTACGATCGCGATGCGGCGGGGCTTTTTCAGCAGTTCCGGCACCGCGGGCGGACCATCCGGCTGCGCCTGACCGGTGCGATGCAGCGGGAAAATTTCCGGACCGTTTATCCGGTGCTGGTGTGGCTGGCGGATCAATACGGTTTTCCGCTGGATGCGGCGTTGGATGGATTGGCGGATGCCGTCTGGCCGGCCCGTTGTCAGGAGGTCACGCCCCGGTTGATCGTCGATGGCGGCCATAATCCCCATGGGGCCGCCGCGTTGCAGGCGGCATTGGCCGAGGCGTATCCCGGGGAAAAGTTTACCATTGTTTTCGGCGGGTTCCGCGATAAGGATGTGCGGCCGGGATTGCGGCTGCTGGCTCCGTTGGCCCGGTCGTTTGTGTTGACCGGCGTGAGGGGCGACCGGCCGGTGTGGTCAGGCGATGAATTGGCCGCGATGCTGACAGAGGCCGCACCCGGTATGCCGTATATTGACGAACCGGACCCGGCGGCGGCACTGGCGGCGGCACTGGAACAGCCCGGCCGGGTGCTGGTGGCCGGATCGTTGTATCTGGCCGGAGAGATATTGAGATTGACTGCCCCGGCAGGGCAGATGGATTGAGGAACGAAGATCGGTATGAACGACAAACTGAATTTTACCATTGGGGCACCGCCTCCGGAGATGATCACCTACCCGATGCTGCTGCTGCGGGAACCGGTGATTTTTCCCTTTATTCTGACACCGGCCCATTTGGAGACTGCCATTGACGAAGAGGCGTTGCAGGAAGCCATGCGGCGCGACCGGACCGTGGCGATCTTTTTTGAGGCACCGGACCCGGACGGGGCGGCGCATAAGGATTTTGACTGCACCCTGCCGCTGTTTCCGGCGGAGGAACGCAACTGGGTGGCGCACGGGCTGGCGGCGCGTATCCTGAAGGTGATGAATTGTCCGGACGGCAGTACCCGGATCCTGGTGCGCGGCATCCGGCGTATCCGTTATGTGGAAACCGTCAGCGACAGCAAGGTGCGGATCGGTCGGGTCTGCCATCTGCCGGATGAAAACAGCGGTAAGCCGGAAATCGAGGCGGCGGTCAAGGCCGCCATGACGCTGTTCGGCGAAATTTCCGCCTATCTGCCCGGGTTGCCGGATGAATTGAAAGCGGCCATTCTCGGACAGAATTCGCCCGACCGGCTGGCGGATCTGATTGCCGACGGGCTCAATTTCGATTACACCGAAAAACTGGTGATCCTGGCCCGGCAGAAATTGGATGAGCGGATGATGATCCTGTTGAAGATCCTGACCCGCGAAGTGGAATTCCGCCGTCTGGGCAACGAGATCCAGAACGAAGTCCAGCAGACCATGAACAAGCAGCAGCGGGAGTATTTCCTCCGTGAACAGTTGCGGGCGATCCGGAGCGAACTGGGCGAAGAATTCGGCAATCCCGATCTGGCCGATGTGGAGGCCCGCATCCAACTCAAACAGCTGCCGGAAGCCGCGGCCCGGGTGGCACGGCGGGAAGCGGCGCGGCTGGAGATCATCCCGCAGTCGGCTCCGGAATACCATATCGCCTGTTCGTATCTGGACTGGATCCTCGAATTGCCGTGGG
>JAFQLP010000149.1 GCA_017414565.1 Lentisphaeria bacterium | reverse complement strand
TTTTATCAAAACGCTGACCGGTCATGTCAAGGGGCGCAGTCTTTCTCTGCCGATCCTTTTTGAAGCCGATTACCGCAATCAGCCGCGGGAAAAGATGCCGCAGGGCGATTGGGAAAGTTACCGCAAAAAAGGCCTTGCCGAAGCGCAACGCCGTCTGGATGCCGGCCAGCACACCTCGCTGGGCGGTTATTTGAGCCTTATCGGCAGCCGTTATCTGGTTTACCGCAGTCCGCTGGATGCCCGGCTTTATGCGGAGGTCGCCAAATTGTATGCGGAATCTGCCAAGGCCGACCCGCGCAAATTCGGCGGGGCCTGGGGGTTTGACAGCGATTTCCCGTCTTATCAGGCATTGGCCGGATGGGATCTGGTCGAACACGATCCGTCGCTGACCGCGGCCGACCGGCTGGCCACCTCAAATGCGTTGCTCCGCTGGCTGCACGAGGCGATCTTTGCCGAAGCCAGCGGTGGTATCCGGCTGAAGTCCGGCCCGGTCAGCAACCACCTGACATTCTGCTCGCTCGGGTCGCTGATGGGGGCTCTTTATTTTGACAAATACTATCCCCGGACGGTGCCGCAGGCCAAACGCTGGCTGACGGCGGTCCACCACAACTTTGCGTTGCAGAACACCATTGCCAAGTGCCACGACGACAGCGAAGGTTACATGTGGCTGACCTGGAACCATGTCATCACCTATTCGCTGGCGTTTCCGGAATATTCTTTCTTCAAGAGCGGGACCGCGGCCAAAATCATGCGTTACTGCGGGCTGACCATGGACAATCTCGGTGCCCAGTCGGCGTACGGAGACTCCAGCGGCTGGAATCCCACCAGCAACCACACGGTGCTGGAAAAATATTATGCCGCCACCCGTGATCCGCTGGTCGGCTATATGTTGAGCCTGAAGCGTTCCGGCCGTCCGGTTTCGGCTGATTTCTTCACGGAACTGCCGGAAAAACTGCCGGTACCGACGACACTTGACGGCATTCAGTTCTATCCGCTGGAACTGGGCTTCTACCGGGCCACCGTTGACAATACGGCCAAACAGGTCCCGGCAGGTTGTTTCGATAAACTTGCGATCCGCGAAAAGATGGACAAAAATGCCCTCTATCTGATGGTGGACGGCGTCAACAACGGCGGTCACCGCCACGCGGATGGCAACAGTATTTTGCGTTACACGCAGTTCGGCCGGGTGTGGCTGGGCGATACCGACTACAAAAAGAATCAGCAGAAGTATCACAATTCACTGCTGATGCTGTGCGATGGCGAATCGTTCCAGTTGCCCGATCTTATGAAGATCCAGGCCCTCCGGGATACGCCGGAATGGGGGCTGGTGACGGTCACGGCCGAAAAGGTCGGCCCCGCAATCTGGCGGCGGCATTATGTGTGGCTGAAAGCCGATCAGGCGTGGATGCTGATCGATGAATTCACGCCGCTCCGCCGCGGCTATTTCCGGCTGACGCAGCGTTGGAATGCGCTGGGTGAGATCGAAGCCCGGCCGGATGGTTTTGAACTGAATCAGCAGGGGCCTGCCATGCGGGTCCAGACGACTGGCGATCTGCCGTTGACCGTCACCGACAACGCGGATCTGGGCGCGCAGTGGAAAGCCTATCAGTCTGCCCCGCCGGTGGTGCGGGTGATCGACCAGAAATTGGAACGGATGCTGGAACCCAATGTCCCGGTCCGGATCGCCGCGGTCTGGCACGGCAGTGCCGACGGCAAAGTGGCGGAATGGTCGCTGGACCGCCGTCCCAACGGTTTCCTGGTGAGTACCGGCAAACATCAGTACACAATCCAGTTTGATGCCTCCGGCAATGCCGGTGTCAAAATGGTTGCCAGCCGCAGTGTTTCGCCGCGCAAGACGGCAGTCGAAGTCAAACGGACCCTGCCGGCTGCTCCGGCCCGGGTGGCGTGGACGCAGAATGTCAAGGGCGACAATGAACCGGCGCATCTGACCCGGGTGGTTCCGCTGAAGAATCAGGCGACTCTGGCGGTCGGCGCGGTCAAAGGTAAGGCTGGTCAGGTG
Source organism: Lentisphaeria bacterium (assembly GCA_017414565.1). GTDB lineage: Bacteria > Verrucomicrobiota > Lentisphaeria > Victivallales > Victivallaceae > RGIG1931. The sequence goes on along the minus strand of JAFQLP010000149.1, from coordinate 6,551 downwards.
CTGCTGTTGGATGCGGCCACCGGCAAGGAAAAGGCGGCATTCGATGTGGCCGGTCCGGTCAACGATCTGGTTGCGGTTGAAATCAACGGCCGTGAATCGCTGGTGTTGGCCTGCCGCGATGGTCATGTCCGGGCGGTGTCGCTGAAAGGCGAACCGATCTGGGATGTGAAAATAGAATTCTACCGGTTGTTCCCGGATCTGTGGAAGGTGCGGCTTGCCGATCTTGACAACGATGGTCAGCCGGAAATCATCATTGGTTGCGACAACTGGCGTACCTATGCCTTTGACCGTAACGGCAAGGAACTGTGGCGTTACGAGGTGATCCACCCCGTGCGCGCTCTGGAAATCGCTGACATCGACGGCAACGGCAAGCCGGATGTGCTGGTCGGTACCGGCTACATGTGGGCGACCGTGTTGAATGAAAAAGGCGAAAAGAGCTGGGGCGGCCGCTTCGGTTTCGGCTGCCGCGCGATCAACGCCGTCCGCAACGGCAAAGGCCGTACCTGCAATGTGCTGATCGGTATCGACAGCGGTTTGCTGACGTTCCACAACGACCGCGGGACTGAATTGGCCCGTTTCTTCACCGGTGACGAAATCTTTATGATCGAACCGGCGGCGGAAGTCAACGGCAGTCAGGATGCGTTTGTGGCCAGTTACAACGGCTTCATCTACCGGTTCTCGGCGGATGGTAAACGGCTGTGGTCGAAGGCTCTGTCTGCTCCGGCACTGGTGGTGCGCGGTCTGCCGGACGGCGGCTGCGTGGCCGGTGCGGAAGATGGCACGGTCTATCGTTTTGACAAGAATGGCAAGTGTTTGAGTGTCAATGAATTTGACGGCTCGATCACGGATCTTCTGCCGCAGAATGGCGCCGTCCGCGTGGTTACATCCAAGGGGGTGGCGGCGGCGGTTGCCCTCTGAAATTGAGGTATCGGAATGGGTAAGCTGATTGCGTGGCTCCTGCTGGTATTGCTGGCCGGGGCCCGGCTGGCCGCCGTTGATGACGGCAACCGGAAAGCGGAGACCCCGGAAGAGGCTTACTATTTCGACCGGCAGTATGATCTTGCCGATGCGGACCGGCCTGCGCCGGGGCGGCATCCCTGGGTCCGGTCGGCGGCCGAAGTGGAGCGGGCGCGCCGCAACATAGCGGCGTTGCCGTGGGCGAAAAAATGGTATGCGGAGCAGCTCCGGGCGGCCGATGAATTGGCGGCCCTGACAGAGGAGCAGTTGCGTGACAAGATCACGGATCTGCCCGGTTCGGCCTGCAGTTGTCCGGGCTGCAGACAGCCGTCGAACATTGCGTGGCGCCAGGATCAGGTGGACGCCCAGTGGGATTTGCCGCTGTCGGAGGTCCGGATCACCTGTCAGGGATGCAAAACGGTTTTTCCGAATGAAAAGTTCCCGGAAGATCAGATTTTTCATCTGACGCTGTCAAACGGCCGGAAACTGACCATGTCCTACCACCGGGGCAAGCGGAACAATCTGAACGAAGGTGACCGTTATTTTTTGAGCGGTCTGATCCGGGATATGGCGGGGGTGTCGGTGTTGCAGAAACTGGCGGCACTGGCAGATGTCTGCCGGATTTCCGGTGATCGCCGGTATGCGGAAGCGGGGCGGCGGATCCTGCTCCGTTACGCAGCGGTTTACCCCGGATATCCGTTCCGGCTGCGCAACACCTATTACCCGCGACCCGGTATGCACAACTGGGCGGGCAAACTGTACCGCTGGAAATTGGGTGACAACCGGCACATGGTCCGGTTTGTCGATTTGTACGATGCGATTTACCACGCCGGGGTGCTTTCCGATGCCGACAAGGTGCGGATCGAAAACGATCTTTTCCGTGAATACAAGCGGCTGATGGTTGCCCTGCCGCCGTTGCGCGATTTGAGCAATTCCCTGTCGCGCGGCTATGCGGCGATGGCGTGGGTGGGGCGCACGCTCGGGGATCACGAAATGATCGACTGGGTGGTGAACGGGCCGCAATCGTTGCAGGGGTTCATGGGCAAATGGTTCCACCGCGACGGTTTCTGGCACGAGAACACGCTGTCGTATCAGAACATGGCTATGGGGGGGATGGAGTCCATTCTGAAGGCCCTGGAGGGCTACTCCGACCCGGCATCCTACACCGGGCGTGACCGGTTTGATGATCTGGCGGTAGCCGAAAAACTGCCGATGCTGGGCAAAGCCTATCTTTCGGCGGTCCCGACCTTGCTGCCGACAGGTTTTCTGCCGGCGGTCAACGATTGTGTGGCGACCACCAGAATTCTCCAGGGGCATTTGCTGGCGGCGCGGCGGTATTATGATTCGCCGCAGGTGCGGGAGGCTTGTGATTTTTATTTGAAAAAGTCACCGGCCGACGGCGAGGCCATTGAGAGTGTCTATACGTTTGGAACAACTGCTTCTTCCGGTGGGGAGCGGAAGTCCGCCGGTGTCCCGGAAATGGTGCGGGATGACCGTCTGTTTCCCGGGCCGGGCTGGGGGCTTTTCCGCAGTGGCGGGCCGGGCAGATCCGGGGCGGCATTGCTGTTGGATTTCGGGGAACGGTGCGTGAGCCATGTTCACCGGATATCGTTGAATTTTCTGTATTGCGACTATGGCACGGAGTTGATTACCGACACCGGTTATTTGAGTGCCCAGCACAAAAACACATCGTTCAACAAATCGATCCTGGCGCACAATTCGGTAATGGTGGACGATATGCCGCATTATCAGGTCGAGGGCAAACGCCGGGTGCGGGCGGATTTCTTTTCCACCACCGGAACGCCGTTCCGGGTGATCCGCGGCAGTTCCCCCACGATCGTACCGGGGCAAACGGAACGGTTTGAACGGACGCTGTTCTGGGTGGACCGGGGGCTTGGCGACCGTTATGTGGCGGATTTTTTTGAAAGCGCGAAGGGCCGGAGTCACACCTATCTGCTTCACGGTGCCGGGGAGGATTTTGAGATCCCGTCAGAGATCGCGTTGTCCGATTGGGAGCCCGGTGCGGTTTTTGATCCGGCGACCGGGGTGAAAAAACTCCGCAACGGCCGCATGGCGGAAAAGGTCACCGGCCCGCTGGATTTCTGCTGGCGTGACCGGCGGCCGGGCCGGCCCCACACAGTTTTCCGGGTTCCGGCGGGGCTTTCGTACCGTTTTATGACGGCATCCGGGCCCGGCAACCGCAATATTGCCGATCCGATGAGCAAACAGCAGATGCAGATCCTGATGCTCCGCAGTGAGACTCCGGCGGCCTTTTTTGCCGGTGTAGTGGAGGGATTCAGAGAACAGCCGGTCGTCCGGCAGGTGGAGATGCTGGAAGCGCAGCACGGCCGGGCCATGCGGGTGACGACCGGGGACCGGGTGGATCTGCTGCTGACGGCCGAGCCTGGGCAGATATTGACGGTGGCCGGGTATCCGGGATTGAGCAGTACCGCGGCGGCGGCGGCATTGTCGCTGAAAGCGGGACAGGCAACGGATCTGATGGCGGTCGGCGGCGTGCTGAAATGGGATCAGCAGCAGGTCGCGGCCCCGGTCATCGAGGGGACCGTGATCGGTTTCAACGAAAAAGAGCAGACCATTTCCACGGATCGTCCACTGCCGCCGGAAGCCGTTGGCAGTTATCTGTTTATTCCTGAACGCGGCGATGGTTATTACCGCATCGACAAGGTTTTCGGCAAGACGCTCCGGGTGGCCGATACCGCGCCGTTCCGGCTGGCGGCCGGGGACAAATTCCGCTGGATCGGCACGGCGCGTCTGCAGGTCCGTTGAGCATCGGCGCGGAAGCGCGGTTGCCCGGACGGAAAAAAGTAACATTTTTGTGTGATTTTTATCTTTTTATCACTTGTTTTTTGTGAATTGCTGTGATATACTTTGTTCAGGATACTGACAATCCGTAAGCCGTTACTATCAGAAAGGAAAGAGAAAATGGCAGATTATTATGCAATGTATCAGGGTACCAAGTACGAAGTTGAAGATTACAGTGCCGGTATTGCAAAAGCGAAAGAACTCGGCAGCGAAGCCGTGTTTTATGTGGATGCCCAGCTCCCCGACAGCATGCATACCTTCTGCGCCGGTGTGAATGTCGTTTTCTCCGGCGGCTATGCAGCCGGTATTGCGAGCAAGAGATACATCTTCGGCGGTCTCTCCGGCAGCGGCGAAGCTGAAAGCACCAGTTACACCATTACCGACGGCGTGTACAACTACGTTTTCGGCGGCAGCTACAATGGTGCTGTCACCAAAAATACCGAAGTCAATATCACCGGCGGTACTTTCAACTATGTCTTCGCCGGCGGCTGGCCGAAAGCGGCCACGGAAGCCCCCTATGAAAACGTGGTCGTCAATTTCGGCGGCGGTGAAGTGGGCCAGCTCTGCGGCTGCAACTACGTTGGCACGGTGAAAAACGCCACCATCAATATCACCGGCGGTTTTGTGAAAATGCTCTACGCTGTTTCCGGTGCCAACAACGGCGATATTCATGTCGAAAAACTGACCGTCAATGTTTCCGGCGGTACCGTTGGCAATAAGAACTTCTCCATCCGCTCCAAAGTCGGGAAGACTACCGCCAACACGATCGGCGATGTGGTCCTCAATCTGACCGGCGGTACCGGTCAGGCTTCGATCCTCGGTACCGAACAAACCCCCGGTACCGCGACTTACAAGAGCGTTACGATCAATGTCGATGGCATCAACCATTCCGGTAAACTGGTTGCCGGTATTTACGGCTGTGCCCCGACCGATTTCGTTACGGTCAACGTCAAATCCGGTGTGGTCGGCAACGTTTACGGCGGCAGCTACGGCGTGAGCTCGCTGCCCTCCGGCATGGACATGCTGGAAATCTCCTGCCCGCTGACCGTCAATGTTTCCGGCGGCACCGCCGGCACTGTTTATGGCGGCAGCAACAGTCCCAAGGTGAGCTACAAAGGGACCATTACGGTCAATCTTTCCGGCGGTACCGTGGTCGGTATCGTGACCTCCGGCGGCGGCAAGAACGGCACTGTTGAAGGCGACCTGATCACCAACATCAGCGGTGGTGTCCTCGGCAATACCGGTGTTTACGGCGGTGTGTACGATGCTTCCACCACGCATGTCGGCAACTGCTATGTCACCATCACCGGCGGCACCACTGGCGCCGGTGCCATCTATGGCGGCGGCTATTCGGGTGAACAGACCGGTGATTGTACGCTGGTCATTGAAGGCGGTGCCTTCAAGGCCAAGACCTACGGCGGTTCCCGCGTTGGTCAGGTCAATGGCAATGTCACGACCATTATCCGCGGCGGCGGCACCACCGAAAGTGCTTCTTACTGGACGGTCGGCGGCGGTTTGTCCAGCGTTATTACCGGCAAAGCCACCATCAAGGTGGAAAACGGCAGAGCGCATCACATCTTCATGGGTGCTGCCGGCGAAGGCGGTCAGGTCCTCGGCGGTACTGATTTGACCGTGACCGGATCCTACATCACCGGTGCCATCCAGGGCGGCGCCTATCGCGGCAATGTGGAAGGCGGTACCAAGGTCACCATCACCGGCAGTACCATTGCCCGTGACGCCTTCACCTCTTATGGTTCGGAAGGCTGGATCGTTGGCGCATCTGCCAGCGACAAGAGCAACACCATCGGTGATATGGTCACCAGTGTTTCCAACTCCATCGTCAACGGCACCATCGTCGGCGGCGGTCGTGCCGGTTATTGCGAAGGCAATGTTTCCCTGACCGTTACCGATTGCACACTCGGCATCTTTATCGACGCTGTCGATGAAGAAACCGGCGAAGATGTGAAAGAACTCTACGGCGGCGATATTTTCGCGATGGGCGGTTCCAACAGCTACTTTGAATTCGTCGGTAATGCCAATGTTACCGTTTCCGGTGTCGAAGCCCTCGGCGGGCTCTATGCCGTCTATGGTAATGCGCTCGTGCAGGGCGACACCACCGTCACGGTTTCCAACAGTTCCTTCGCGGATGGTATTTTCCTCGAATACGGCAGCTGGACGGAAGAAGAAGTTGAAGATGGCAACGTTGTTACGGAAGCGGAATACCGCGAATCCGAAATCAACGGTAACGTGGTTTACAACCTGACCAACGTCACCGTTACCGGCGATGTTTGGGGCAAAGGCCGTAACTTCGATTTGGCTTCCTTCGTGGAAGAAGATCAGGGTGTCACCCTCGCCGTCAGCGGCAAACTGACCGTTTCCGGTGAAGTCGCCTACTTCCAGAACATCACCATCGCGGCCGGTGCCACCATCGAAGCCGGTTCGGTCACTGCCTCCGCCATCACCGCCACCGCGGCGGCCGAAGACGGCGCCTATCTGCTGGCTACCGGTTTCGCGGCGCAGGACAGCGTGATCACCGTTGTCAACGGCGGCGGCAGCACCATCGGTACCGTCACGCTCTCCGAAGCCGTCACCAGCGGCAGCTTCAATGTCGGCAGCGATGCCTACACCGTGGCGATCTCCGGTGACAACCTGTACCTCACCAAGAACGCCGAAGTCCCGGCTCCCCCGGCCCCGCCGATCGTCCCGCCGGTCGTCGAAAACACCACCACCGCGGAAATCATCCTGACCATCAGCGATGCCAATCATCCGTC
>JAFQLP010000148.1 GCA_017414565.1 Lentisphaeria bacterium | reverse complement strand
CCTCCGTAGCCTTGGCGAAGGAGGATGCTCTTGTCACGGCGGTCCGTGCGACGGACGGCGGCCGCGTGGCGGGCCCGTACGACGGGCAGCGGAATGTCGCGGCGGCTTCGCTCGCCTTGATCGGCCGCGTGGCGGCTTCAAAATGTCGCGGGCTCCCGTTAGTCGCCCTTGATCGGGGCCGTGCGACGGACGGCGGCCGCGTGGCGGCTTCAAAATTAATGCTATTTGCTCCGTTGTCGCAATAGCAGCCCCATATTGGCTTCAAATTGTCGCGGTGGATGCTCTTGTCCGCCGCAGTCTTGGCGAAGGTGGAGGCTTGGATATGGGAGATGGACACAGACCACCCTCCGGCATTCACGGCCGGTATCCGGTTGGTTGCGCCTCCTGTCAGCATGGACTCTCCCTTTCCCCCGAAACTGAAATCTGAAAAAATTTGAATCACGGTACTATAATGCGGCAAATCCGCCATGTCAATGGTAATCAGGATATTTATGAAAAAAAATATCATTCCTGCCCGGACAGCACCGCTTCGAGATTTGATGCCCAAAGCCATAAAAAAAGCCCATCCTCCGCAAAAAGAGGATGGACTTTTTGACGGTAACCGCAGAAAAAACAGCGTTATTGAAACGCGACTTCCGGGTGCAGCGAGCGCATGATGCCCATTTCCAGACCGCGGATCGCCGCCAGGCCGCGCATACGCCCCAGACCACCGTAACCGGGGTTGGGATTGGGGTGTTTCAGCAGGTCGTCCATAATGTCCGCCCCATGATCCGGCCGGAATGGTATCCGCCAATCTTCCCGGCCCGCCGCCTGACGACGGAGTTGTTCTTCGCAGATGGCTTTGACCAATTCGTACATATCCACCCGCCCCTCAAGATGCGGTGCTTCAAAGAAATCACCATCCTGGACCTGGGTACTGCGCAGGTGCAGGAATCCGACCCGGTCGGCGCATTCTTTGAACATGGCCACCACATCGTTGTCTTCCCGGGCACTGAAACTGCCGGCACAGAAGCAGATCCCGTTGGCAGGACTGTCAGAGATCGCCAGCAGCGACCGGATGTCGTCGATATTGCTGAAAATACGGGGCAGCCCCAGAATCGAACGCGGCGGATCATCGGGGTGGATCACCATGCGGCAGCCCCATTCCTCGGCAACCGGCACAACTTCATTCAGAAATGCCGCCAGATTTTCCCGCAGATGATCAGAGGTGAAATTCGCGTATTTCGCCAGCATGTTGCGGACATCTTCCAGCGTAACCCCCTTGAAACCGGGGAAATTGTCGATGATGGAACGGGTCAGCACAAAGCGTTCATGATCGGACATCTGGCGGTACCGTTCTTCGGCTTTGGCAATGGTTTCGGCCGAATAATCCGATTCCGCCCCTTTGCGCGCCAGAATGAACAGCTCGAACACCGCAAATTCCACCTGATTGAAATAAAGCACCCGGGAGCCATCGGGCAATTCATGGTGCAGATCGGTGCGGATCCAGTCCAAAACCGGCATGAAGTTGTAGGTGATCGTCTTTACCCCGCACTGACCGAGGTGACGGATGGACTGTTTGTAAAGTTCCAGATAGCGTTTGTACGAACCGCTGGCGGTTTTGATATCTTCGTGGACCGGCAGGCTTTCCACCACACTCCAGGTCATACCGGCATCTTCAATGATTTTTTTGCGCTCCATAATGGCATCCTGTGTCCACAAAATACCATAGGGAATGTAGTGCAATGATGTGACAACCCCGGTCGCCCCGGTCTGCGGAATGAACTTCAACGGTACAGGATCTTCCGGTCCGTACCAGCGGAATGCAGGTTCCATGAACATAGCCAAAACTCCTTATTCAATCAATCTGTGATCTCACGGATCTTTTTTACACATCACCCCGGCGTGCCGTCATTTTCGCAACGAACACGGCCCGTTGACACAGCCGCCCTGACAGCACATCACCTCCAGAAAATTGGCCGGTAATTTCCCCGACGCATACATCTTCAGCGTTGTCACGGTTTTCCGGTCAATGCCGTCGATCGCTTTTGCTTCGAGTTTGAAATCATCCGCAAACCCGCCGAGTTCGGAAATGACCGCTTCGGTCACGCCGCAACTTTTGGCGAAATTTCTTGCCCGGTCGATCGCCGGACGGGGGATCGGCCACGGTTCACAGGATATAACATCAATATTTTTACCGGCAAGCATGGCAAAAAGTTCTTCAAAACTCAAAACCCAGTCAATGCCGTTCCGGCAGGCCTCCACCCGTTTCGCCACGCACGGTCCGACAAAGACGACTTTGCAGCCGGGGTGTTTCCGGCGGGCGATCCCGGCCGCAAAGACCATCGGACTGGGAGTCGTGGAAACATATTGCCGGAAATCCGGTATGAATTTCCGGACCAGTTCCACATACGCCGGACAGCAACTGGTGGTCATCAGTTTTTCCCCGGCATTCATTTTTTCCCGGAATTCCGCGGCCTCTGCGGCGGTGGTTTCCTCCGCACCGAGTGCCACTTCGATCACATCCGTGAATCCAAGGCGGCTGACGGCGGTAAACAATTGTTCGATGGGTCCGGCATCCTGCGACATAAGAGCGGGGGCAAGCATGGCCACCACTTTTTCACCGTTTTTCAATGCCTTCAAAACATCAAGCAACTGCGACCGCTCCAAAATAGCACTGAATGGACATTTTGCAAAGCATTTTCCGCAGGAAATACATTTTTCCCCGTTGATTCGGGTATGGCCATCGTTATCTTTGTGGATCGCACCGGTCGGACAGGCCGTTTCGCACGGCACGGTCGTCTTCACAATCGCGTGATAGGGACAGACACTGGTGCATTTGCCGCATTTGATGCATTTGGTGTAGTCGATGGTCGAAACTTGATTGACCACCGAAATCGCCCCTTTGGGACAATTGTACATGCAGGGGCGTGAAAAACAGCCGCGGCAGTTTCCGGTGATGACGACCTGGGAACTGGGGCATTCGGAACAACCGGCTTCGCAGACCGATAACGGCAGTCTGCCGGTGATATCCGCCGGCTTTTCTCTGGTCATGGCCTCCCGGTAATAGGATGCCAGTGTCCGGGCTTCATCGGTTTCCTCTTCGCAGGAGAACCCCAGGAGATTCATCAACCGGTATTTGATGACCGCCCGGTCGTGGTAGATGCAGCACCGGCTGGAATTGCCCTGACGGGGACGCATCTCCACGGGAAAACGATCCAGCTCCGTTTCCAGAGAACCGTTGTTAAACGCCCGGACGAAACGGATCATCAACTCCCGTCTCAAAAAAACAGAACCGTCAATCATGCATCAAGCCTCGAGCAATTCACGCATTTTGGCGTAAATCTTTTCGGCGGTGGCATTTTCGATAACATGGCCGTTGAGTTTCACATACGGCGCGCCAGCCAGTTCTTTTTCATTGCACAACCCCATGCAGGGCAGCGCACGGACATCCGTTTTGCCGCGCAGATCCGAGGGCATTTCATTTTCAATGTTGAGCAGACGGTTGGCCCCCAGCATGTAGCAGGTGGTGCCGCAACAGATTTCCAGTTGCATTTTTTTCATTTTTCCGTTCTCCTTGGGTTAAAAAAATGTTATTTCGGTTTCTTTACGGAATTTTTGATTCAATGCCGCCGATATGCGCCGGATGATCCCCCGGCGCAACTCCAGATCCTGCGGCAGGCTGGGGTCCTGATGCGCCTCATTGACTTTGGTGCCGACGATGAATTCGATTTTATCGTGCTGCATCATCATTTCAATGATCTTGCGCCCGGCGGTGGGCAATTTGTCCGCAGGCTCGTTGTTTTCCAACGCCTGATAGACCCGGGTCAATGTCAGGATGCCCTCTGTCACCATGGCCACCTCCGGCAGACGGCCCGGCGGTGGCAGATTGTCGCTCAACTGCAATTTGGCAATATCGATTTCCACTTTGCGCCCGGTGACCCGCTCCAGAATATTCGCGGTGGTTCCGCCGCAGACGATCGTATGCGCTTCGCCCAGATCCGCGCGGCGGGCAAATTCATTGTCGTGATCTTTGTGAAACGGCGGACCGGTCAGCAGCCGCATCACCCGCGGTTTCCGCATGTAGATGACCATACAGGAAATATCGTCTTTGCAGGTGTTGCGGGAGATCCGGTAGGCCTGATAGGCAATGGAACGCGCCAGCGCATAAGACGAAATTTCCGGATTAGCGGCGATCTTTTCCTGCGCATAGGCCATTTCCCCGGACCGCCGCCAACCGAAACGGTACTGCGGCCCCTCCCCGAGCCCGGATTGCGTCACGCCGTCGGAACAGACGATCAGCCGGTCGCCCGGCTCCATCTTCAATTCATAACACTCCACCTGACGGTCGGGCCAGTGGTTGGAAACGATCGTTTCGTGTTTCAGCGGCGGAACCTCCCGGTCCCCGCGCAGCTGGATGTATGGCGGATTGCCCATTTCAACGATGCGGGTGATCCCGCCCAGCCGCAGGTCGATCATGGAAAATGTGGAATAACTGATTTTCCGCACCTCGCAGACCGGCAGTGAATCCATGATGGTCTCCACGGATTGCAGCGTATCCATATTCGATTGCAGATAACGCAGTGCCATGGTCGTGGTCATATTGGCCAGCACATGGGCTTTGACACCGCTGCCGAGGCCGTCTGAAAGCACCGCCAGATAACGGTTTTCATCTTTCAGGACCTTGATCTGGATATCATCTCCGCACGCCGCCTGACCGGTTTTGGTGAATTGAAATGACTCCATTTCCACGAACAGCTGCGAATACATCACTGGCCTCCGCGACGCTCGTAACTGCCGGCGATCTCATTGAGCAGAATCTCGGTATCGGCGACATGTTCGCCGAAAAGCCGGGCCACCTGCTGCACGGTCAACACATTTTTGCGGATGACCTCGCGGGCTTTTTCCGCAATGTGTTCCCGCTGCAGTTCGTTTTTGGTGATATCCTGAATGACCGCACCGGCAGATTTGCCGTGGGCAATGGAAAACACGCTGACATTGACGATCTTATCCTGAAATTTCTGATTGAATTTCTCGATTTCGCCGCCATTGCTGATGACGCTGGAAAAAAGTTCCGCAAATCCCGGCAGCGCGTTTTCGATGGCAATGGAATTGAGATTTCCCAGCGCATCATAGACTTCCGACATACCGCTTATCATGGCGAAATTGCGGTTGCATTCACAGATATTCAGTTGCTCATCCACCATGACCACCGCGGCCGGAATGAAACGGATCAGTGCATTGCTGGTGCGCTCAAAATTTTTCCGCAAATAGGTGTGGCACATGGCTTCTTCGGCTTTGTTCTGAAGCAGGGCGGCGGCAAATTCCCGGCAGGTATTGTAACCGCAGGCCCCGCAGTTGAGTTCATCATCCCGGGAAAATTTACCGACCCGCGCCAACGCGACCGTCAACTCCCGCTCCCGGGTTTTGTTTTCGGGCAAAGGTTCCGCCCTAAACACCCCGGCGATATCCTCTGCCATCCGGCGTTGGGAACTGGCTTCCAGCGTGCTGATACGGTCGGTTTCGGCAATGGCATCCAGCCCGCCGGCGTATTCATGCGGGATCACCGGACCGTTGATGCAGCCGCCCGGACAAGCCAGTGCTTCCAGAAAAATCGTTCTTTCACCGGCGGTACCGTGATAGAGTTTGAGCATCCGGTCGAGATTTTCCAGCCCGGATACCGAAAGATAGCGGACCTGACGGTTTTCATCGCGCAATGTGTCATTCATGCCGCCTTCCACCGCGTAGAAACGGCCCTCTTCGGCCGGTTCCGTCAAAAGCCCGGCCTCCTTTTCCGCCATAGGCACGATACCGTATTCATCCAGCAACTCCTCCAGCGCGGCAAATGTCATGGCCAGCGAAAGCAGTTCCGGATTGCGGTCGGCCTCGTTCTTTTTCGCGGCGCACGGGCCGAAAAAGACCACTTTTGCGTCATCGCCGAACTGATCTTTGATCATCCGGCAATGGGCCAGCACCGGCGAATAAAGCGGCACGATATTGGCCGTGAACTGCGGATGATATTTGCGGATATAATCCACACATGCCGGACACGCGCTGGAAATGACCAACGGCAATCCGGTGTGTTTGAGAAATTCCGCCGTCCGGTTGCTGACATTCTGGGCCCCGATGGCGGTTTCCGCGACCCCGGCGAACCCGATCTTTTTCAAAGCCGCGGCCAACTGTCCGATCGTTGTACCGGGAAAATAGGCGGTAAAACTCGGTGCGATCGAGGCATAGATCCGGGCATCACTGCCCAGCATCTGCCGGAGCCGGGGCAGTTCCGAACGGATCTTTTTGGCATGCGAAGGACACACCTTGACACATTCGCCGCAGGCCACACAATTTTCTGTGATCACCGAAGCCTTGCCATTGTCGATGCGGATCGCTTTGCAGTGACAATGCCGGACGCACTTGTAGCAATCCTGACATTCGTTTTCGATCGTGTAAACCGGAGCCGTCTTGAGCATTGTTTATTCTCCCTTTGCCGGGAAATGAGATTCCATGATATCCAGCATCACATCCGGATTCACATGTTTATAGATCTTATCGTTCACAATAACCACCGGCCCGTCGGGGCAGTTATTGGTACACAAACCGCCGGACAATTCAATATCCAGTTCATCCTCCAGGCCGCGCTGGGCGATAAAATCTTCCACGATTTTGACATTTTCGGAATTGCCCCGGGCAAAGCAGCTGCTGCCGATGCAAATAACCATTTTCACACTGGCCATGATCGTACCTCCCTCAATTGACCCGATCAGCAGCAGGCGGTTCCTCGCAGAGGACGGCGATGCCGGGATCAGCCACGATAAACGCGCCGCTCCAGTTCAGGATCCGCGTGATACCGCCCCGGATCAACTGTTCTGCCATGGCGGCAGCTTCTTTGTGCGGCACGCAGAGGATCGCCGTTTTAACGGCAAGCCGGGGAATGAGATTGCCCATCTTTTCCAGCTCAAATACTTCGTAATGATCCGACTGGATAGGTTTTTCGCTGAATGCCGCAATGATTTTCACCGCATTCCCGGCGAAATCCGGCTGCCGTACCAGGGTTTCCCCCAGAACGCCCCGGCATACAAACACGGCATCTTCCGGCTCGCCGGTAAATGCAAGCGCGCCGTTCCGCACCCGGGAAATCCGTTCCAATATTTCCATTTTCGCTTCTGCCTTTCTTGTCATTCCCCTGCCGGAGCCGGTATCTCTGTCAGAAACCGGACCCGGCAGGAACGGATACCGTCTTATTTACCGTAGTACGCCGCCAGATAGAGTTCCTTGATCTCGCTGATGAGCGGATAACGCGGGTTGGCACCGGTGCACTGGTCGTCGTAAGCCTTGAGGCTGAGTTCGTCCAGATTCTTGAGGAAGGTTTCTTCGGAAATACCTTTGGCATCGAACCAGGGTTTCATGCACTTGGGAATATCCAGTTCCGCCTTGAGTTCTTCGATCTTGTCGAGCAGAGCCGCCAGCAGTTCCTCATCGGTGTTGCCGGGCAGCCCCATGTAACGGGCGACCGCCGCATAATCAGCCTTGGCATTGGGGTAGTGATACTGCGGGAACGCCGCCTGCTTGGTCATGCAGTCAACCGCATTGAATTTGATGATGTGGCTGATGAGGAAGGAGTTGGCCAGACCGTGCGGCACGTGATACATACCGCCGAGTTTGTGGGCCATGGAGTGGCACAGACCGAGGAATGCGTTGGCAAAAGCCATACCGGCCATCGCCGAAGCGTTGAACATGTGTTCGCGGGCGATCTCGTTCATCGGGCCGTTCTTGTAGCATTCCGGCAGGTTCTTGAAGATCAAACTGACCGCTTCATTGGCCAGCGCATTGCAGTAATCGCTCTGCATGCAGGAGACCCGGGCTTCCAGCGCGTGGGTCAGCGCATCCATACCGGAAATCGCGGTCAGGCCTTTGGGGAGTTTCATGACCAGTTCGGTGTCGATGATCGCCATGGTCGGGGTCAGCGCGTAATCGGCCAGCGGGAACTTCTGATTGGTTTCCTCATCGGTGATAACGGCAAACGGCGTGACTTCCGAACCGGTACCGCTGGTGGTGGGAACCGCAACGAATGTGGCTTTTTTGCCGAGCGGTTCGATCTTGACGATGCGTTTTTTGATATCCATAAAGCGCATGGCGATATCTTCAAAACTCACATCCGGCTGTTCATACATCAACCACATGATCTTGGCGGCATCGATCGGCGAACCGCCGCCGACGGCAATGATCACATCGGCATCGAAACTGCGGAGCTGTTCCAGCCCTTTGTTCGCCAGCTGGATGGTCGGGTCGGGCGTGACATCGCTGAACACATGAGTGGCAATGCCCATATCGGTCAAGGTCTGCAGCATCGGACCGAGCAGACCGGTGGAGTACAGGAATTTATCGGTAACGATAAAGGCGCGCTTTTTACCGGCCAGATCTTTGATGGCGGTGCAGAGGCAGCCGTATTTGAAATAGATCTTGGAAGGAATCTGGAACCAGAGCATATTTTCTCTCCGTTTGGCAATGGATTTGATGTTCAGAAGATTCATGGGCCCGACGTTTTCGGAAACATAATTGCCGCCCCAGCTGCCGCAGCCGAGAGTCAGCGACGGATTCAGGGCAAAGTTGTAAAGGTCGCCGATCGCGCCATGGGAGGACGGCGTGTTGATCATGACCCGGCTCGCCAGCATGATATGCCCGAATTCGCGGATGCGTTCTTCATTCTGGGTATTGGTATAAAGCACCGCCGTGTGACCGAGGCCGCCGTATTCCAGCAGGGCTTTGGCGTTGTCAATGGCCTGCTCATAGGTATCCGCCTTGTAGAGCGCGAGGGTGGGCGAAAGTTTTTCTCTGGAGAACGGCACGTCCGGACCGACACCGGTGACTTCTGCGATCAGTACTTTGGTATTGGCCGGGACCTTGATACCGGCCAGTTCCGCAATGGTCAGAGCCGTCTGGCCGACGATCTGCGCATTGAGTTTGCCGTCAACCTGGATCACATTGCCGACAGCCTCCGCTTCTTTGGCATTGAGGATGTAACCGCCGCGTTTGATGAATTCTTTTTTGACCGCTTCGTAGATGCCCGTCATGACCGTCACCGACTGCTCCGAAGCGCAGATCATGCCGTTGTCGAAGGTCTTGGAAAGCAGCACGCTGCTGACCGCCATTTCGATATCACAGGTATCATCGAACACCACCGGCGTGTTGCCGGGACCGACGCCGACCGCCGGGGTGCCGCTGGAATAAGCGGCTTTGACCATGCCGGGACCGCCGGTGGCCAGGATCAGCGAAACATCTTTGTGGCTCATCAGATAACCGCTCATCGCCACGGTCGGTTCATCGATCCAGGCAATGATATCCTGCGGGGCACCGGCTTTGACCGCCGCATCGAGCACGATTTTGGCCGCAAAACAGGTGCATTTTCTGGCGCGCGGATGGGGGCTGAAAACGATACCGTTGCGGGTCTTGAGGGCGCAGAGAGCCTTGAAAATCGCCGTCGAAGTCGGGTTGGTGGTGGGCACGATCCCGGCGATCACACCGCGGGGTTCCGCGACTTTGATCATACCGGTGGCATCGTCGGTTTCAATGATGCCGCAAGTCTTCAGCGGCAGATATTTATTGCAGATGTATTCCGATGCGTAATGGTTCTTGATGACCTTGTCTTCCAAAACCCCCATACCGGTTTCTTCAACCGCCATTTGAGCCAGCGGGATCCGCATGGCATTGGCAGCCAGCGCGGCCGCTTTGAAAATTTTGTCAACCTGCTCCTGGGAGAAGTTGGCAAACTCCTTCTGTGCGGCGGCGACTTTCGTCACCAGCGCATCGATCAGGGCTTTTTCCTGGGCTTCCTGAATTTCAGGGGCAACTTCCGGGGCAGCTTTGGCTTTCTTATCCATTTTCTAACTCCTTATGGGTTGTTGGATGATTTTTTATTATCATCAGATGTTCTGTTTTTATCATCTGATAACTAATATATCGCCCGGAAAACAAAAATCAAGCCATCAGATATAAAAATAACGATATTTTTTTATCATCTGATTATCAAAACGATTCCCGCCTATACTTTAAAAAAATAGAGAGGTTGCTGAAAACCAAAAAGGCGCGGAGTCAGATCCCGCGCCCTTTTCCGCAACTGGAGATTCACTCTCCGTCCGGAATCTCCTCACCGCTCTCGGCTTTGTTGATTTTGGCAAAAAGCACCGCGAGGCCGCCGGCGATGACTTCCCGTTGTACGATCACGCCCGGGGGGACATTCAGACAGACATTGGAAAAATTCCAGATATATTTGATGCCGAGCGAAACCAGAATATCCGCGACCAACTGGGCTCCCACCGCCGGAACGCAGATGATGCCGACTTTGGGCGGAGCGAACTTCAACCGTTTGCGGATATCCGCCAGGTCATAGATCTCATGGCCGTGAATGGAGCGGCCGATTTTGTCCGGCGAAGAATCGAATACGGATTCGATAACAAAGTTGTACAACCGGAATTCATCGAACCCCAGCAAAGCGGCGCCGAGCGAACCGGCACCGATCAGAGTGGCGGAAGAAACTTTATCCCATCCGACCAACCGCAAAATGGCATCGATCAGTTCATTTACCCGGAAACCATAACGTTTGTTGCCGGCGAGTCCGGTCATGGCAATATCTTTGCGCACCATGATATGCGGAATATTCATGTATTGGGCCAAATCGGCACAGGAAACCCACTCCTGCCCCGACAGCCGCAAATGAAAAAGCCGGTGCAGATAAGTCGGCATACGCCGCATCGCCGGTGAGTTTGATATCTTCATAACCTCTTTGCCCCTCTCTGCCAATAGATGTTATTAATATATCATCTCAAGCAAAAAAAAGCAAATCCCGATCCCCTCCCCGGCGGAAACGATTCATCGGCTGCGGTTTCTGCCGCCGAAAATAAAATATACGGCTTCGACAATCAAGGCCAGAATCAGGACTGCAAGGGCGATACCGAGGATTTTTCCCGGCAGCCACTCGTAATATTGTTTCCACAATTCCCAGTTGTACCGGAATACCTGTCCAGTTTTTTCCATACTGAACGCAAAGTAGGCAAAACGGTGCAGCAGCCCCGTGATCAGCAATGCTATCAATGTGACAGAAAGTATTTTAAAACTGACGCCTGATGTTTTCATTTT
>JAFQLP010000147.1 GCA_017414565.1 Lentisphaeria bacterium | reverse complement strand
TTTGAAAAAAGGTTATCTTCCCCGCACCCCATCTTCCCCAAAAATTCAGCGGAATTGTTTTTATCGTCACCGATAAAAGCAATTCCAACTTTTTTTATGAAATCTCAAAATCCATGTCTCCTCAAACGGAGTGTCTGAACATAAGCCATCCGTTTATCCTGTTATGACTTATCACACGCCATACAGTCAGAGCAGACAATAGAAAGAGGCTGTTGCTCACCTTTTTCAAGGTTTCGCAACAGCCCCTTTATTTTGCTCAAAAAGCCGGTATTACCAGCGGCTGCCGCCGTTGTTCGGACGCTGCGGGCGGTCTTCACGCGGACGGGCTTCGTTGACCACGACTTTGCGGCCGCCGATTTCCTTGCCGTTCATTTCCGCGATCGCATTGTTTGCTTCGGCATCATTCGGCATTTCAACGAAGCCGAATCCTTTGGATCTGCCGGTTTCGCGATCGGTCACCACCCGGGCGGCGGCGACTTCGCCGAAGACGGCGAAAAGATCACGGAGTTCATCACGGACGGTGCTGTACGGCAGGTTTCCAACATAGATGTTCATCAAAAATCCCTTTTTTCTTTGGCACTGTATCCTGTTGTTTTGGTTTTAAGATACAATCCCGGTTGTTTGACAGCGCATTACTCTGTTTCAGGTTGATCTTGATCTTGAAGCACCACGCTGAAACAACGCGGATCTGCCGGGAATGCGCACTTGGAAAAGCGGTGATATCCGAAAAGGTGCATCAGGATCTTTACACGGCACACGGTTCCGGCGGAACCGCGCCTTGAAAACTTTATCGATTTCTTTCTATCGCAAAAACTTGATCCCTTTCGCAACCCCAAAAATGCTCTGTCTATATTTTACAAAGCAATGCAAACAAAGTCAAATCAAAAAATCGTCTTTTTTTGTCTTTTTTTGTTTTTTCGGCAGTTTTTTCACCCGTAACATCAGGATTTAACGGAAAAATGGAACCCGTTCCAAGACAAAATTCTCCCGCGCCGCTTCGTCATAAAAAACCTGATCCAGAAAAAGCCCGCGGGCCGGCGCGGTATCCGGTGCCCCCACCCGGCAGCGGCGTTCCAGGATCTCCCGCACCCGTTCTTTGGAGATCACCCCTGCCCCGGCCGCCTCCAGTGTCCCGACCAGACAACGGATCATTTTGTACAGGAAACCGTTACCGATAAAGGTCAGACACAGATATTCGCCGAATTGCTGCACATCAATCCGGTAGATCGTCCGCACCGCCTCCGGGATTTTGGAGCGTTCGACCACGAAACTCGAAAAATCATGAGTCCCGGTCAACACCGGTGCCGCCGCCCGGATCTTTTCCGGATCGATGGGGCGCGGCGGTTTCCAGCTGAACCGGGCGGAAAACGGCGTTTCCTCTCCCAAATTGAGCACATAGGTATAAGCCTTGCCCATGGCATCATAGCGGGTGTGAAACGCCATCGGCACGTCGCGGATCGACACGATCCGGATATCCGGCGGCATCAGCCGGTTCAAAGCCGAACGGACCTTGTAATCCGGGATCGCCGGACAGGCCGGGTACAGATAGGAGGCGGCAAAACCCAGTGCGTGAACCCCGGCATCCGTCCGGCTGGCCCCGATCAGATGGATCTGCTGACCGCCGTAAAGCCGGGTCAGTGTTTTCTGTATCACTTCCTGCACCGAAGGGGAATGGGGCTGGATCTGCCAGCCGTTGTAACCGGACCCGTCAAAACAGACCTCCAGCAGAAACCGCCCCTGCGGTACATACGATGTTTCTTCTATTGCCGCCATAAAAAATCTCCCTGACCAGTTCTTTCCGGTAAATATAACCCCTTTGGTGACGGTTTTCAATTCGACAAACCATCCAGTTCTTGCTATATTATAGAAGCGACGACTGTTATCAACCATCAAAACCGGAGAATATCGTGCAGAAAAACATTCGCAAACCGCTTCTCGTTGCCCATCGCGGCGAATCTTTCCTGATGCCGGAAAACACCATTCCCGCGCTGACCTCCGCCTGGGAAAACAAACCTTATGCGGTGGAAACCGATGTCCATATCACCCGCGACGATCAGTTGATCGCCGCCCACGATTACCATTTCCGCCGGACGGCCGGTGTTGATCGGGAAATCAAAGATATGACGGCCGATGAAATCACCGTGCTGGATGTCGGATCGTGGAAAGCCCCGGAATTTGCCGGTATCCATCCGCCGCGGTTTGACGAAGTCCTCGCCGCCATGCCGACGGACGGGCGTCTTTACATGGAGATCAAGGTGGACGATCCCCGTTTTACGGAACTTTTCCGGACACTGATGGAAAAACGGCAAATCCGGCAGGATCAGATCACGGTCATCTCGTTTTTTCCGGAAGCCCTGGCGCGCCTGAACCGCGATTACCCCGGTTTTACCACCAGTCTGCTGCTGGGCGGCGATGAAACCTACACCATCCCGGAATTGATCAAAGAACTCCGGCGGCTCGGCTGTGCCGGTGTATCGCCCCATTATCAGCGGCCGTGGATCGCGGCGGAACCGGTCGAAGAACTGCATGCGGCCGGATTCGGGGTACATGTGTGGACCGTGGACACCATCGAAGAAGCCCATCAATGCGCCCTTGCCGGCGTGGATTCCATTACCACCAACCGGGCCGGATGGATGAACCGGAACTGGCAGAATGATTGACAAAATCGTTGTTGCCGATGACCGCATCCCTTTTCTGAAGGGGGTGTTGGAGCCGTATTTCCGCGAAGTCCGGTACTGCCCGGGGGCGAAGATCACGGCCGATACCGTCCGCGATGCCGCCATTCTGATCACCCGGACCCGGACCCGGTGTAACGCCGGACTGCTGGCAGATTCCCGGGTGGAAATGATCCAGACCGCCACCATCGGCTACGATCACCTCGATACCGCGTACCTGGATTCCCGGGGCATCCGGTGGAACAATTCGCCCGGGTGCAACGCCCCGTCGGTCCGGCAATATCTGGCGGCCGCCCTGCTGGAGACCGCCCGACGGCACCATTTCCAACTGGCCGGCAAAACGCTGGCGGTGGTCGGTGTCGGTCAGGTCGGCAGCCGGGTCGCCGCACTGGGCCGGAGTTGGGGGATGCGGGTCCTGCCGGTCGATCCGCCGCGCGCCCGCGCCGAAGGCAATGCCGGATTTTTCCCACTGGAACAGGCGGTGCGGCAGGCTGACATCCTGACCTTTCATGTGCCGCTGTCCTCAAATGGACCGGATGCCACCTGGCATCTGGCGGATGCGGAGTTGCTGGCGGGCATGAAACCGACCGCCCTGCTCTTCAACACCTCGCGCGGCGAAGTAGTCGATACGGCGGCCCTGAAACAGGCTTTGCACCGGCACCGGATCGCCGGAGCGGTGCTGGATGTCTGGGAAAACGAACCGGATATCGACCGGGAACTGTTGGATCTCGCGGATATCGCCACCCCTCATATCGCGGGGTATTCGACCGATGGCAAAGCCAATGGCACGGCGCAATGCGTCAACCGGATCGGTCAGGCCTGCGGCATTCCGGAATTGGCCGAATGGTATCCGGCCGATCTCCCGCCCGGCCCGCCGGAACCTCCGGTAGCCCGGGATCTGCCGCCGGAAGAAGCCCGGCGGCGTTATCTGGCAAACTGGTACGATATCATGCAGGACGATGCCGTGTTGCGGCGGGATCCGGCGTGTTTTGAACGCCTCCGGGCCGACTACCGGGTCCGGCGGGAACCGCCGCGTTTCACGCTTACGGATCAAGCCGGGTGATTTCGTACAGCCCCGGCACGGGCTGGAACCGGCGGAATTCCCCGGGGTCCCGCCGGTATTCCGCTTTGACCAGATATTCGTGCCGTCCGGGAGCCAGCTCCATGACGAATCCGTGCCCGGTGAATTTCTGCGCCGCCGGTGCCGTGACGGCGATACGCACCCACAAAGCGGCCCCCTGTTTGTTGTATCCGGACAAACCGCCATCCAGATATTCCGCCTGGAGCCGGTTGTCGTTGAAGTCTTTGTTCATGGCGTTGAACAGCCCTTCAGTCCCTTCTTCACCGAAAAGCCGCCGCTGATTCCAGCAAACCGCGCCGTAAACCGCGGCCGCCATCACCAGCAGGACCATCGCAACAATGATCATCGTCCGTTTCATAAAAAAAACCTTTCTGTAACGGGAAAAACATACACGCCTCCGGAAAAATGTCAAGACGGAACCGGCAAAAACGCCGGGATCAATGTTTGCCGGAGGCAAATTCCTCCGCCCGCGGCAAATGAAAACGGAACCGCCAGGCCAGGATCCGGATCCCGGTCACAAAGCCCGCCACGCCGAAAAATATCATGCCCTGCGGCAACGGGGTGAACTGCCGCAGCAGCAGATAAATACACCCGCCGATCAATGATGCGGTCGCATAAAAATCGCTTTTCAGCACCACCGGCACCGTTCCGACCATGATATCGCGGACCACGCCGCCGCCGACCGCCGTCACCACCCCGGCCAGCACGATCCCGACCGGCGTGATGCCGCATTCAAAGCCTTTGGCCGCCCCCAGCACCGTAAACACCCCCAGCCCGACCGCATCGAGGTAGGTGATGATATTGGGAATGTTGTCCAGCGATTTGCCCCAGTAGAAAACACAGCATCCGGTCACCATACAGCAGATCAGGTAACTTTCGTGGGAGATCGCCGTCACCGGCACCGCGCCGATGCACAGATCCCGGAAAATCCCGCCGCCGACACCGACCACGCACGCCAGCACCATGACACCCAGCAGATCCAAATGGCTTTTCCGCCCCCGGATGCCGCCGGTAACGGCAAAAATCACCGTACCGAAATAATCAAAAACATCAATGATCGCATTTTCCATGACCAATCAACCATTTCTCCGTCTTCCGGTCACGATTCCAGAATCACCACCGCCATGGCCAAACCGGCATCGTGTGAAAGCGAAAGATGCCAACGCTCCCCCCCCCGGTCTTTGAGTACCGCGGCCGCTTTGCCGGAAAAACGCAGCACCGGCTCACCGGAATCGCCGTGCAGGATCTCGATCTCGACCGGCGCACAACGCCCGCCGAAACCGCACCCCAGGGCTTTGGCGGCCGCCTCTTTGGCCGCCCACCGGCCCGCATAATAATCGCCGGGGTCCCGGTACTGTGCCGCTTCGGACTGTTCCGCGGCAGTGAAGACTTTGTCAACAAACGACTGCTGCTCCACCGCCTTGCGGATACGCGCAACCGATGTCAGATCGCACCCCGTACCGAGGATCATAACGCCGCTCCGGATCCCGGGGCCGCCGGTTCAGCGGCCGGAACAGACTCTGCCGGAGCCGGTTCAGTGGCCGGTCCGGAGGCGGCCGCTTTTTCGGCGGCGATCCGCCGTTCCCGTTCCTGCGCGGTCCGGCCGCGTTCTGCTTCGAGTTCTTTTTCAAATGCCAACTGACGGGCGGCAAATTCCCGCCGGAGTTGAGCGGTTTCCGCTTCGAGCCGATTTTTTTCTTCTTCCCGCAACCGGGTGATCTCGGCATCGGCCCGTTGTTTTTCCGCCGCCATCTCCCGCCGGAGACTGTCAACGGTGGTCTGATAATCGCTCCGGGCCTGATCGAGCCACACCTCCATCTGTTTGCGGCCGGCCTCCCATTCGCGCCGTTCCGCGGCCCGGGCCTCGCGCCCGGCCTCCGCCGCCCGCCGGGTTTCCTCCTGCAATGCGCTTACGGCCGATACCAGCGCGGCATTGCCCTGCTGCAATTCCCCGATCCGTTGCGCATCGGCGCGTTTTTCCGCCTCGTAACGGCGGATCAGACGGCTGCCGAAAAAGATCATCGGCAGCAGTGCCAGCAAACCGGCCATCAGCAGTAGAAACAAGGTCAGATAAAAATTCCGGACCGTCCGCTGATAACGCCCCGAAAGATTCTCCATGGCCCCGAACAGTTTGTCCATTTCTTCGCCGTTGCGCCGGAGCATGACCCCGGTACTGCGTACCATGGAAACCAACTGGGTGTCCCCTTCGGCAACGGCTCCGGCGACCGGCGGTTCCAATTCCCCGGTAGCGATCTCCGGCCGCAGACCGTAACGTTCCTCCAACTGTTTTTCCACCTCCGGTGCGCTCATTCCCTGCGCCCGGAGCCCGGCCACAAACTGCAGCACCTCCAGTGACCGGAGGGTGTAAACCCGCCGTTTGCCGCGCATTTCGTATTCAAGGTAGGCCGCATACCGGGTCAGCCAGTCGTTGACGGTCGTCCGGGGGACCCCCAGAGCCACCGCCAGATCACTGGTCAGAAAAGAAATTTTATCATTGCTCATAATCACCTCTGCCTCCGGCGGCAGTTATCCGCCGTACCGCCGCCACATCCGCGGCGATCTGCTCTTTCAACAATGCCGGCGTAGCAAAACGCTGTTCCGGCCGCAGTCTTTTGATCCAATCGATCCGCAATTCCCCGCCGTAAAGATCCCCGGAGAAATCCAGCAAATGCACCTCCAGCCGCCGCCGGGCCGCCGCCCGGTCGTAGGTCGGCGCGAATCCGAGATTGGCGGCCGCGGGGTACCATCTGCCCTGCCACCCGGCCCGGACGGCATAAACCCCGTCCGGCGGCAATGCACAGGTCAAATCCCCCAGATTGGCGGTCGGACAATGCAGATCGCGCCGGGCCGCCTGAAAACCGGATTCGACCGTGCCGACGGTTTCAAACCGCCGTCCCAGCCGCCGGGCCGCGCCGTCAAAATCCGCAGCGGCCACATGTTCCCGGATCACCGTACTGCTGACCGGACGGCCGTCTTCGTCTTCCGCTTCCGGCACGATCCGGGCAATAAACGCACCATCGGCCGCCGCCCGCCGCAGGGTTTCGGCATTACCGGCGGCTTTGGCACCGAACCGCCACTGACTGCCCACACACACGGCAGTCACTTCGTCTGCACCGTGCAGCAGGACCGACAGAAATTCCTCCGGCGGCAGTTGGGAAAACCCTTCGTAAAACGGCATTACACGGACCGACTCCGCCCCGGCCTCGCGCAACGAGGCGATGCGTTCCGGCAATGTCTGCAGCAACGGGACCGTTTCGTGCCGCACCACACTCCGCGGATGCGGGTCAAATGTCATGGCCACCGGCACCGCCCC
>JAFQLP010000146.1 GCA_017414565.1 Lentisphaeria bacterium | reverse complement strand
GGGAACCGGGTGCCGGAGCCGGACGAAGCGGCGGCCTGCATCGGGTATTTGAAACAGCAGATCCGGATCGTTCAGCCGGAGGTCATCGTGCTGCTCGGCGGTACCGCGCTGTCGTTTCTGCTCCGGGAAAAGGCTTCCATCAGCAAAATGCGGGGCAACTGGATCGATTTTGAGGGCATCCCGGTCATGCCGACATTTCATCCGGCGTATCTGCTGCGGCAGGAATCGGCCAAGCGCGAAGCATGGAACGACCTGCAGAAAGTGATGAAAGCACTGGGTGTCAGCCGCCATCCCGGCAGCGGGACCCGGGCCTGACCCCCGGCGGCAGAGACAAAAACACCCCGCTGTGCCGTTTCCCGGCAAAGGAAACGCTTCACAGAGGGGTGAAATGCCGGATCAGTCGAGTTCTTTCAGATCGACCAGATTCAACTGCATGGAATCCGCGTTGTAACGGGTGTTCAACTGCGGCGATGCGAGAATGTCGAAACGGCGGCCGCGGAGGGCCAGCGGCGACCGGTTGAACGCGATGAATTCGATCTGGCCGGTCGCATCGCGTACGATCCCGCGGGCATGGGTTTCGCCGGCGGCATGGGTCCGGGGGAATTCCACATTGTTGAAGCGGAAGACCGGTTTGGTATTGGAGTGGCCGAACGGTGCCAGGCTGTTCAGGCAGTGGAACACATCCGGCGTGAGGTCGGCGATGGTGAGATCCCCGTCATACGGAACAAAGTTTTTCAGTTGATCCATGGTCAACTGGCGGCGGATCTCGGCCTCCATGACTTCAAAGAAATCGGCAATGCGGTCGGCTTTCAGACCGATACCGACGGCCATCGGATGGCCGCCGAAGCGATCCAGCAGCGGCGAGGCTTTGCCCAAAACTTCGACCAGATTCAAATTGGAAACACTGCGGCCCGATCCGTAGGCTTCTTCGCCCTGGATCGTCAGCACGATGGTGGGGCGGTTGCAGTCCCGGGCCAACCGGGATGCCACGATCCCGATTACCCCCTGATGCCAGTCACGACCGGCGACCAGCAGGGCGTAATCGCTTTGCCAGGCCAGTTTTTTGCTGATCTGACTGCATGCTTCGCGGTAGATCTCCTGTTCTTTGTCCTGTCTGGTGCGGTTGTAGTTTTCCAATTCGGCGGCAAAGTGGTACGCTTCCACAATGTTTTCCGATTCAAGCAGATGCAAGGCCACATTGGAATCCCCGACCCGGCCGGCCGCGTTGATCCGCGGAGCCAGTTTGAAGGTGATATCGGAGGGCGAAAGATCGCCGCGGAGCCGGGAACTCTCGATCAGGGCGCGGATGCCCGGCCGGAGCTGCTTGCGGAGGATCTCGATGCCGTGTTTGACCATGATCCGGTTTTCGCCGAGCAGAGGGACGATATCCGCCACGGTACCGAGGGCCACATAATCCAGCACTTCATCGAGCCGGGTCTGGAATCCGCCGAGATTGTTCTCGCACCCGTACTGCACAAAGGCGTGGGCGAGTTTGAACGCCACCCCGGCACCGGAAAGCAGATGCAGATCCTCCAGTTCGGGATAGATCTTGGGGTTGATCACCGCGATGGCTTCGGGGCGTTCCGGGCCGGCTTCGTGATGGTCGGTGATGATCACATCGATCCCCAGCGAAATGGCTTTTTTGACGGCATCGCAACTGGTGATGCCGCAGTCCACCGTTACCAGCACTTTGCTGGCGGGAGCGGCGGCGAGGGCTTTGGCCAGGGATTCGGGGGTGAATCCGTAGCCGTCATCGAAGCGATGCGGAATAAACGAGTGAACGATCGCTCCGTTGTTGCGCAGGACCAGAGCCAGCAGGGCACTGGCAGTGATCCCGTCGGTATCGTAATCGCCGTGGATGAGGATCTCCTCGCGGTTGAGGATGGCCTCCCAGAGCCTTCTGGCGGCATCTTTGATACCGGGGAAGCGGTAAGGATCGCTTAAATTCTCCAGCGTCGGGTTGAGGAATGCGGGGACCTGCTCCGGCTGAACGCCGCGTGCCGCGAGAAAAACGGCAATTGGTTTGGGCAGAGCGAATCGTCTTGCAATCTCTACGATGTCATTTTCCTGATACTGGCCGACAAATTTCCAATCTTTTGCACCCATTCTTTTTCTTTCTGTTATACTGACGCACCATAAGATAGGGGTAATAGTGCTGAAAAGCAAGGATTTTTTTTGAAAAAAGCGAAAAAAAAACAGAATGGGCTTGACAAACCCTGAAATGGTTGTAAAGTAATGCTTCGTCGGAAGACAAAGCGGTCCATGCGGGCATGCCGATGTGGCGGAATGGCAGACGCGCTACGTTCAGGTCGTAGTCCACCCCGTGGGTGAGGGTTCAACTCCCTCCATCGGCACCATTTTTACGAATGGTCGCCAGTGTGGTTCGCTGGAGTCAATTCCTGGAGAAGCCGGCAAGTGCGGGTATAGCGTAGCGGTCACGCCGCAGCCTTCCAAGCTGCTTACACGGGTTCGACTCCCGTTACCCGCTCCAAGAGCAACCGCTGGTGGGATTCCCGAGCGGCCAAAGGGGGCAGACTGTAAATCTGCTGTCACTGACTTCGATGGTTCGAATCCATCTCCCACCACCATTTTTGATTACAACCGACTGAAAAGTCGGTTTTTTTGTGCTTAAATTGCCTGATTTACGACGATTTCTCCATCTTGCAGCAAACTGGTGGTGGGATCGTGTTTTCCCACATTTTTCCCACAAAATTCCCACAATGTGGAAAATTTCCCACCACCCTTTAAGCTATCCGATAGAGGTGTGTCGTGAATTGTTATTGTCAGGAACGAAAAGGGCGTCGGTACTTCCGGATGCGGGTCCCCAAAGAACTGCATCCCTATCTGTCATCAGAAATTTCCTATCCGATCGGAGATCTGGACTTGAAAACAGCCCACTTCAGGTGTAAATTACTGGGGGATCGTCTCCGGAGTATATTTGAACAAGCAAGGCATGGAGTTATCAGCATGGGCATTCTGCACCCTTTTGTGCGCGAAATTTGCGCAAATATCCTTTATCACGATGCGCAGTTTATGACCTCGCTGTCTACTCCTGCTGCGGAATACAATGCTGCAATTATTCACTACCGGCGTTGCTTGAAATATAAAAATGCTGACGCCGTCCCTGAATTCATTCAACTTGCTGCCAATCAGGGCGTAACGCTCGATCCTGAAGATCCGGCAGCCTTGCCGCTGATAATGAATTATTGTCAGGGAATGATCGAAACGTGCCGCATTCTCAAAGAACGGGCAAATGGC
>JAFQLP010000145.1 GCA_017414565.1 Lentisphaeria bacterium | reverse complement strand
AGCCGGGAAACATTGAATTTTTCCATGTATTCGGACATATCGATCCGGATCATGGCGCGTTCATCATCGAAAAGATTTTCCGCCAGAGCCCGCGCCAGTTCGGTTTTGCCGACCCCGGTGGGTCCGAGAAAGATGAACGATGCGATCGGCCGGTTGGGGTCCTGCAAATTGGCCCGGGCCCGGAGTACGGCATCGGCCACCGCGGAAACGGCTTCATCCTGTCCGACCACGCGGGTATGGAGCAAATCATTGAGCTGCAAAAGTTTTTCTTTTTCGCTCCGGACCAGTTTGGTGACCGGGATGCCGGTCCAGCGGCTGATGATAGCGGCGATGTCTTCTTCGTCCACTTCTTCTTTCAGCAGCCGGGTGCCGGCGGCTCCGCGCAGGGTCTCCTCGGCATCGTGCAGTTGTTTTTCCAGACCGGGGATCACGCCGTGACGGAGCCTGGCGGCTTCTTCCAGCTGGTAATCCCGCTCGGCTTTGTCGAGCTGTATCCGGGCGGTATCGAGAGCCTCCCGCAGCAACCGCAGACCGGCGATGGATTTTTTCTCGTTTTCCCAACGGGAACGGAGTTCCGTGCCGATGCTTTTGAGTTCCGCCAGTTCGTTTTCCAAAGCCTCCCGGCGACGGAGCGAGGCCGGATCTTTTTCTTTTTTCAGACCGGTGATCTCGATTTCGAGCTGCATGACCCGGCGTTCATTTTCGTCCAGTTCCACGGGGGAACTTTCGATTTCGGTACGGAGGGCGGCGGCGGCTTCGTCCACCAGGTCGATGGCTTTGTCCGGCAGGAACCGGTCGGCGATGTATTTGTCGGACAGGACCGCCGCGGCGACCAGTGCGCTGTCACGCAATTTGACCCCGTGATGCAGTTCGTAGCGTTCTTTCAGACCGCGCAGGATGGAAATGGTGTCTTCCACCGAGGGCGGATTGACCATGACCGATTGGAACCGGCGTTCCAGCGCGGCATCTTTTTCGATGTATTTGCGGTATTCATCCAGCGTGGTCGCGCCGATGCAGTGGAGTTCCCCCCGGGCCAGCATCGGTTTGAGGAGATTCCCGGCATCCATGGCACCTTCCGATGCCCCGGCTCCGACGACGGTGTGGAGTTCGTCGATAAAAAGAATGATCCGGCCTTCCGCTTCGGTGACTTCTTTCAAAACGCTTTTCAGCCGTTCTTCAAATTCACCGCGGAATTTGGCTCCGGCGATCAATGATCCCATATCGAGGGCGGCCAGACGGCGGTTTTTCAGGCTTTCCGGCACATCGCCGCGGACGATCCGCCGGGCCAGGCCTTCGACGATGGCGGTTTTGCCCACGCCCGGTTCGCCGATCAGCACCGGATTGTTTTTGGTGCGGCGCGACAGGACCTGGATCACGCGGCGGATCTCATCATCGCGGCCGATGACCGGGTCCAGTTTGTCCTGCATGGCCAACTGGGTCAGGTCGCGGGCGTATTTGTTCAGTGCATCGAAGGTGGCCTCCGGATCGGCACTGGTCACGCGCTGGTTGCCGCGGATCTGCTGGAGGACGGAAAGGATCTTCTGCGGGTCGGCACCGGCGGCCTGAAGCAGCCGGGAACATTCGCCGCCGTCGGCAGACAACGCCAGCAGCAGGTGTTCGACGCTCAAAAATTCGTCGCCCATTTCCGTCATTTTTCGCTCGGCTTCGACCAGCAGGCGGTTGAATTCGCCGGACTGGCAGATGTTGCCCGGCCGGGAGACTTTCGGCAGCCGGTCGAGGGCCTCCTGCAGTTGTTTGTCGAAGATCGGGCGGCTGACACCGATCCGTTCCAGAATGGAACCGGCCAGACCGTCGTTCTGACGGGTCAGAGCCGCCAGCAGGTGGATGTTCCGCAATTCACTGCCGCCCTCTGCGGTTACCAGATTGGCGGCATTCATCAATGCTTCGCGGGCCCGGGTGGTGATTTTTTCTGTGTTCATGGGGGTCTCCTTTCTCAAAAAAACTTCAAAACTTCAAAAATTGTTTAGCAAATTTCGTGCCAATGGGGTATATTGAAATATGAAAAATTTACGGACATCATGGATTCTGCTGATATTGGGTGGTATGACGCTGTTGACCGCCGTCTGGCGCGGTGCCTGGTTGGAGCCAGTCTATCCCCGGGTGGTACGGGCGGAAACAGCCATCCGGAAACTGCCGCCGGAGCAGGATGGGCTGGTGATTGCGGTGCTGTCGGATTTTCATTTCCGGCGGCCGGAGCCGGTGATGAAGCGGGTGGCCGGGGTGATCCGCCGGGAAAAACCGGATCTGGTGGTGATGCTCGGCGATTACCGGGACCGGCGGCTGGCGGATTTTCCGGAATGCGATGTGTCGCGGTATCTGGCACTGTGTCGCGAAGGTGTCCCGGCTCTGGGGATCCGCGGCAATCACGATGCGGATCTGGAAGCGGCGGGTTCGGGGGATACCCCGGCGATGCTGGCCGCGGCTGGTATCCCGTTGCTGGCCGGTGACCGGGTGGTGCTGCAGCTGCGCGGCAAACCGCTTCAGATCTGCGGTGCCGGCGGCGGTGCCGATGCCTGGTATGAAATGACCTGTGCGCTGGCGGAACGCGATCCTTCGCTGCCGGTCATCGGTTTGGCCCATTCGCCGGAAGTCATTGGCGGTCTGCCGGTCGCGCCGCCGGATCTGATGATCTGCGGGCATACCCACAACGGCCAGATCCGGCTGCCGTTTCTGCGGGATATCCTGGAGGCGTTGAACCGGGAATGGCAGTTGAATTTCGACCACGGGGTTTATGAATTGCCGCAGACGGTGCTGGCGGTCACATCCGGTCTTGGCATGACCCGTCTGCCGTTCCGCTGGCGGAATCCGTGCGAGGTACTGCTGCTGACATTGCGGACCGCGGACGGACCGTAAAAAAAATTTCACGGCCCGAGAGCCGGCTCCCGGGTCGTGAAACTATCCGGTGAAGTGCGGGCGATCCCCCCTTTATCACCCGCACAGTCGGATCATTCGGTGGTGACCGGGATCTTGTGGACCCGGGCGGATGCGAGTTTCGGCAATGTGAGTTCCAGGACGCCGTTTTTGATTTTGGCGGAGATGCCGGTGCAGTCGATCTCTTCCGAAAGTTCAAAATCCCGGTGATAGAAGATCTGACGGTTGTGCCACGGTTCGGCGGTCCGGCCGGTAACTTTGAGGATGCGGTCTTTTACATCTACCTGGAGTTGATCGGCACTGACACCCGGCATATCGAGGAGTACGCGGACCCCCCGGTTGTTTTCCAGTACATCGCATACCGGTACGCTGTTGATGGTGTTTTCTTTTTCCACTTTATTTTCTTTGTTCATGATAAACTCCTTTCCGGCTTAATCCGCGATGGCGACTTTGATGGCGGCGGGCTGCGGTTTGGCTTCCCGCGGCAGAGATACCGTCAGGATGCCGTTGCGGTAAACCGCCGTGACACCGGCCGGATCGATACGGCCGGGCAGTTTGATGGTTTCTTCAAAACGGCTGACGGATCGTTCGCAATGGATGTGGCGTTCATCTTCTTCTTTCGGCCGGTCCGCCTGTTCGGCCTTGATGGTCAGGAAATCCCCGACGACCTCGGCGGCGATGCTGTCGGGCTGACAGCCGGGCAGCATGACCCGGACTTCAAAATTGTCATCTTTTTCACGGATGGTCATCCGCGGCAGTGTACCGGTATGGCGGCGGATCTCCGTGAACGGCGCGAACCAGTCGGCGATTTCGTTGGAAAAATTTCCGGCACCATCCCACCAGGACTGCGGGATCAGACTGTAACGGTTGTAACTTCTCATCATGCCCCTCCTTTCGGGTGTTGATTTTGGTTTTCTGTCTCAAAACAAGCAGACATCGTGCCAATTGGCGGAGGAGGCGGGAAAAAAGCCGGAAATGTATCGGTATGACACAGAAACGGATCATTTTGTCACGGAAGATGCGCGTTTTTGTCACACTGCCGCGGGAGAACGGCTTGCAAAGTCCGTCCGGCACGGTATTTTATTTGGTTGTCAGGAAACGAAAGGAATACGATGAAGGCGGGAGAACTTTTTCAGTGTCCCCACTGTGGAGAGGAAAGCCTGGTCAAAAAACAGGCTTTGATGGATGGCTTCCGGAAGACCGGGGAAATTCTGATCTGCGCGCTCTGTCAGGCCCGGGTCGGAGAACCGGCCGCCCCCGGTGCTGACGGCGGCGTGGAGGACCGGTGCCGGAATCTGGCGGCCCTGCTGGGCGGAGATGAACGGGAAAAAACGGTTCTGACAGCAGATGCCGGGACCCGTTTCTGCCGGGATTGCCGGCATTTTATCGCCCATCCGTTTCTGGCCCGTTGCGGCTTGAACGGGGAACCCGCCGATCCGATGGCGGATTGTCCGGAATTCACGGCACGCGGATGACCGGAGGCAGTATGAGCGAAGCATTCAAAGCGGTACGGCAGTTGCTGGGGTATCCGGCAGAGATTTCCGATGCCCGGTTGGCCGAGGCATTCACCCACCGGTCCTATGCCATGGAAAAACGCCTGAAATTCGACAATCAGCGATTGGAGTTTCTGGGCGATGCCGTATTGGATATGGTATTGAGCGAATGGCTGTTCGCGCGTTATCCGGAGGCGGACGAAGGCGGGATGAGCCGGATGCGGGCCGCTCTGGTCTGCGAAGCCGCGCTGGCGAAAATGGCCCGGGAACTGGAACTGGGGCAGCATTTGCGGATCGGTCGCGGCGAACAGGATGCCGGCGGAGCCGGGCGCGCCTCCACGCTGGCGGATCTTTTTGAAGCCATGATCGGGGCCTTTTATCTGGATTGCGGTTACGGGCCGGTTCGCGATTTTCTGGTCGGTCTTTATTCCCGGCATTGTCCGGATCCCCGGTCGCTGGTGGAAAGCACCAACCCGAAAGGGGAACTGCAGGAGTTGGCGCAGGCCAAATGGGGCGAGCATCCGGTTTATGCGGTGCTTTCGGTGAGCGGTCCGGAACACAAACCGGTCTATCAGGTCGAAGTGGCATTGCACGGGTATCTGGCATCGGCAACGGCCGCGGGACGGCGTTTGGCGGAGATCGCTGCGGCGCGGGAACTGTTGGCGTATCTGAAACGCGAAAAGATCCAGTAATCAGCCACGCGGATGGAATTTCCGGTGGATCGCCCCCAGCCGGTCGCGGTCCACATGGGTGT
>JAFQLP010000144.1 GCA_017414565.1 Lentisphaeria bacterium | reverse complement strand
GCCACTTCACGGAACTGATCCGCCGCCCGGAATGTCACCCGGCGCGGACAGCCGCGGTCGATATTGAGTGCCACATCGGCGATATCCGCCACCACGGCACTGGCGGTGGCGGCCCGGCCGGCACCGCGCCCGTAAAAGAGCGTCTGCCCGACCGTATCGCCCTCGACCATCACCCCGTTGAACACATCGGAAATGTTGGCCAGCAAAGCAGTTTTGGGGATCAGCGTGGGATGGACCCGCACTTCCACAACGCCATTGTTGTTCTTCAGCACCGCCAGCAGTTTGATGCGGTAGCCGAGCCCGTCGGCATAACGCAGATCGTCCAGCGACACCCCGCGGATGCCTTCCACATGCACCGGATCAAGACCGAACCAGCGGCCGTACGCCAGCCCCGCCAGGATGGCGGCTTTGTGCGCCGTATCATACCCGTCGATATCCAGCGAAGGTTCCGCTTCGGCATAACCGAGCCGCTGGGCATCGACCAGCACTTCTTCAAAACCGATCCCTTCGCGTTCCATCCGGGTCAGGATGTAGTTGCAGGTACCGTTCAGGATGCCGTAAATACGGTTGATGCGGTTGGAAACCAACCCTTCCCGCAAGGCTTTCAGGATCGGGATACCGCCGGCCACGCTGGCTTCGTAGCAAATATCCGCGCCGTTTTCTTCGGCAACCCGGAACAATTCTTCGCCGTGCATGGCCAGCAGAGCCTTGTTGGCCGTGACCACCGATTTACCGGCCCGGAGAGCCTGCAGAATGAATTTTTTGGCGGCACCGGTCCCGCCGATCAATTCCACGACCACATCGGATTTCTCAATCAGTCCGGCGGCATCGGTGGTCAGCAGTTCCCGGGGGACCGCCACACCGCGATCACTGGTGATATCCAGATCCGCGATACCGGCCAAAGTCACCTTGACACCAATACGTTTGGTGACAACATCGCCGTTCAACAGCAGATTTTCCGCCACCCCGGCACCGACGGTACCGAATCCGATGATTCCAACTTTGATCTCTCTCATTTTTCCATCCTGTTCTTGTATGGCCGGGACACAACGGCCCTGTTTTTTTGTGCACTATATTTATATAATATACCACAGGCGCGCGCGAAATTCAAATCCTCACGGATGCCGCAGCGGTTTTGCCGGATTGTTTTGACAAACCACGGAACGGGCGTTATTGTATCTGCAAACCCAAAGGAGTTGATCTGGTGAAAAGCAAGTTATGGATGATTGCCGTTATCGCGGTCCCGGTCATATCGGCAGCCCTTTTTCTGGCATCGGACCCGGCGGCCGATACCCTGACCCGTTACATCCCAATGGCCGAAGCATTCGCCGCCGGTGATAGGGAAGACGCATTCCATCCCCGCTTCGGCATCCTTTTCCCGGTTTTGTCCGGCACGCTGATCCGGCTGGGGTGTTCCGGGTTTCTGGCCTGCCAGTTGACCGGACTGCTCTTTTTTCTGGCGGCGGCACTGCCGCTTTACGGGATCTTCCGGGAATTCTGCCGCCGGCAAACGGCATTGCTGGGCGTAATGTTCTACTTTTTCTGCTCCCATCTGCACCGGATCTTCTACGCCGGACTGCGGGAAAATCTCAAAACATTTGCCCTGGCCCTGCTGGTATGGGGCCTCCTGGTCCTTTACCGCGACGCGAAATCGTGGAAAGCCGCCATCGCCGCCGGGATCGGCGGAGCCATGCTGGCCTCCATCCGCGCCGAAGGCTTCGCCTTTGCCGCCTGCGCACTGCTGATCCTGATCGGATACGACCTCCGGCGGCGATGCCTCCGGAACGGCCGCAGTCTGACGGCGGTGCTGTTGTTTCTGATCCTGCTGACCCCCCAACTCCTGCTGAATTACTGCTGGACCGGGTATCCGGTCCCCTTCTCCGGCTATCTGCGCGCAGCGGCCGGGATCGGCTGGGAAACGGAGGTGCCGCATGAATGAATGTCTGGCTCTTTTCCGCGGCATGTACCCCTATTTTGCCATTCCGGCTCTGTTTGTCATCATCTACCGGATCCGGCACAAATACTGGACCCGGAGCGAGACCATCCTGCTCGGCCTGATCCTGCTGCACACGTTGCTGCTGCTGTTGCAGGTGTTCATTGCGGATCACAAATGGTATGTTCCCCGCCGCTACCTGCTCCCGGCGGCAGCATTGGGTTTCGGCTGGACGGCATGGGGCTTTGCCCGGCTTTACCGGCTGCTGCCGCAATGGTGCCAACGCCGGATCGTGCCGGTGATCGCCATCGGGCTGGGGATCTTTCTGCTGTACGACGGCATGGTACCGGGGTTAAAGGCGCGCTTCGGCCACCGCAAAGCCGCCCGCCGGGCAATCGAAACCGTTGCGGTGGAAGCGATCCGGCAGGAATGGCCGGACCTGCCACCGGCGGTCAAAAACCGCCATCCTCACCACTATATTTCCAAACGCCGGCCGGTGATCGCCTCTTCGTTTGATGCGCTGGGGGCCATGGCGGGCGGCCGCGATTATCTCCCGCATGTTGCCGGAGATGGCGGCCGGGTGGATGGCTGGTTCATTGCCGCCACCACCCCGGTCCCCCGGGCAGCCGAAGTGATCCGGCAGGTGGAAGCCGGCGGCAAGACCTGGGTCCTCTGCCGCCGGAAAAATCCGTCCCGCTGACGGCTGCTATTTCTGTTCAAAAGTGGCAACGGCCTCTTTCAGCCGTTCCCGGATCGGCAGTTTCTGCGGACATTTCGTTTCGCACTGGCCGCAGCCGACACAGGCCGATGCCATTTTGCCGGGATGGAACCGGTCGCCGATCTGCGCGTAATAATTGCCTGCCGCCGTCGTCAGACCGTAAACTTTCCGGTAGATCAGCGACTGCATCACATCGGGGATGCGCACCTCCACCGGACACGGCTGGCAATAGGCACAACCGGTGCAGTAAATGTTTTTCAATTCGGCGCAGCGTGCCTGGATCTCTTCGATCGCCGCCATTTCCGCTTCGGACAGTGCGGTATCGCCGGAAGCCACGCGCACATTGTCATCGACCATCTGCGCGTTGCCCATGCCGGAAAGAGCCAGTGTCACATGCGGATTGTTCAGCACGAAGCGGAGTGCCAGTTCCGGCGTGGAAAGCCCGGCCGTCTGCTCAAACACCCCTTCCGAAAAAGCCAGCCGACCGCCGCCGACCGGCCCCATGATCACCACCCCCAGACCTTTGGAGGCGGCATATCCGATCCCTTCCTCCAGCGACCGGTCCAGCAGGTTGTACTGGCACAGCACACTTTCAAACGCCTGGGTGTCAATGATTTCTTTCATCACCGCAACGGTATCGTGAAACGAAAACGCCAGATGCCGGATCACTTTCTGGTCGATATATTTCTGCGCCAGTTCGATCAACTTGAATTTCAGCACCCGGTCATGGAAATGACTCGCATTGAGGGCGTGAAAATGATAGCAGTCGATATGGTCCGTATCCAGTTTTTCAAGCTGTTTTTCCAGAAAACGCGGGAAATCATCGGCGCACTCCACCCGCCACATCGGCAATTTGGTGGACAGCACCACCTGATCGCGCCGCCCGCGCAATGCCATGCCGACCGCGATTTCGGAACGCTCCCCGCAATACCCGAAGGCCGTATCGATATAATTGATCCCCCGGTCGATGCCGCGCACCACCAGTTCCGCCGCTTCCTCCAGATCATCCCGGCGATTTGCCAGCGCGGGATCTTCCGAGATCGGCAGCCGCATGGTGC
The DNA here is from genome assembly GCA_017414565.1 of Lentisphaeria bacterium. Lineage (GTDB taxonomy): Bacteria > Verrucomicrobiota > Lentisphaeria > Victivallales > Victivallaceae > RGIG1931. The sequence goes on along the minus strand of JAFQLP010000144.1, from coordinate 23,013 downwards.
CAAAACCCAACCGCGATACCTCAAGACCGGTCTTCCCCAAAATTGCTTTCTGCATGTTACCATCCTGTTTTTGATTGGCTGTTGAAATGCGTTTCCTGCTAAATGTATCACATGTATGACAAAAAAGCAAAAAAAAAGACCGTCGTTCCCTGAAGAACCACGGCCATATACAAAACCGGAACACCAGAACTGTTCCGGGAATGGCGGCCCGCCGGATGCCGAAAGCCGGAAAAACCGGGGCGGCATCAAACGGATTCCGCCGGAATGACTTACTTTTTCTTGCTGGCGATGATTTCGCGCACGCGCTCGCGGCAGCGTTCCAGATAAGCTTTGCGGCGACGGCGTTTGATGACCTTGTTCAGTTGCTGACCCATTTGTGTTACTCCTTACGTGAAATCTTTTTGCGTGATTTTCATTTCCTTTCAATGTATCACATCTACGGAATATTTCAAATCACAATCTGCAAAAAAACATCATCTCCCCGGTTCCGGCGGCGAAAAATCCGTTTTCCGCTTGCAAAATCCGCATCCGGCATTATAGTAATCGCATCCTGCCAGTATGGCTCAATGGTAGAGCAACGCACTTGTAATGCGTAGGTTGTCAGTTCGATTCTGACTACTGGCTCCATTTTTTTGCACCGATCCGGGAAAAATGATCAAAACCAATGTTATCCGGCTTCTGGAATCCGCCGGGATCGCTCCGAACATCCGTACTGCCGGCACCGGCGATGAATTCACCGATGCGGTCCGGATGGCTGTCAATATCGGCGTCGAGCCGGAACGGCTGTTCAAAACGCTGGTGGCAGAGACCCCGGAGCATGAATATTTCGTCTTTGTGATCCCGGCCCCTGCCACGCTGCACCTGAAAAAAGCGGCCCGCGCCGCCGGGGTGAAAAAAATCGACCTGATCCCGCAAAAACAACTGCTGCCGCTCACCGGCTATGTCCACGGCGGGTGTTCGCCGATCGGCATGAAAAAACAATTCCCCACCTTTCTCGATGAAACCGCGATCCTGTACGACGAAATCGTGGTTTCCGGCGGCCGCATCGGGCTTTCGGTGGGAATGGCTCCGGAAACGCTGGCCGGATATCTGACGGCGGAGTTCGCCGATCTGACCGGTTAGAGCGGCAGTTCCCCCTGCCGCGACGGGGTCGCCCCATCCGGCGAAAATTCTTTCCACTCCCCGCCGGAAGCCGCATTCTGCTCCCATATCTCCAAGCGGCGGTGCATCTGTTCCAACTGACTGCGGCACAACGCCAGCAACCGGCTTCCCCGTTCATAATCCGCGATCAGCGAGGTCAGCGGCTGTCTGCCGGACTCCATCCGCGCCACCAATTCTTCCAACTGTTCTGCCGCCGCTTCAAAAGACAACTGCGGCTCCTGCGGTTCCTGTTCTTTCATAAATCGCCCTTTCGCTTTGCTGCTACAATACCCAATCCGGCCGTTTTTTCAAGCCGCCGCCGGCGATACCGGTGGAAAATCCGGCATTTTTTCTCTCCCGCCCCGTTTGCGTCTTGACAAATCCGCGCGCGCCACCTATAGTATATAGAGATTTTCTATCAATATCTAACGCAGGAGACAGGGATCCATGTTTCACCACCCGGCCCATCTGATTTTGCCGGTCCCGGCGGCAACGGCTGCCGTTCGGCGTGTCCCGGTGGAAATGTACCCTGTGCTCCCCGCCTCCAAAGTCCGAGTTAGCAACTTTTAGACCGCAACGATCATCCATCTCCGGAAAGTTGCGGTCAACGGGGCTTTCCGGCTCCGGCGGACTTCTACTTTTCCGTACAAACAGAAGCTGAAGAATAAAGATTATGGAAACTAAATTCAAGCAGATCGGTCAGCGTATCGCTGATATCCGCCAGATCATGGAGATTTCCACCGCCGAAATGGCCCGGGTGACCGGTGTCAGCGAAGCGGAATATCTGTGTCACGAAGACGGCTCGGTGGAAAGCCCCTTCGCCTTTCTGCATCTCTGCGCCGAGCGTTTCGGCGTGGATGTCAGCGCACTGGTCAGCGGGGAATCCCCGAAACTTTCGTTCTACGACGTCACCCGCAATGGCAAAGGTCTGCCGATCGAACGCCGCGCCGGGCTCGATTACCAGATGCTGGCGCCGCTGCTCAAGGACCGTCACTGCAACCCGCTGCTGGTCCACGCCAAACCGCAGGATGAATCGCTTCCGATCCCGGTCACCACACACTCCGGTCACGAATTCGATTACATTCTCAAGGGGCGGCTCCGGGTCCGGCTGGAGAACAAGATCGAGGTCCTGAATCCCGGCGACTCGCTGCTTTTTGACTCCAGCCATCCGCACGGCATGGTCGCCGCGGGGGATGAAGATTGCGAATTTCTGGCCATCGTCATGGACGGCATGGGCGACACCCCCCGGACCGTCGAAGGATACGACCACCTGACGGATGACAACGATGCCAGACATTTCCTCTATCAGGATTACCTCACCCCGGAATTCGATGAACACGGGGTGCTGACACATGTGGATATCCATTATCCCGACAACTTCAACTTTGCCTACGATGTGCTGGATGCCCTCGCCGCCAAAACCCCGGACAAGATCGGTCTCTGCTGGATGAGCCGCGACCATGAACTCCGGCAGTTTTCGTTCCGGGAACTGGCCGACAAATCCTGTCAGGCGGCCAATTACCTCACCTCGCTGGGCATCCGCAAAGGCGACCGGGTCATGCTGGTCCTGCGGCGGCACTGGCAGTTCTGGATCATCATCAACGCCCTGCACCGTATCGGCGCGGTTGCGGTGATGGCTCCGAACCAGTTGCTGGCACACGACTTCCAGTACCGTTTCGACAAAGCCGGCATCCGGGCCGTCATCTGCACCGCCATGGGCGATGTGATGCAGGAAGCGGAAAAAGCGGCGGCCAGTTCCCCCTGTGTTGAATTTCTCATCGGCGTCAACGGCACCCGCGAAGGATGGCTGGATTTCGACGCCTCGCTCGACCGCTACAGCAATGTTTTTGAACGCCCGGCGGATTTGACCGCCCACGATCCGATGCTGATGTTTTTCAGTTCCGGGACCACCGGTTATCCGAAAATCGTCAGCCATTGCTTCACCTATCCGCTGGGGCATATCATCACCGCCCGCTGGTGGCACAATGTCAATCCCGACGGACTGCATCTGACCATTTCCGATACCGGCTGGGCCAAAGCCATGTGGGGCAAACTCTACGGCCAGTGGCTCTGCGAAGCGGGGGTGTTCGTGTATGACTTTGACCGGTTCGATGCCGCTGACATCATGCCGCTTTTCAAGGCCTGCAACATCACCACATTCTGCGCGCCGCCGACGATGTACCGGTTCTTCATCCGCGAAGATCTGTCGCACTACGACTTTTCCACGCTTTCCCACGCGACCATCGCGGGCGAAGCACTCAATCCGGAGGTCTTCCAACTTTTCCGCAAAGCAACCGGCCTCAAAGTCATGGAGGCATTCGGTCAGTCCGAAAGCACCGTGATCCTGGGCACTCTTACCGGCATGGAACCCAAACCCGGCTCCATGGGCAAACCTTCGCCGCTGTATCCGGTACAACTGGTCGATGCGGACGGCAATCCGGTCAAATCCGGCGAAGTGGGCGAAATCGTCATCAAAGCGGCCCCCTACCAGATCCCCGGCCTGTTCACCGGCTATTTCGGCGACGAAGAAGCCACCCGTGAAGTCTGGCACGACGGCTTCTATCACACGGGCGATACCGCCTGGATGGACGAAGACGGCTACTACTGGTATGTGGGCCGTACCGACGACCTGATCAAGTCATCCGGCTACCGCATCGGACCGTTTGAAATCGAAAGCACCCTGATGGAACTGCCCTATGTCCTCGAATGTGCCGTGGTCGGTGTCCCCGATCCCACCCGCGGTCAGGTGGTCAAAGCCTACATCGTGCTGACCCGCGATAAACAGCCCTCCGAAGAACTCAAAAAAGAGATCCAGGAATATGTCAAGCATCAGACGGCACCGTACAAATATCCGCGCCGCATCGACTTTATGACCGAACTGCCCAAGACCGTCAGCGGCAAGATCCGCCGCACCGCGCTCCGGCAGCTCGACCGCGAAACCAATCCGGATGCGGCCAAATAAAGATCCGTTCCGATTAAAAAAGGCTTTTGCCTAATGGCGTTGCGGGGAAGACACCTTTTTGAAAAAAGGTTATCTTCCCTGCCCCCCCCATCTTCCCAAAACTTTCAGCGGAATTGTTTTTATCGGTGACGATAAAAGCAATTCCACTTTTTTTATAAAATCTCAACATATTCAGCTCAAACAATAAAAAAGGCTGTTGCTCTCCTTTTTTGAGGTTTGGCAACAGCCTCTTTTTTTATTGACGCACACCGGGCATCAAACCGGCGGAGCCACATAATTTTTGACCCCGCCGTAATGCAGGAACCGGGCATAGAGCAGAACACCGCCCAACAGCGCGAAGGCGGCCAGAATGGAGCCGAACCAATACAGCAAAGCGTAATTGTTGCCGGTGACATCCAGCACCCATCCCAGCAGCGGGATCATCATGGAGTTGACAATACCGGAAACCAGCCCGGCCGCCGAATTGAACTGGGCGAACCGGTCCGCCGGCAGCAGCCGCATCCGCAGCGAAGCACTGGTCGTGACAAATGCACCGCTGATGACACTGTGGCACATCACACCCACCGAAAATGTCCATTCATCGTGGATGGTCAGCGCACAGTAGACAGCGGCCAGCAGATACAGGCCCATCACGATCACACAACACCGCAACGGATGGAACCGGTCGGCCAGCCAGCCCAGCGGATAGGCCAGAATAAAAGAGCAGCAGAAAGAATACGAGATCACTTCGCCGTAAACCTTCAGCGACACCCCCAAACTCTGACCGTAAAAGACCAAATAGGTATTGACCGGCATGAAGCAGATCGCGAAAAACAGAAACGCCACAAACATCAGCAGATAATACGGATGGCTGAAGCATTCCCGGAAATAGGTCTTGGTCGCGGCGATCGCCCGGAATTTGGTTTCACCGGCCACCGGTTCCGGCGGCGGCGGATAATGGCCCTCTTTGACCAGCGCGCACATCAGCACCATGCCCACGGTGTAAAGGCCCGCCACGCCGAAATACAGCAGCATATAGGCGTTGTGCTGTTCCAGCCAGCCCAGCATCCACCACGAGAAAATGATCCCCGCCGAGAGCGACATGAGCCGGAAAAAGCTCATGAACCGGCCGATCACCTCTTTCGGCACCACATCGTTGACAAATGCCAGAAACACGGTGTTGGCCACGATCATGCCCAATTCAAAAACGAACCAGAAAAAGCCGATCGAAAAAACCGTGGCCGCGTTGATATCCCAGCCGGAAAAAAACGGCAGATGCCCCAGCAATCCGGCCAGATATCTGCCGATCTGTTCGCTGAAGCCCATACCGACCATACCGGCCACCACGATCGGCAGTGTCCAGATCAGATACGGCACCCGGCGGCCGAAACGGCCGCGGTGACGGTCCGAACGGTAACTGATGATCGGGTGGATCAGCATCCCCAGAACATTGGGCAGCGATACGATCAGCAATCCGTTCAATTTATCCGAAGCCCCGAATTTTTTCAGCATCAGCTTGGTGATCATACCCACCGAGCGATCCTTCATCGCCCAGGTAAAATCACACACTGTCATCAGGGCAAACAGCAGTACCAAACCCACCAGCGTATAGGTTAATCCATTAACACTCCAGGTCTTTTTACCGGCCTGTACCTCCACAGCCATCGCCACCTCCTTTGTAAAGCAGTTAAATTTAGCGTAATATAAGACAGCCCGGGGGATTTTTCAAGCCGGTATGTCGAAAACCTTTGGCAGCAACCGGAAAAACTTACAGCATCACCGGTGCGATGCGGTGTTTGCCGGCCGCCAGATCCAGCCGGAGCGGTGTCCCGATCGTATCCACGGTCAGCACATCATCTCCGATCTGCCAGGTCCCGGCAGTCAGACCGCAGCACACCACCGGGGCCGCCTCCGCCAGTTCAAATTCGACCGCGCCGGAGATCCGGTCGGTCGTCAGCGGCACCAGTGCCGCCCGGCCGCCGGCGGTGATCAGACCAATGTTGTCCAAACGGGTGAAGCCGACCGGCAGCGGCGCGGCACCTTCGCCCTCGACCGTCATCACGTGGACAAACAGATCCGTTTCCTGCGCCACCGCCGGAGCGATCATCGTTCGCCAGCCGCGGCTGCACGGATGTTTCTCGAAGGGCGTACCCAATTCCACCCCGAAAACATTGCTGCACGCGCCGGGTTTCCCGCCGAGCCGCGACACCGCCACGGCTTCGGGCAGAAATGTCCGGCAGGTCAGATGGGACTGATGCTCCGGCGCATCGGAAATGATCCGGAAGCAATGATTGTCAACGACTTCCGGTTCCGTCAGCGAATTCAGCAGGAAATATTTGGTGAATCCGGCATCGCTGCTGGTGATGTGATCGACCACGATCAGTGCCAGCGGCCGTTCCGGATCATCCATTTCCAGCAGGCAGAAATCGCGGCGGTAGCGGCGGACTTTGTCCGAATATGCCGGTGCCAGTTCGCTGGAAAGCCACGCACAATCACCGGGGATCGCTGCCAGCCCCAGCGTATCGCCGAGGAAAAAGACCGAATCGCGTTTCAGATCCGACGCCCGCAGCACCAGCGGTTCCTGCACCAGCCGCTGTCCGCCGTCATTGATTCTGCGGCCGTCGGAGGCACGGCGGAAAATTTCATCCGGATTGTACACCAGCATGGTGTTGTGGCTGATGGAGCGTTTGTTGTAACCCATGTCGTAGGCAGTCCCGTAATAGGCATACAAACCGAGATCAAAGGCCAGAGCCCCGTGGTAAAAAATCTGGAAACTGCCGGCATCGGGGTGCTGGTGGTTGCAGAAATGCCACCCGGAACCGCGCAATGCCACCACCGCATCGTTGGAATCTTCGCCGAAATTCCAGCCGGTGCGGTACAGGATGCCCGGCAGGACCCCGCGGAAACAATGCACCGTGGGCAAGCCGGCCGGTGACATTTCCGGTTTCAGGTCGGGATTGTTCAGACAGAGGAACATGGGCCAATCGTCAATGCGGCCGCCCGCGCGGACAAAATCGCCCTTGATCAGCGGATCGTTGGTGTAGGTGCCGCAGACAAAACTCAAATACGGCGCGTGCCACCATTCAATATTTTCCCGGATATTGGCATCGCCCTCCAGCACCATACAGCCTTCGGGACGGCGGAAATATTGCCAGTAGGTGTAAACCGAACCGATGTTGGAATGGAAGATTTCCCGGCCGGTCATCCGCCGCAGCATCCAGGCACCGGTCATTTCCCAGCCGAAACGGTAGGCCGCGTATCCGATCCCCTGATTGTGCCGTTCACACCAGTATTCGCGCTCGCGCAGCGGCAGCAATTCATGCAGCATCAGATACGAAGTCAGTTGATAGGGGCGGTCGTCTTCGCCGTAGAATGCAATCGCCATTGCCAGCAGATCGCGGCTGACCTGGGCTTCGTTGCCATGCCCGTTGACCACCGGCTGCAGGAACGGCGGCCAGCCGATCTCCATCCCCTCGGCCAGACGCAGCAGATTGTCGCGGCAGAGTTTCCGTTCCAACGGGGTCAACACCTCCCAGCACCAGTCGTACACGCAGGCACCGCTGTAAAGGACATTGCCCAGTTCACGGGTGATATCCAGCAAATTGTCGAATTCCACCGATTTGAGGTATTCGATCAATACCGCGGCGGCATGCCGGCCGCACGCCACATCACCGGTCATCTGATAATAAAAGGCCCGGCAAACCAGTTTTTTCAGCAATTCCGGTTCATACCCGGTCACGGCCCGCACCGGCGCGGTAAACTGACAGGGTTCCGCCGCGACCCGCTGCAAATCTTCCCACACCGGAGCATTTTCGGCGGTGTGCAGATTGCGCCGGATCTCCTCCCGGGTGGCCGGCGTGACCCAGATCCGGGGATGCGCGGCATCCGGGATCACCGGCGGTTCATAGGTATCGGCATCGGCCGGGATTTCGGTCGGCTTCATCGGCTCCACCGAAAGCCCCTCCAGCAGTACCCCATCGGACAGCCACACCTTGAGTTCGTGGGTTCCGGCCTTGAAATCGGCATAACGGAGAAATTCCCGGCAGTCGTCCTGATCTTTCCACCCCACCACGATCACCAGTGATCGCGGAAAATCATCATCTATTGCCAACCGGATGCGGAGCGAATCGTATTTGTCGTGACTCCGGAGCATCAATTCCCGCCCGGCCCCGTAACTGGCCGCCGACAGGCCGCTGATCTGATAACGCCCATCCTCCGGGATCGTCACCTGAAACCGGAGATCCGGTTTTTCCTCGGCGGCTTCCGCGGCCGCCCCCGCCGCCAGCCGGACCCCGCTGCCGGAACCGAATGCTTGATGCTCCACCACCTGGACCCGGGACGGATCGAATTGAGCCGCCGTCCCCAACAGTTTGATCTCTGCCATGAATATCACCTTTATTTTTCAGCCATAAAAAAACGGGGAGCCATGCCCCCCGTTCCGTCATACGATCAGAAATCGTGACAAACGATACCGTCGCGCAGTTTCGGTTCAAACCACGTCGATTTGGGCGGCATGATCGCGCCCGCATCGGCAATCGCCATCAGTTGTTCAACGGTGGTCGGATACAGCGAAAACGCCACCTTGCATTCCCCGGAATCGACCCGTTTTTCCAGTTCACCGGTCCCCCGGAGGCCGCCGACAAAGTCGATCATCTGGCTGGTCCGCGGATCATCGATCCCCAGCACCGGAGCCAGCAATTCATTCTGCAGGATACTGACATCGAGCCGGTTGATCACATCGAGCGTGGATTCATCCACTTTGGCCGTCAACTGATACCACTGCCCGTCGAGATACATCCGGAAATCGCCTTTACCGCGCGCCGTGCCATCGCCGCAGGGAACGATATCAAATTTTTCCCCGACCGCCTGCAGATACGCTGCTTTGTCGCGGCCGTTCAACGATTTGACCACCCGGTTGTAGGGCAGGATCTGCAACTGCTCCGCCGGGAACGCCACGGCCAGAAAATAATTGTATTCTTCGCTGCCGTTGTGATCCGGATTGTGCGGGGCGCATTCCCCGGCCACCCGGGCGGCCGCCGCGCTCCGGTGATGCCCGTCGGCGATGTAGAAGCACGGGATTTTTTCAAACGCCGCCTGCAATGTCAGACTGACCGCCGGATCAAGCCGCCACAGGGTATGACGGATGCCGTCCGGAGCCACAAAATTGAAATACGGTTCCTGCCGGCACCCTTCTTCCACGATCGCATTGATCGCCGCATCGCCCCGGTAGGTGAAAAACGCCGGACCGGTGTGGGAACGGAGGGCCATGACCTGACGGGTCCGGTCATCTTCTTTGTCTTTGCGGGTTTTTTCGTGTTTTTTGATGATCCCGGCCACATATTCCGCACTGGAGGCACACCCGACCACCCCGGTCTGGATATGATCGTTCATCTGCTGCTGATAGATATAGAGATGTTTTTCCCCGTCGGTCAGAAGCGGGGCTTCGCTCCGGATGCGCGCAAACGCCGCCCGGGACTGTTCGTAAACTTCATCGCTGTGCAGATCGATCCCCGGAGCCATATCGATTTCCGCCCGGGAGATATGCAGAAACGAAAGCGGATTCCCCGCCGCCAGTTCCGCGGCCTCCTCCGTATTCACCACATCATAAGGCACCGCGGCCACCTGCGCCGCCCGTTCCGGGGTCGGCACCAAACCATGAAAAGCTGCAAAAACCGGCATATCAATTTCTCCTGTTTATCGGTTTGTTTTTATCTCCGGGACATTGGCATCACCCGGTTCATCCGTCCGTCCGGGCGGTACCACTCTGTCTTCCCAATTCAACACATGCTGCCGCCAGTCGGCAAGCCGGTACTGACGGCGGAAGATGCATTCGCCCACACCGGCGATCTCGCAACTCCCATCCGGCCGGATGCCGCCGCACGGCCCGTTCGCCAGATGTTTCGGGCAATGGTCGGGGCAGATGAATTCACACTGGACCAACCGGCAGCGGTCACAACCGCCGCACCCGGCAAAAATCCGCTTCAGCCATTGCCGTTCCGATGCCCCCTGCTGATCGGCGTGGGGAAACAGAAAATGCCGGAGCCGGTAACGGAACCGTTCCCCCCAGGTGACTTCGATTGGGTCAGGCACATTCATTTTCAGCGGGGATTCCGGAAATGCCCGGAGCAAAGCCCGGTCGTAAAGGTAAAAACTGGTGGACAACGGGGCCATCTCGGCCCGGGCCTGATAGGAATTGTAGGCCTCCAGCCATTCGTTGAAATTTTTGAATTCCTGCAATGCCGATGTGATCCGGTCCGCCACCGTGGCGATCCGGGCCGGGGTATTGGCACCGGAAACCTGAACGCCGCTGAATCCGAGCAACCGGCAACCGGCCGCCTGCAGTTCCAGCCGCCGCCACTGGGCCGCCTCGAACTGGCTCCGGGAAAAACGGAGTTCCTGATCCAGGATGCGCTGGAAATCTTTGGAAATGGTCACACCCGGTTCCTGACCGCCCAGAATACGCTCCACCCGTTCCGGGGTCAGCAGGATCAACCGGGCGATCAGCGGCTGGTAAAATGCCCGGGACCGCAGATACCAGCACAGCGACTGCAGTTTCAGCATATCCCAACCCGCCTGGGTCACGACAAATTGCGCCCCCGAATGCAATTTCCGGATCAGATTCGCGTACTGGGAAAAAAGCGACGGCGCGGTGTATTGAAACGGATTGACCGCACAACCGGTGAACAGCGTGGGCGGCACCTCCCGTTCCGCGTTCCAGTACGACAGCATCCGGCGGCTTTCAAAAAAATGATGCCGCCGGGTATCCGCCAGCCCTTCACCGGCGGCCGCTTCGCCGGAAACCGCCACCAGATTGCGCGCCCCCGCCGACAACGCCAGCGAAGTCAGCTGCCGCATTTCCGAGGCCGTGGTATTACGCCCGCCGAAGTAAAAGAGATGCCGGTCGCGTTCCTCCGGATCCAAGGCTCCGACGAACTCCGCCGCCCGCCAGTATTCGGCGGAATTCCCGCCATCCAACACCGCCAGCGATGCCGGTATGCCGGTGATAGCGAGGATGCATTTTTCCAGTTCCGCCAGCCGTTCACTGCCAACTGCCAGATCCAGATCCTTGGCAGGGGACCGGCTTTCGATCAGCAGTGTGAATTCCCCGGCATTGATGGTGTCGCGCAACCGGTTGCGCCCCGGATCTCCGGTAAATTTCATTTCAAGTTGCAGATCATTCATTTCCTGTTATTCTCCCGCCTGCCGCAGAATCTCCACTGTCCGGCGGCGACCCGGACAAATCAGAAAAAAGACTCCGCCGAAAAGATTGAAACCGATCAACAAACCGGTATAAAGCAGTTGCGCTGTTTTGGCATCACCGGCTGCCATGCCGCCGGCGACCAGCACGGCGATCACGATGATATCGCGGATACCGATCCCGCCGGGGCTGAACGGCAGCAGTCCGGCCAGATTGCCGAGCATCACCGCCGTGACGACCGTAAGTCCGCTCACCGCCGTCACGCCCAACCCGGCCAGCAGGCAGAAAAACACCACCGCCAGCAGCAGATGCACCAGCAGCACACTCCAGAAGATCGAACCGAACAGCACCTTCGGATTGCGCCAGTAAACATCGGCCGCCGCCGCCAGCCGCGTGGCGATCCCGCGCCCCCGCCGGTCGAGCCATGCCACCACCTGCCGGATGACCGGCAGCGGAAAAAATCTCCGGTGGCAGAACACCGCCAGCGATGCCGCGATCCCCCCCAGACAAACCAGCAGCACCAAAACAATACCGCCGATCTTCATACCCGGACGCAACGGCCATTCCGCGATCTCCATCCGCATCAGCAACGGTGCGGAGCAGATCACCGCAACCGCCGCCGTGGCAAACATGGCGATCATGCCCACGATCCGGTCCATCAGGATCGAAAACGCCCCTTCGGCTTTACTGCCGGGGGGTGTCCGGGTGTTGAGCATGGCGATTTTCACCAGATCCCCGCCGATCGCCCCACCGGGGATCACCAGGGAAAAAAAATAGGCCTGCATCGACAGCACAAATGCCTCGAAAAGCGACATCCGGATATCCAGCACCCGGATCAGCCGGTGCCAGCGGAAGGCACACACAACCATGTGAAAAAAATAAATCGCCGCCGCCGGAATCAGCCAGATATAACGGAAAGAAGCGAAACCTTCTTTGATCCCCTGAAAATTCTGTGCAGCGATAAACCAGACCACTGCCGCAGCGATCGTCAGTTTCAGAACAAAAAAGAATACCTTCCGGATGTGTCGGAAAACGCCAGACCCCGTGTCCACCATCATTGCATCCTGCTTACAGTTTATTATCCGTTAATATAGCATACCTCAACCGCAAGAGCAATCCGGCAAAGCACCAAAACGCGCTTTTTTCTGCCGCAGTCAGAATCCGAATTCCGGCTGGATGATCCCCAGATCATCTTCCTCGCTCCGGGATGGACTGACCGCTTCCGGAGCCGTTGCGCGCGGCCGCCGCGGACGCCCGGTATGCTCCGCCCGTTCATCGGCAGACAATGCGAAATCCGGCGCGGGTTCCGGCGCGGGTTCCGGCGCGGGTTCCGGCGCAGGTTCCGGCGCAGGTTCCGGCGCAGGCTCCGTCACGGGTTCAGGCACGGGTTCCGCCACGGGTTCCGGCGCGGGTTCCGGCGCAGGTTCCGGCGCGGGTTCCGGCGCAGGTTCCGCCACGGGTTCCGGCGCAGGTTCCGTCACGGGTTCCGGCGCAGGCTCCGTCACGGGTTCCGGCACGGGTTCAGGCGCGGGTTCCGGCGCGGGTTCCGGCGCGGGTTCCGCCACGGGTTCCGCCACGGGGGCAGGCACGGCACGGTACGCCGCCACTTCTTCCGCCGTCAATTCGCGCAACCGGGTGATCTTGCTCACCTCTTTGGCGGTGATCAGCAGGCCGCGGGATTTGGGGGAACGCAACGGCAGATCCAGCAGATTGACCTCGATCGCCTTCTTGCCGTCAAACAGTTGATAGATCGCATCCGGCCGGGGCGTCAGCAATTCCAACCGGCAATGTTCCGGACAAAGCAGATACTCCCGGTCGGTGATGTAACGGTCGATCACGCTCCGTTTGCCGTAATATTTTTTGGTTTTGTTGTCGCGGTAGATCACCCCGAATTCCTGGGTTGCATCGTACCGGCGGCAATCGTAGAATTTGCCGATAAACAGTTTTTCCGGCGGCAGATTGATGACCTTGTAGGCCCCGCTTTTCTGCACCACCAGCAGATGATCGAATTCGTTGCAGGTAAAGGTCTCCTCGCTGCGGTATCCGGCCCCGATGTAACCATTGCGCCGGTCCAGACCGATCTTGATGTTGTTCAATGCCACGGCGGCCCGGTCGATTTTCTCGATCTTCTCGATTTCCGTCCGGCGGGGGAAATCGGCCCCGTATTTTTCCAGCAATGCGGTCAGATAACTGATGGCATAATCGGTCAGATGGGCCAGATTTTTCTTCACCGCCTTGATCTCGTTACGCAGTCCGGCGATTTCCTGTTCGTTTCTGACAATGTCGAACCGGGCGATCCGGCGCACCGGCAGCTGCAGCAGTTTTTCCACATCTTCATCGCTCACATCGCGCAGCAGCTGATCCCGGAACGGAGCCAGCCCGGCGAGGACCTCTGCCATGGCGGCCTCGTGCGTTTCGGCTTCTTCGATGCGCTTGTAGATGCGGTTTTCAAAGAACAACTGCGCCAGCGTTTTAGCATGGATCTGTTCATTGAGCCGGTCGAGCGCGATCTCGCACTCCCGTTTCAGATAATACAGCAGTTTTTCCGTGTTGCGCTTGAGCACCTCCGTCACGCTCATGGTGGTGGGGCGGCCGTCGCGGATCACCGTAAGATTCACCGAAATTGACTTGGAGCAATCGGTGTACATGTAAAGGGCCTGCCGGGTCTTGGCCAGATCCTGCCCGCGGGTCGGGGTGATCTCGATCAACGCTTCGGAATCGGAATAATCGTGGATGCCGGAAATTTTGATCTTGTTTTTTTCTGCGGCCTTTTCGATGGACTGCACCAGACTTTCGGTGGTACAGGTAGCCGGGATCTCGCGGATGATCAGTTTCCGGTGTTTTTCGTCGATCTCGATCTTGGCCCGGACCACGATCTTGCCGTTGCCGTCGTCATACTCCGACACATCCATCGTGCCGCCGAGCCGGAAATCCGGGTACAGCCGGAACGTTTCCCCTTTGAGTTCGCTGATCTGGGCCTGCAGCAGTTCGCAGAAATTGTGCGGCATGATCGTCGTTGCCATGCCCACGGCAATACCGTCGCTGCCGAGCATCAGCAGACTCGGAATCTTGACCGGCAGCACCACCGGCTCCTGACTGCGCCCGTCGTAGGAATCGACAAATTCCGTCAGATCGTTGTTGAACAGCACCTCCCGCCCCAACTGCGACAGCCCGCACTCGATGTAACGGGGGGCGGCGGCGGGCGATCCGGTCACCGGATTGCCGTAATTGCCCTGCTTGACGATATAATATTCTTTGTTGGCCAGCACCACCAGCGCATCCCCGATGGAGGCATCGCCGTGGGGATGGTAATGCATGGTGTTGCCGACGATATTCGCCGCTTTGTGGGTACGGCCGTCGTCCACTTCTTTCAACACCCAGAGGATGCGCCGCTGGACCGGTTTCAGCCCGTCATCCACATCCGGGATCGCCCGGTCTTTGATGACATAGGAGGCGTATTCAAGGAAATTCCGGTCCACCATCCTCCGGAGATAGGCATCGTCGCCCCGTTGCCGGACGGCCTCGCAGGCGGCTTCATCCTCCACCGGCCCGGCGAGCGGCATGGTCTTGTCCATTTCATCACTCATATTTGCTCACCGTCAGGTTGGTCATGATGTAATTTTTACGGTCGGGCGTATTCGGCCCCATGTAGAAACGGAGCAGCTGCGGCACATTCCGCGTACTTTCCAGCGTTACCGGCAGGAGTTTGATCTCCTCGCCGATGAACTGCCGGAATTCCTTGGGCGATATTTCACCCAGCCCTTTGAACCGGGTGATCTCGGCTTTTTTGCCCAGCTTGGCAGCGGCGGCATCCCGTTCCGCTTCGGAATAACAGTAATAATCGGCCTCTGCCGCACCGGCTTTTTTGCTTCCCTTGCGGGCATCGGCTTTCAGGACCGCTTTCGGGTCGCGCACCCGGAACAGCGGGGTTTCCAGCACATAGAGGTGGCCGCGCAGCACCAACTGTTCAAAAAATGTCAGGAAAAATGTGATCAGCAGATTGCGGATATGCATACCGTCCACATCGGCATCGGTGGCGATGACTACTTTGTCGTAACGCAGATTTTCGATATCATCCTCGATCCCCAGTGCCTGCACCAGAAAATTGAATTCCTCATTTTTGTACAGGGCCTCCCGGGTGGCACCGAAACAATTCAATGGCTTGCCGCGCAGCGCGAAGATCGCCTGATAATCGCTCATCCGCGACTGTTCGATCGAACCGGCCGCCGAATCACCCTCGGTCAGAAAAATCATGGTTTCGTGGGGTTCCGTTCCCCGCGGCCAGCGGTCGCCGGGATGAAATTTGCAGTCTTTGAGTTTGGGAATGCGGAGCCGGCATTTGGCGGCACTTTCCTTGCC
Organism: Lentisphaeria bacterium; assembly: GCA_017414565.1. GTDB lineage: Bacteria > Verrucomicrobiota > Lentisphaeria > Victivallales > Victivallaceae > RGIG1931. Next base: position 7,375 of record JAFQLP010000144.1, on the reverse strand, counting down.
CAGTTTTTTGACTTCCTGGATCTTCCGGTGCATCTGCTCGTTACGGCCGACCTTGTCCAGAATGACCTGCGCCACTTCCGGGTTCTTGTGCAGGAAATCCACCACCGCTTCCCGGACGGCATTGGCGATCCAGCCGCGGACATCGGTATTGCCCAGCTTGTTTTTGGTCTGGGATTCAAAGACCGGGGCCCGCAATTTGATGGCCACCGCTCCGATCATACCATCGCGGACGTCATCGGCCTTGTAGGATTTGCCGGAAAATTCATTGACCGCTTTCAGCACCCCTTCTTTGAATGCCGACAGATGGGTCCCGCCGTCGTTGGTGAACTGGCCGTTGACAAAGGAATAACTGCGTTCCCCGTAATCATCGGTATGGGTCAGGGCGAACTCCAGCATTTTGTCCCGGAATGCGATCACCGGATAAAGCCGGTCTTCGCCGCTTTCGAGTTCCAGCAGGTCGCACAGACCGCTCTGGGAATAAAACCGGCGGCCGTTGAGATACAGCGAAAGCCCGCTGTTGAGATACGCATACATCCAGATGCGGCGATCGAGATAATCCTCGCGGAAGGCGTAGTTCTTGAAGAGCGTCCGGTCCGGCGTGAAACAGACCATGGTCCCGTCCTTTTCGCCGGTTTCCCCGGAGGTATCGGAGACCAGCACCCCGCGGGAGAACTCCGCCCGCCGGAAATGCCCGTCCCGGAATGTCTGCACGGCAAACGACTCCGACAGCGCATTCACCGCCTTGGTGCCGACCCCGTTCAGCCCCACGGAGAACTGGAACACATCGTCGTTGTACTTGCCGCCGGTGTTCATGACCGACACGCACTCGACCAATTTCCCCGGCGGTATCCCGCGGCCGTAGTCGCGCACTGTCACGGTCCCGTCGGCCACCGTGATATCGATGCGCCGGCCTTTGCCCATGATGAATTCGTCGATGCTGTTGTCAACCACCTCTTTGAGCAGAATGTAGATCCCGTCATCGGGGTGTGCGCCATCGCCCATCCGCCCGATATACATCCCGGGCCGGAGCCGGATATGCTCCAGCGAACTCAAAGTCTGGATCGCATCTTCGGTATATGCCGCCGGAGCGGCTGTGGTATCAATCTTTTCGTCTGCCATTCTTCTCCCGGGATTAATAAATAACAGCAGAGAATTTACCATCTTTTTTGAATAAATGCAAATCCAGTCAGAGAAAATCCCCGCCGCCGTGCTATATTACCGGCGGGATTTTGTGATCCGAAACCGAAACAACCCGAATAAAACAGGAGAATTTCACTATGGCCGAATCCACCAGTTGTCTGATCTTCACCCCCCGCATGATGAAAAAAGGTGCCGCCGGGCTTCTGCTTTCGCGGGCCCTTTCCCGCTCCGGCTTGGAACTGGCCGGGGCGCGCATCCTGGCCCTGACCGCCGCGGAAGCCGATGAACTGGCCGGGTTCTTCCCCTGCGGATGCGGCCGTCTGGCGGATTATATCCGGCAAGAATTCGCTCCGGCGGCCGACGGCCGGGGCCGGACCGCCATGCTGCTGCTGCTCTCCGGCGAAAACGCCGTGGAACGCACCGCCGATGCGGCGGGTGGCTGTTTCAATGACCCCACTTCGCTCCGCGGCACATTCGGCGACCGGATCGTCGATGCCGATGGTGAAACGCTCTTTTTTGAACCGGCGGTGCTGGCTCCCGCTGATGCCGGTACGGCAACCGCCATGGCAGCATTCTTTGCCCGGATCTGCGCCGGCCGTCCCAATGTGGTGGAAAACGCCGATGGCAAAGCCGATGGCGATGAACAGACCCTGGTCATGATCAAACCCGAAAACTGGCGTGTTTCCTCCTCCCGTCCGGGGGCCATCCTCGAACTGCTCAACCGGGCCGGATTGCGACTGATCGGCTGCAAACTCAACCGTATGAGCATCAACGATGCCCTGACCTTCTACGGACCGGTGCAACAGGCTCTCCGGAACAAACTCGCGCCCAAGATCGCCGCCGGTGCGCGCGAAAAACTGGCGGCCGCCTTTGAACTGGATCTGCCCGAATCCGCGGATGCCCTGCTGAAAGATGCCGTCGGCAATGCGTTTGCCGATGACCAGTTTTTCCGGATCATCGAATTCATGGCGGGCCGCCGTCCCGACCGCTGTCCGGAATCGGAATGGGATACGCCCAATCAGGCCAAGGCTCTGGTGCTGATCTTTGAAGGCAAAGATGCGGTGAACCGCATCCGCACCGTACTCGGCCCCACCGATCCCGCCAAGGCTCCGGGCGGCACGGTGCGCGGGGATTTCGGCAGCGATGTCATGGTCAATGCCGCCCACGCCTCCGATGCGCCGGAAAATTACATCCGCGAAGCCGGTATCGTCCGCATCGCGGAAAATCCGCTGGATGAACTGCTGGCACAGGCCGCCCGCTGATCCGCGACCGCCATGCTGCACCGGCTTTTCCAACTGGTTTCCAGACGGGAATATCAATGGCTCGCCGTGCTGATGCTGGCCGCGCTGCTGGTTCATCTGGCAATATGCTGGCCGGGTCTGCACCGGGATGATCCGCTGACCTTTTTTTCCCGTCCGGACACCTCCGGCTATCTGACACCCGCGCTGTCGATGGCGGCGGGGCGCGGTTACACCGGCCCGGCCGGTATGCCGCATTGCGAACGGGTGCCGGGCTACCCGGTACTGCTGGCGGCCGCTCTGAAAGCCGGGGGGCTCCGGTATCCCTCGCTGCTGCAAACCGGATTCGGCCTGATCGCCGTGCTGACAGCGATCCCGGTCTATCGCCTGACCCGGCTTTTCAGCGGTCGCCGGACGGCCCTGCTGGCAGCGGCACTTTTTCTCTTTCACCCCACCGTCATCGGCAACCGACCCCTGCTTTTGAGCGACACGGTCTTTGCCTTCGTAGCCGCCTGGCAGGTTTTCTGGATCATCCGCTTTTACCGGGAAAAACGCTCTGCTGATTTTCTGCTGGCAATGGCGGCAGCGGCGGCCGGTACGCTGATCCGCCCCATCAACTCTGCCTGGTGGTTCCCGGCCCTTTTCTGGCTGGCCCTCCTGCCGGGACTGCCGCCGGGCCGGAAATGGAAACTGGGGCTGGCGGGCGGCCTGCTGTTTGCCGCGATCCTGCTGCCGTGGATGGCGCGCAATGCCGCCTGCGGCGCGGGTTATTCGCTGGACACCAACACCGGTGCGATGTATCATCAGAATGGGGCCATGCTGCTGGCCCGGGTGAACAACAGCAGTTTTGAAGCCGAAAAAGCCCGTATCCTGGCTGAACTGGAAACCGAATTCGCCGACCGGGAGCGTTACCCGGATGAAACATCCAAAACCGCGTTCCGGCTTGCCCGGTTCCGGGAACTGATCGCCGCCCACCCGTGGCTGTGGCTGTCACAGCATTTTCAGCCCCGGGTGCTGCTGCCGGATTTCCCGGCGGTAGCCGAAAACCTCGGTCTGACCCGGGGTAACCGGGGCACGCTTGATGTCATGCAGCGGCACGGCATCCCGGCCGCGATCCGCCACTATTTCGACGGCAACATGGCCCTGCCTCTGCTGATGGCACCGCTGCTGATACCGGTTCTGCTGCTGGGGATCGGTTTTGCGGCGGAAATGATCTGCCGGGCCGGTCAGTTCCGGTACCAGTGGCCGCTGCTGCTGCTGATACTGGCGGTAACGGAATACTACTTTTTCCTGCCCGGCCCGATCACGGTCCCGCGTTATCAACTGCCCGCCCTGCCGGCCATCGCCGCATTCGGCGCGATCGGCTGTCAGCGGATCGTTCACCGCTTGCTGGAGTGGCTCCGGCGGCGTTCCAGTTCCGTCAGATAAAATTTGCGGAGCCGGAATGTCACCGGCGTGACTTCCACCAATTCATCGTCTTCGATGTATTCCAGAGCCTGTTCCAGCGAAAGCCGCCGCGGCGGTGCGATCTTCAGGTTGTGATCGCTGGATGATGCGCGCATATTGGTCAACTGCTTGCCGCGCTGGACATTGATCACCAGATCGCCGTCTTTGCAGTGTTCGCCCACGATCATGCCTTCGTAGCAATCGGTACCGGGTTCGATAAAGAATGTTCCCCGCTGCTGCAGGGCATCGATCGCGTACCCGGCCGCCTTGCCGTTTGCCATGCTGACCATGGTCCCGACCGAACGCTGGGGGATATCGCCCCGGCAGGGTTCGTAACGCTCAAAACGGTGTGACACGATCGCTTCACCGGCACTGACATTCATGGCTTTGGTGCGGAATCCGATCAACCCCCGGGTGGGGATCAGAAAATCCACCACCTGCCGGTTGCCGCGGGACTCCATCTGGATCATTTCGCCGTGCCGCTGACCGGCCAGTTCGATGATCTTGCCGACATCTTCGCCGGGGACATCCACCGTCAGGCGTTCGATCGGTTCGCACTGCACGCCATCGATCTCGCGGGTAATGACCTGCGGTTTGGCAACGGCCAGTTCGTAACCTTCGCGCCGCATATTTTCGATCAGGATCGCCAGATGCAGAACGCCGCGGCCGCTGACCCGGAACGAATCCCCGGAGCACTCCTCGACCCGCAATGCCACATCGCGCTCGATCTCCCGGAAAAGCCGCTCGCGGAGATGCCGGCTGCTGACATATTTTCCCTCCCGGCCGAAAAACGGCGAATCATTGATGCGGAAAATCATGGAAATGGTCGGTTCGTCCACCGCGATCACCGGCATCTGTTCCGGCAGAGCCGGATCGGTGATGGTATCGGAAATATCGATATCCTCCACCCCGACAATGGCGCACAGGTCGCCGCATTCCACCTGTTTCTGCTCGGCCCGGCCCAGCCCTTCAAATGTGAACAACTGCTTGATCGACACCGGCCGCACCGTCCCGTCGCGTTTGATAACGACCAGCGGGTTGGCGGGATCCAGCGTACCGCGGTACACCCGTCCGATCCCGATCCGGCCGACAAAATTGGAATAATCCAGCGTGGCGACCTGCATCTGTACCGGTCCATCCACATATTCCGGACCGGGGATATGGGCCAGCACGGCATCCAGCAGCGGCAGGATCGAATCCCGCGGCTCATCCAGATGGCGCACGGCCCAGCCGTCGCGGCCGCTGGCATAAAGGGTCTGGAACTCCAGCTGTTCGTCGGAGGCATTGAGTTCGCAGAAAAGATCGAAGACTTTGTTGTGGATCACATTCGGCCGGGCATCCGGCTTGTCGATCTTGTTGATGACGACCAGCGGGGTCAGATTCAGGGCCAACGCCTTTTCCAGCACGAACCGGGTCTGCGGCATGGGACCTTCGGCGGCATCGACCAGCAGAATGACCCCGTCCGCCAGTTTCAGCACCCGCTCGACCTGGCCGCCGAAATCGCTGTGTCCGGGGGTATCGATCACATTGATCTTCACACCTTTGTAATTGACACTGATATTTTTGGAAAGAATGGTGATCCCCCGTTCACGCTCGATATCGTCGTTGTCGAGGATGCAGTCAACGACCTCCTGATTATCCCGGAATATCTTGGACTGGCGGAGGATCTGATCCACCAACGTGGTTTTGCCATGGTCAACATGGGCAATGATTGCTACAGTTCTCAAATCTTCTCTTTTCATCAAAATACCCCATTCTCTTAAAGTCATTACAAACATAATATCACAAAAAAGAGGCATTGTAAACGGCAATATTACTAAAATCAACAGAAAATATGGATATTGTCTTATGTTTTCTTGCGCGACCTTGTAATATAAGGGCGCCTTTCTTCATATAATTTTATCAAATAAAAATTATTTTTGCAGTATCCCGTATTAAATTTATGTTACTTTGCCAAAAAAGTAATGTATATCTTATACAAAAAGTGATAGGACAAAGGCAAAAAGATTGGTTTTTCCATAGAATTAACACTCGTTTATAAAATATTTATAAATTGTTTATAAATTGTTTAGAATTTCGTTATATAAAGAATGTATAGGTAGTAGAAAATAATAACACGGATGTCAGCACATAATTTGCTGAAAGGAAATCTGTAATTGCGGAGGAGATTGCTATGAAGGCAATTATTTTTTTGAACTGCGTTATTTCTATTGTATTTACACTATGCTATGCTTATCAGTTTTTTTACATCTTTGTAGGGCTTTTGAAAAAGCCGACCGAATATACTGCGGCAAAACAGCATAGGTTTGCGGTTGTGGTTTCTGCAAGAAACGAGAGTAGCGTAATCGGAAATCTTATCAGGAGTATAAGAGAGCAAAGGTATCCGAGCGAGCTTGTCGATATATTTGTTATTGCGGATAACTGCACCGATAATACTGCCGAGATTGCCAGAGAGGCGGGCGCCATAGTTTATGAGCGTTTTAACAAAGAACAGGTCGGCAAGGGCTATGCTCTTGACTGGATGTTTAATATTATCCGCACAGACTATGCTGAAAAAGCGTATGAGGCATATATTATATTCGATGCCGATAACATACTTGACCCGAATTACATCGCAGAAATGAACAAGGTATTTGATAACGGCTATCGTATAATCACAAGCTATCGTAACTCCAAAAACTATGATGGAAACTGGATTACAGCGGGCTATTCGCTCTGGTTCCTGCGCGAAGCGAAGTACCTTAACAATGCAAGAATGCAGCTTGGAACAAGCTGTGCAATCTCGGGTACAGGCTTTTTGGTAAGTGCCGAGGTTATAAAGGATAATAACGGTTGGATACACCACCTGCTTACAGAGGATATCGAGTTTACCATTGACAGCGTAATCAAAGGTGAAAAAATCGGATATTGTGCAAATGCGGTTCTCTATGATGAACAGCCCACACAGTTCCGTCAGTCATATACTCAAAGGCTTAGATGGGCAAAGGGCTTTTATCAGGTTTTTGCAAACTATGGCTCAAAGCTGTTTAAAGGGATTTTCAAAGGCAATTTCGCGTGCTTTGATATGCTTATGACGATAATGCCCGCAATGTTGCTCACTCTCTTGAGTATTGCGATTAATATAGTGGCAATTCCCGTTGGCATTATAACCCATTCGCCCGAGCTTCCCGTCTTGATAAAGACGCTCTTGCAGACAATCGGCAACTTCTATTGTATGTTCCTTCTTCTTGGAGCAATCACAACAATCACAGAGTGGGGACAGATACACTGCAGTAAGGTAAAGAGAGTTTTGTACTTGTTTACCTTCCCCATCTTTATGCTGACCTACGTTCCGATTGCGATAGTTGCACTCTTCAAAAAGGTAGAGTGGAAACCGATTACACACACAGTATCAAAATCTCTCAGCGAGATTTGCAGAGAAGAAATGTCTGTATAAACTTGCCCCTTGCCGTCATTATGACGGCAGGGGTAATTTTTTTGCAAAAACCTATTGACAAACAGAAAAAACGTGCTATAATAAAGTTAAGGTCAAAGAAAGTCAAAGTCAAATT
>JAFQLP010000003.1 GCA_017414565.1 Lentisphaeria bacterium | reverse complement strand
GGCCGCCCCCCGATCAAGGCGAGCGAAGCCGCCGCGACATTCCGCAGCGGCCGCGCCGCCGCAGCCTGTCGCACGGGCCGCCACGCGGCCCCGATCAAGGGCGACCATCGGGAGCCCGCGACATTTTGAAGCCGCCACGCGGCCCGCACGGTTTTGGTAGTTATTATTGTTTATTTTCAATGGGTTGCAAGTTTTATTGGCGGATGTATTGTGTATTGGAAGGGGGATGAGGATTCCCTGTTTTTAAGTTAAGGAGGGGGGAATATGACGGATGGAGACAGCAAAAAGTTGGGGGTGATTGCGCTTGCGGCTTTGGTTGTAAGTGCGATGATCGGTGGTGGGATCTTCAGTTTGCCGCAGAATATGGCGCAAAGCGCGGGGGTGACTGCGGTGATTCTGGCATGGTGTATTACCGGGGTCGGGATTTTCTTTCTGGCCAATACATTCCGGGTGTTGGCCGAGGCACGGCCGGATGCCACGACCGGGATCTATGCGTATGCCAGACTGGGGTTCGGGCGGTTCGCCGGTTTTGAAATGGCGTGGAGTTACTGGATCTGCAATCTGCTCGGCAATGTCGGGTATGCCGTGCTGTTGATGGATGCACTCAATTATTTTTTTCCGGGTGTCTTTACCGGCGGCAACAATCTCTGGTCGATCATCGGCGGTTCGATCGTGATTTGGGTGATGAATTATGCCGTGTTGCGGGGGACCCGGCAGGCCGCTTCGATCAATGTGATCGGTACGATTGCCAAACTGGTTCCGATCATTCTTTTTATTCTGATCATGCTGGCGGTTTTCCGCTGGCGGTTTTTCTCCACCGACATGCTGGGTGAAAGCACCATTCCCGAACTGCATGTCAAACCGCTCGGTTCGCTGTTGACCCAGATCAAATCGACCATGCTGGTCACGCTCTGGGCGTTTATCGGCATTGAAGGTGCGGTGGTGGTTTCCGGGCGTGCCAGAAGTCAGCGCGCTGTCGGTACGGCAACGGTGCTGGGTTTCGGCTGTTGTCTGCTGATTTATTTTCTGCTTTCGGTGCTGCCGTTCGGCCGGATGTATCAGCCGGACCTGGCTGCGCTGGCCAATCCTTCCACTGCGCCGCTGCTTTCTTCGGTTGTCGGCAACTGGGGCGGCTGGATCATGAATCTGGGGGTGATCGTGGCGTTGCTTTCCAGTTGGCTGGCATTTACCATCATGATCGCGCAGATCCCGTATGCGGCGGCGCAGGATGGTACATTTCCCCGGATCTTCACCCGTGAAAACCGGCATGGCGCGCCGGTGGTTTCGCTGGTGGTTTCAAGTTGTCTGATGCAGTTTTTCATGATTCTGGTGTATTTTGCCAACAACGCGTGGAATACGATGCTTTCGGTGACTTCGGTCATGATCCTGCCGCCGTATCTGGCTTGTACCGCGTATCTGTGGAAAATGTGTGCCACCGGAAAATATCCCGGTTCGCTTCCGATCGGACTGACATTCGCGCGGGTCTGCGGTATTTGCGGTACTTTGAATGCCCTGTGGATGATTAATGCGGCGGGCCTGCATTATCTGCTGATGGCGTTCATCTGTTTCGCGGCGGGGATACCGGTATTCATCCGGGCGCGCCGGGAGGCTTTGGCGCAGACGGATGATCCGGAGGCTCCGGTTTTTTCCGTGCTGGAACGGCGTTGGGCGGTGGTGCTGGTGGTCATGGCACTGATTGCGGTCGGTGTTTTTGCGGGGCGTTCGGCTGGTATGGAAAAACATTATCACCGCTGGATCAAATGGGCAGAAACCGAGATCCGGATGGCGGCAGAGCAATAATTTTTCAGACAGGAGGGGGCTATGGGAGACGAAATGATCGCGAGAAAAGCGTTGATCGTTTGCGATTGGCGCGGTGCCGGTGAACCGGTGATGACCGAAGCGGTCCGGCGGCTGACAGAGGAATTGTCCTGCCGCGGGATAGAGGCGCGGACCGTGACCGGGTATGACACGGCTTATCCGATGGTCGAAAATGATATGGATATTGATGTTTTTCTGATCGAAAGCGATTTGGCCGCCGGGAATTGGGAGGAGGCACAGGTGGTCCGGCTTTTGCATCACATCAAAGAACGGCAGGGGGCGGTGCCGGTATTTCTGCTGGCGGACCGAGAGCAGTTGTCCGGCGTGATATCGGAGAAACTGTTGGATCTGGCCACCGAATTTGTGTGGATCTTTGAAGACAGTGCCGCTTTTATTGCCGGTCGCATTGCGGCTGCTGTTGAGCGTTACCGCGACCGGCTGCTGCCGCCTTTGATGCAGGCGATCTGGGAATACAACGAACACAATCATGAATATTCCTGGGCGGCACCCGGGCATCAGGGGGGGACGGGATTTACCAAGTCGCCGGTCGGTAAAAAATTTTATGATTTTTACGGCGAAAATCTTTTCCGCACGGATACCGGGATCGAAAGATCCTCCATCGGGTCGCTGCTGGATCACACGGGGGCATTCGGCGAGAGTGAACGGGTCGCGGCGCAGGTTTTCGGCGCGGACCGCTCGTTTTCGGTGATCGCCGGGACATCCGGCTCCAACCGGACGGTGATGCAGATCTCGCTGACGGAGGGCGATATCGCCATTTGTGACCGTAATTGTCACAAATCCATTGAGCAGGGGTTGATCTTGTCCGGGGCGGTGCCGGTTTACATGGTTCCCACCCGCAACCGTTACGGGATCATCGGCCCGATTCTGCCGGACCGGATGACTCCCGAAGCGATCGGGCAGAGCATCCGGGCATTGACGGTGCCGCACCGGGATGGCAAAGCCGCTTATGCCGTAGTGACCAATTGCACCTATGACGGGCTTTGTTATCATGCCGGCAGGGTCGAAGACGTGCTGGCACCGTCGTGCCGCCGTTTGCATTTTGACGAAGCGTGGTACGGGTACGCCAGATTCCACGAAATGTATCAGGATCATTATGCCATGCGCGGTGATCCGGCCGCCCGGAAACACGGGCCGACGGTCTTTGCCACCCATTCGACCCACAAACTGCTGAATGCTTTGTCGCAGGCTTCGTACATCCACATGCGGCAGGGGGATGATCCCATTGATTTCAACCGGTTCAATCAGGCGTACATGCTGCATGCGACGACATCGCCGTTGTATGCGATCTGCGCTTCCAATGACATTGCCACCGCCATGATGAAAGACGGCGGACGGACATTGATCCGGGAGGTGATCGCGGAAGCCGTCGATTTCCGTCAGGCTCTGGCCCGGTTGTACCGGGATTTCGAGCAGCGCGGTTCGTGGTTCTTCCGGCCGTGGAATGCCGGTGAAGTCCGGTGTCACGGCAAGACATGTGCTTTCGCGGATGCGCCGCGGGCGCATTTGATCGGGGATCAGGCGTGTTGGAAGTTGCGGCCGGGCGAAAACTGGCATGGTTTTCCGGTGACGGATGAAGATTGGGTCATGCTCGATCCGATCAAGGTCAGTATTCTGGCTCCCGGTATGGGCGATGACGGCGAGCTGCTGCCGGAGGGTGTCCCCGCGGCGTTGGTATCCGACTGGCTTTACCGCGCCGGGATCGTGCCGACCCGCACGACCGATTTCCAGTTGATGTTCCTCTTTTCCATGGGGATCACCAAGGGGAAATGGGGGACATTGCTGAATGCTTTGCTGGGATTCAAAAAAGCCTACGATGCCAATGCGCCGCTGACCGGGGTGATGCCCGGATTGGTGGCGGCGTATCCGTCTGTTTACGGGCGGATGGGGTTGCATGATCTCGGTGACCGGATGTTCGATTATCTGCGGCGGGAACGCCCGGATGAACAACTCAATGCGGCATTCTGTGAATTGCCGGCAATGGCCATGACACCGCGGGCGGCATTCAGCCACATCGTGACCGGGGATGTGGAAATGGTCCCGGCCGATCAGCTGGCGGGGCGTATCCCGGCGAATTCCCTGATCCCGTATCCGCCGGGGATCCCGATGCTGATGTCCGGGGAACGCTTCGGCGATGCCGACAGTCCGCAATTGCGTTATCTGCTGTCGCTGGGCAAATGGGACCGGGAATTCCCCGGCTTTGAACATGTGACCGAAGGGAGCGATGTGGTCGATGGCATGTATCGGGTGATGTGTGTGAAAGAATGATCCGCGGCCGGGCGCATCTTCATTTGGAACGGGGATGCGCCCGGCGGTAGGTCTCTTTCATACGGGCAGAACTGACATGGGTGTAGATCTGGGTGGTGCTGAGTTCTTCGTGGCCGAGCATTTCCTGAATGCTCCGCAGATCAGCACCGGCATCAAGCATATGGGTGGCAAACGAATGACGCAGTTTGTGCGGGGTAATATCCGGCGGCAGGCCCGCCCGGAGCAGATAGGGTTTCAGGGCTCGCTGGAACGACCGGGCCGTCAGCCGTCCGCCGCGGAGGTTGACGAAGACCGGATCTTCCGGGGCGCGTCCGGCTCCGGTATGGCGGCGGAGGGGCAGATAACGGCGGATCGCCTCGGCAGCCGGGCGTCCCAGCAGACCGAGCCGTTCTTTTTTGCCTTTGCCATGCACCCGCACGATACCGCCGGCAAGATCGAGGTCGGCATAATTGAGCGATACGGCTTCGCTGATCCGCATTCCTGCGCTGTAGAGCAGTTCGATCATGGCCAGGTCGCGGGCGGCGGCAAAAGCGGCACTGGCTTCATCGCGGGCGGTTCCGGCGGCGGCGGCTTCCTGCCAGTGGGTGTGGACGGCGGCCGTCAGCCGGTCGATACCGGAAACCGAGAGGATCTCCGGCAGTTTCCGGTCTTTGCGTGGTGCAGCAAGCGCGGCGAAAGGCGATGTGTCGATTTTTTCTTCGCGCAGTAAAAAGCGGTAAAAGGAGCGCAGCGATGAAAGTTTCCGTTGGATCGAACTTTTGGCTTCGCCGCGGGCAAAAAGTGCGGCCAGGTAGGTCCTGGCTTCATCCGGCGTGATGGTATCCCAGGCGGCATAATCCGGGTCACCGGCGATGATTTCTCCGAATTGACGCAGATCGCGGAGATAGCCGGCAATGGTGTGCGGACTGGCCTGCCGTTCCGTTTTCAGGTAGCGATGAAATAATTCCGTTTCGTTCATAATGGTATCTCCGGTACCTAATGTACTGCTGCTGCGATGAATGTCAAGGTGGCGAAAAAGCGGAAATTTCATTTGCAAAGATGGTGTTGCAACAGTATGTTAATCGTTTGCCGTCACAGTGGCGGCGGGAAAGAAGACGATCATGGCGAAGAGTTTTGAGAGCAAATTGACAGATGCATCCAGCGCGGCAACGGTCAAGGCCGCCAAACAACTGCTGAAGACAGAGGCTCTGACCTGCCTGTGGCGCGGGGAACAGGGAGATATCCACGCAACCTTTCTTGACCGCAATTCCTATGCCCGTACCGCGGTCCGGCCCGGCGATCCCGGCGAGTCCCAATGCAGTTGCAGCCATGATACCGATGGCCGGATGTGTGAACACGCCGTGGCGGCGATCATGTACTGCGGCCGCTTCAACCGGGCGATCCGTCCGATCGAGGAGGGCGAGTCCCGTTACGCCGGTCTGAAATATGAAAGTCTGGAGTCGCTGTCGGCGCGTGATAACACAGAGCCCACCGCGCAGGTGCGGATCGAGGCGGTTTCCGCATTCCCGCATGTGCCGAGCAAATGGGAGAATGCCCAGTTGAAAGTCACCCTCTGCGGCGGCGGCGGGCGGGAATATCTGGGGAATCTCAATAATCTGCGGCAGTTGTTTTTTGAAAAGAAATTGAGCATCGCGCTCAAGTTGGAGGATTTTTCCCTGCAGGACCAGCAGATCATCCGTTATCTTTCGATCAATGGCGAGCAGGATCACGCCAATGTGCTGCTGAACAGCGAACAGACGGCGGAGTTTTTTCACTGTCTGATCGGCTTTGAGCGTTTTACCCGGGACGGCCGACGGCTTTTTATCCGCGGCGATCAGAGCGAAGCCGTGATCCTGCGGCGGAGCGAAGGAGGCCGGGAGTTGCTGTCGCCCGGTATCCGGGTAGGCGGCGCGCTGATCCCGATCAACCGGGCCAAAGTCATCACCGGCCGGGCCGGTTGCTGGATCGGGCGGCAGGGGGAATATTTTTTCATTCCGGCGACATTGGATGTGGGATGGCTGCGTAATTTTTTCCGTACCGGTGAACAGCCGGTGTCGGGGCGGATATCGGAAAATATGCTGCTCAACGGCCGGTTCCCGATCCCGGTGGTGCCGGTGAAATCCATTGAATTGAGTTCCCCGTTGCCGCAGGTGCTGTTGGGCGGAAACATCGATCCGGAGGGGCATTTGCAACTGCGTTTGCAGTACCTCTACGGCAATGTCGCTGTGACTGCCGGATCGGGCCGGCTGGTGCGGACCGGGGGCGGATACGCGATGCGCGATGAATGCGGCGAATTGAAACTGGAGCAGGAACTGGAGATGTTCGGGTTCCGCCGCCGCAGCGGCAAATTGACATTGTCCGGTACCGAAGCGGCCGGGATCTTCATCGATCAGGTGTTGGCCAGATGGCTCGCCACCCGGCCGAATATTTGTCTGGAAGCACCGCTGGCACGGCTCTGTTCCGGCGGCAACGGGGTTCCGGCCATTGAATTGGCGTGTCAGGTCCGGCAGCGCACCGGAGAGGGCTGGCTGATGCATTACGATCTGACGGCGTCCGGCGAAGAATTGGAACTGGCGGCCGTGATGAACGCGGTCCGGGCCGGTGCCATGTACCATCCGTGCGGTCCGGCACTGGCACGGGTTGTGCCGGCCTTGAGTACCTGTTTGCGCGGATTGGGGAATGCGGTCCGGAATCATTTACCGGCGGAGCGGACCTTTTTACTGCCGTTTCATTCGGTGCCGTATTTTCTGCATCTGACGGCGCAGTTGCCGTCGGCCCGGCCGGTCGAGTTGGAACAGCCCGAAAGCGTCGTGCCGGCGGCGGTCGCGGCCCCGTTCCGGTTTGAAGGGGAATTGCGGCCCTATCAGCAGGAGGGACGGGATTGGATGCGGAAAATGGCCGCCGCCGGATTCAACGGTATCCTGGCCGATGAAATGGGGCTGGGCAAGACGGTCCAGTTGCTTTCCCTGCTGGCGGAAACACTGCCCCGCGGCGGCGATCCCGCGTTGGTGATCTGTCCGGCCAGTCTGGTGGGGAACTGGGAACGGGAATGCCGCCGGTTCGTGCCGGAATTCCGGGTGGCGGCTCCCCACGGCAGTGATCGTGAAGAGGTGTGGAATCATCTCGGCGATTACGATTTGATTGTGACATCCTATGCGGCAGCCCGGCGTGATGCGGCGCGGATCCGCAAACTTTCGTTCCATTATCTGATCCTTGACGAAGCCCAGCACATCAAAAATCCCGGTACCGCCAATGCCCAGAGCTGCAAATCCATCCGGGCGGCCCACCGGCTGGTGCTCACCGGTACACCGCTGGAGAATTCCTCCGAGGATCTGTGGAGTATTTTTGATTTTCTCCATCCCGGTATGCTCGGTACATTTCAGGCGTTCCGGCGTTATTACGGTGATATCCGGGAGAACCGTGATCTGCAGGAGGATCTGGCGGCGCGGGTGTCGCCCTTCATGCTCCGTCGTACCAAAGCGCAGGTGGGGCAGGAATTGCCGCCCAAACAGGAACGGACGGTCTTCTGTGAAATGGATACGGCCCAGCGGGAACTTTATGAATCGGTTCGTCAGAATGGCCTGAAACTGCTGTCGGGGCTGTCCGCCGGGGATACCGGCAATACCGAAATTTTCACCACACTGCTCCGGTTGCGGCAGATCTGCTGTCACCCCGGACTGCTGCCGGATCAGGCAGGGGATGCGGTGCCGGCCGCCAAATTCGAACTGTTGCAGGAATTGGTGATGGAACATATCGACAGCGGTCACAAAATGCTGATTTTCAGCCAGTTCACCAGTCTGCTCGGATTGATCGTCGCGTGGCTCGATGAAGCCGGTATCCCGTATGAATACCTGGACGGGGCGACCCGCAACCGTCAGAAACATGTGGATCACTTCAACAACGATCCGGCGGTGCCGCTGTTCCTGTTGAGTTTGAAAGCCGGCGGTACCGGGCTGAATCTGACTTCGGCGGATACGGTCGTCATCTGCGATCCCTGGTGGAACCCGGCGGTGGAATTGCAGGCCGCCGACCGGACGCACCGCATCGGTCAGACCCGGCCGGTGACGACCATGAAACTGCTGGTACGCCACTCCATCGAGGAAAAGATCCTGGCTCTGCAGGAACAGAAACAGGAGGTCTTCGATCATGTCATCGACTCCGGCCTGGCATCGTCCGGCAAACTTTCACTGGATGAATTGCGGTTCCTTTTGAGCTGATCCGGGGCATTTGACAAGTTCCGTCAGTTGCGTTATATTACGCCTTTGAAGCAATGGGAAACGCAAGCAAACACGGGGAGGAATCAGAGGCATGCAGCAGGTGATTTGTCAGCAATGCGGGGCCGCCAATACCACAGAAGCGGTGGTGTGCAGTGCCTGCGGGGTGCGGCTGGAGCATCCGGAACGGCAGTGGTTCAACCGGATGCGGAACAGTGCCGGGTTCCGGCGTCTCCGCAAAGCCCCCATCCGGGGGGTCAAACAATTCAGCCGCCGGGTGTTGACGATCGGTACGGTGCTGCTGATCCTGCTGGTATTGGGCGGCGGGGTTTTTCTCTTCGGGCTTTTCGGTTCCGTGGGGTGGGAGGAATTCCCGGAACCCGGTCATTTGAACGAGGAGGAGGCCCGGATCGTCGATGCTTTTGTTGCCTCGGTGGTCAATGGGCGCGGGGGCGCGTTCCGCTTTACACCGGGCATGGCGACCATTGCGGCCCGGCGGCTTCTGAATTACGATCCGGAAAAAGAGAAAGCGTTGCCGGTCCGGCGTGTCCGCAAAACCAAAACCGCCGCCACCGCCCCGGAACCCGAATCCGCGATACCGGAGGGCGGGCTGGAAAAATGGATGGCTGAAACCCGCAAAAGCATCCGGGAATGCCGGGTGAATCTGGGATTTGTGCAGGCTGGCGATTACCGCTACATCCTGACGGTCAACAGTCAGATCGGAGATTCCCTGCCGTGGCGGATCATGGCCACATTCACCGCCGCTCCCGATGGCGAGGGCGACTGGCACCTGGATCATTGCCGGGTGGGCAGTTGGCCGGTCAGTTGGGAACGGGCCTACCGGATGGCCTGCAAGATCTGGCGGCAGATCAATCCGCAGGAGAAGCTGTCGCTGGCTCTGGCGCAGATCGAAAACTGCCGGATGCTGGCGCATCAGGGCAAGGTTTCCGGAGGCGCATTTGTCGTGATTTTGCGTGACAGACGGTGAATCTGCTGCCGGAAATGCACTTTTTTTAAAAAAAATACAGATTCTTTGTTGAAATTATCCGGTTTGCGGGTTACATTCATCTGTGCACAGATTGACTTTTTTTGAAAGGACTGAAAGATGGCTGAGGTTGAAAATCCGTTGACGACTGGTGATGTCACCAATACCCAGACCCGCCGTACCGTCCGGCTGAAAGCGCCCGGCGCGCCGGCCGCTCCCGGTTCGGATACGAGCAATGATACCAATACCCGGCGTACCGTCCGGCTCCGTCCGGTCGGGGTCCCCGGTGCCGCCGGTGATCCCAGTTCCAAAGAGGTTATGGATTCCATGAGCAATACCCAGACCCGGCGTACCGTCCGGCTCCGTCCCATGAGTGCCCCGGCAGCTGGAACTCCGGCTGCGGCTGCGGCTCCGGCCGGTGACGCCCCGGCGGAAGAATTCTCCGATACCGTCAAGGTCAAGAAGATCGAGACGCCGGAAGACAAGACGATCAAGATGCTCCGCCCGCAGGCGGCCGCCGGTTCCACCGGTCCGACCTCCACGATCCCGGGGCTGTCGAATCAGCCCGGTCCCCGCGTGGTCGCGGCTCCCACCCAGCCGACGGCGATCAAACCGGTCGCGGCGGCTCCGGCTCCGGCTCCTGCTCCGGCTGCCGCTCCTGCGGCCCCGGCCCCGGCTCCTGCGGCTGCTCCGGCCGCTGCCAAACCGGTGATCGCGCCGAAGGCTCCGGCTCCGAAACCGCTGACCGCCAAACCGCTGGCTGTGAAATCGGAGGAAGAGGGCGAAAAGAAAGCGATGCCGCCCAAAGTGGCGATGGCTGTTCAGAAAAAAAAGGGTTCCGATGAAGCCTCTCCGGCTTATACCGCGTTGGCGGTGATCTCGGCTATTTTCCTGCTGGGTGCGGCGGTGATGACCGGGGTCCATTACCTGAACCTCTACGAAAATCAGAATATCGAAGTGCCGTTTTTGAGCGGCAAATAAGCGGCCCCCGCAACGGGTCGGGAGAAGTGGCGCGCCGGATTTCCGGCGGGCCGCTTTTTTTTGCCGGGAACTGGAAAAATCGCTTCCGGTGGTGTATATTGATAGTGTCCGCAACAAGGATTTGTTGGAAACGTCCCATTCAATCGCAAGGAGAAATGCAAATGAGCTTTCAGTGCTCGCACGAAGTTGAGCAGATGTGCTGCGTTGCCAAAGGCGCGTGCCATCGGAGTGCCCCGATCCCGGAAGAGGGTAAGTGGGTAAAAGCAAAGGAAATCAAGGATATCTCCGGTCTGACCCACTGTGTCGGCTGGTGTGCCCCGCAGCAGGGGACCTGCAAATTGACGCTCAATGTCAAAGAAGGCGTCATTCAGGAAGCGTTGGTGGAAACGATCGGTTGCTCCGGCATGACCCACTCGGCGGCCATGGCTTCGGAGATCCTGCCCGGCAAGACCATTCTTGAAGCGTTGAATTCCGACCTCGTTTGCGATGCCATCAACGTGGCGATGCGCGAACTCTTCAAGCAGATCGTTTACGGCCGCACCCAGACTGCTTTCAGCGAAAACGGTCTGCCGATCGGTGCCGGTCTGGAAGACCTCGGCAAGGGTCTCCGGTCGCAGGTCGGTACCATGTATTCTACGCTCCAGAAGGGGCCGCGCTATCTCGAAATGGCCGAAGGTTATGTGCTGCAGATCGGTCTCGATGCCAATGGCGAGATCATCGGCTACAAGTTTGTCCATCTCGGCAAGATGATGGAAGCCATCCGCAAGGGTATGGAACCCGGCGAAGCTTACACGAGCAATATCAAGACCTATGGCCGTTTCGACGAAGCGGTCAAGACCATTGATCCGCGCAAGGAATAGGAGGAGCATCATGAGTGTTCGTTTTGAAGGTTACGAGCGCCGGATCAAGCAGATCGAAGCGGCGTTGAAAGAATATGGCATCGAAAGTCTGGAAGCGGCGCGTGAACTCTGCCTCTCCCGCGGTATCGATGTGGAAGCCATTGTCAAAGGTATCCAGCCGATCGCGTTTGAAAACGCGGTCTGGGCGTACACGCTGGGCGCGGCTTTCGCGCTGAAAAAAGGCGTGCAGAGTGCGGCGGAAGCGGCCGAAGTCATCGGTGTCGGCCTGCAGGCGTTCTGCATTCCCGGTTCGGTTGCCGATCAGCGCAAGGTCGGTATCGGTCACGGTAATCTCGCCGCCATGCTGCTGCGCGAAGAAACCAAGTGCTTCTGCTTCCTGGCCGGTCACGAATCTTTCGCCGCGGCGGAAGGTGCCATCGGTATTGCCAAGACGGCCAACAAGGTCCGCAAGGAACCGCTCCGCGTGATCCTGAACGGTCTCGGCAAGGATGCCGCCTACATCATCAGCCGCATCAATGGCTTCACCAGCGTTGAAACCGAATACGACTATTACACCGGCGAACTCAAGATCGTCAGCGAAAAAGCCTTCTCCGACGGTGCCAAGGCGGCGGTCCGCTGCTACGGCGCGGATGATGTTTCCGAGGGCGTGGCGATCATGATCCACGAAGGCGTGGATGTTTCCATTACCGGTAACTCCACCAACCCGACCCGCTTCCAGCACCCGGTTGCCGGGACCTACAAGAAGTGGGCGACTGAAAATGGCCGCAAATATTTCTCCGTTGCCAGCGGCGGCGGTACCGGCCGTACCCTGCATCCGGACAACATGGCTGCCGGTCCGGCCTCCTATGGCATGACCGATACCATGGGCCGTATGCACGGCGATGCCCAGTTTGCCGGGTCCTCCAGCGTGCCGGCGCACGTGGAAATGATGGGCCTGATCGGCATGGGCAACAACCCGATGGTTGGTGCCTCGGTGGCGGTTGCTGTGGCGGTTTCCGAAGCCAAGTAAGTTTCGGGATCTTTCCATAGATCTTTTGAACGGGCGGTTGTTCCGGAAGGAACGGCCGTCCGTTTTTTTATCTGCAGAAAGAGACGGTTCAAAAGGTTGATATTTGCCTGGGAGGGAATATATTTATGGTATGTCTGAATGTTTGACCGTTTTTATAATCAAAGGATGATGTTATGAGTACTGCGATGGGGATGAAGACCGTGCCGCTGTGGAAACGCATTGCGTGGGGTTGCGGCGGTTGGGCAGACAATTATCTTTTCAATGTCATCAACATTCTGTTTCTTTTTGTTTATGTCGATTATTTGAAAATGCCGCCGGCACTGGCCGGGGTGGCGTTGTGCATTCCCCGGGTGTTGGATGCGCTGACCGATCCGATGATCGGCAACTGGTCCGACAATTTCCAGTCCCGCTGGGGACGCCGCCGTCCGTTGATCGTGATCGGTGCGATATTGTCGGCGATCCTGCTGCCGCTGTATTTTCTGCCGCTGCTGCCCTCTACGGCCGGGAATCCGTGGTACAGCAATGCGCCGTTCTGGCATGTGGCGATCCTGGGTTCGCTGTACGCGCTCACCTACACGCTTTTTGTGGTTCCGTACACGGCTCTGGGGTATGAATTGAGCGAAGATTACGATGAGCGCACCCGCATCCTGTCGTGGCGCATGTATTTGGGGCTGGCTGGGCAGGCGTTGGTGCCGTGGATCTACCGCATCAGCACCGACCGGCGTTTTTTTGACAACATTCAGCAGGGGGCGGTCACCGTATCCATTCTGGCCGGGGTGATCATTGTGGTGCTGGGGTGTCTGCCGGCGATGGTCTGCAAAGAAAATCCCAAGTATCAGAAGCAGGAAAAGATCCGGCTCGGCCGGGCGATCGTCATGGCTTTTTCCAACCGGGCTTATGTATTGCTGCTGGTGGGATTTATCATTGTTCTTTCCAGTCAGACGGTGGTGGCCTCCATCGGGACTTTCATGGGGCTGTTCTACATCTGCCGTGGGGACGAATTGCTCAATGGCAGAATTGTCGGCTGGGGCGGGACCATCACCGCTGTGGCCAGCATGTTCAGTCTTTATCTTATCAGTTGGCTGTCGCGGCGGATCGACAAAAAATGGGCCTTCATCAGCGGTATGGGGGTGGTCGCGCTGTCGCAGATCAGTTACATCGTTACGATCACGCCGGAACATCCCTACTGGATCCTCATCAGTCTTTTTATTTTCGGTTTGAGCATCCAGGGATCGTGGCTGATGCTGGATTCCATGCTGTCGGATATTTGTGACGAAGAAGAACTCAAATCCGGCCGCCGGAGTGAAGGCATCTTCAGTTCGGTGCGCGGTTTCATCCAGAAAGCCTCCGGGGCTTTGACAACGCTTGTCAGCGGTATTCTGTTGGAGGTCATCGGTTACGATCCGAATGTGGCCCGCAGTACCGGATTGTCCGAGCAGGTGCTTTTCAATATGAAATTTCTGTACATCGCCATTCCGACGATCGGGTGTTTGATCGGGGTCGTCATCTTTTATTTTTATCCCATCACCAGAGCGCGGGCACTGGCCACCCGTCAGCAGTTGGATGCCCGCAGCAGCAGCGCGGAATGACCGCGTTTGGATTTTGACAGAATATTGCAGGAGTTTGACCGATGAAATTGAATCCGCTTGCCATGATGCGCACGGAACCGGATGGTTCCGGGATCGTTTTTGATCCTGAAAACAATCGCGCCCTGACATTGAACCGTACCGGGGTGTTGATCTGGCAACTGCTCGAAAAAGAAATGCCGGTGACGGCGATCGCGGCGGAACTGGAAAAACAGTTTACCGTGAGCCTGGCGCAGGCCGAAGCCGATGTGACCGCATTTACAGCCGGATTGCAGGAAAAAGGATTGCTTTCCGAGTCATGAGCCGGGAGCCCGCAATGACCTCTTTTCTGGTCGTGGGGACCAGTATGCTGCCCGTTATGCAAAACGGGGACCGGGCCGAATTGTGTCCGGTTCAGCGGGATGAACTGGAGGTCGGCGATATCGCGGTTTTTACCAATTCCGATGGCCGGAAGGTCATTCACCGGGTGGTGCGGACATCGCCGCTTCAAACCCGGGGGGATCACTGCCGGGTGGATGATGCCCCGGTGGCGGAGGATTCGCCGTTGTTCCGGGCCACGGGATTCCGGCGCGGCAGTGAATACCGGAAATTGCGTAATGGTGCGGCCGGATGGCGGGAATTCCGGCGCAATCAGCGGCGGTTGAAATGGCGTATGGGGGGGCGGCGTCTGCTGGGAATGGTATTGATGTGCAATCCCTGCAAAGTGCCGTTTGCCCGGACGACCCCGGTGGTGTTCCGGGACCGCACGGTCTATTATGTGGGCAAACGCCCGGTCGGTTGGCGCGATGCCGGGGGATGGCATTGGATGCGGTTGGCCCGGTTCTGGGTGACTCCGCCGCCGGAGGAGGATGGGAATGACTGAAACAGCATCACGGGATCACGGTTTTGCCGATTGCGGCCTGACGGCATCTTCGCCGCTGCGGGCATTGTTCGGGAAACCGTACTGGCGGTTTGCCGGGGCGGTGCTGGGCATCGAAACGGTGGCGGCGGTGTGCTGTGCTTTATCGCCGGTGGTGCAGCGATCGCTGATCGACGGTGTCAATGCGGCGGACCGGACACGGACATTTTACAGCGCGGCGGTTCTGGGTGGCTTGTTGCTGGTGATCATGCTCGGCCGGACGGGCAGTTATCTTTTGCGGTACCGGCTGGGGGTGGAGGCGCGCTGCCGGATCAAATCGGCGGTTTTCCATCAGTTGGCGGGGATGCCGGAGGATCTGCTCCGCGATCGCGGCAGCGGATATTTTTTCAACCGGATGCAGAGCGATTCCATGGCGGTGGTCCAGTTTTATTCCGGCAATGGGATGCTGCAGTTTGCGGATCTGCTCCGGTTCGGGTTTGCCTATGCGGTGATTTTTTGGATGAATGGCATGTGGGCCTGTCTGCTCCTGCCGTTTCTGCTGCTCCAGTATGGTATTTTCTGTCAGTACCGCAAAAAACAGTACCGGCTGGGCTGTCGGATCCAGGAATGTACGGCGGCGGAACGGTTCCGGATGCAGGAGTATTTGTCGGGACATACCACGCTGAAAACCCACAGCGCGCTGACCGAGGCCGGGCGGAAACTGGATCAGGGGTTCTCCCGTTGGCGGGCTCTGGCATTTCAGCGGTTGTTCCATGAAAACCGGTTCCGGATCTTTCTTGAAATGCCGCTTTATTTCTGTTGCGGCGTGGTCGGGATCTGCGGCTTGCAGCTGATTTTGCAGCAGCAATGGACACTGGGGGGGCTTTGGGCAATGCTGTTGCTGATCCGTCAGGTATTTGCGCCGTCCCAGCGGCTGGCGATGGCGCGTTTTCAGATGCAGGGGGTGCAGGCTTCGTGGGACCGGTTGCGGCAGTTGGAAAACCGTTCCGGCGCGGAGGCGGGGGGCGAATGCACCGGGTTGCATGGGGACATCGTATTTTCCAAAATCGACTTCGGATACACGCCGGATCAGCCGCTGTTTCAGGATTTTGATTTGACGATCCGGGAAAAATCGCTGTTTCTGCTGACCGGCGGCAATGGCAGCGGCAAAAGCACATTACTGCTGTTGCTGTTGCGGCTTTTTGAATCGCAAAAGGGGGAAATTTCCATTGGCGGCGTGCCGATCGGCCGTTGGGCGGCCGGGCCGTACCGGTCCCGGATCGGCTATCTGGGACAGACCCCGGAATTTTTCCCGGGGACGATCCGGGAGAATCTGCTGTTGGGTTCTGCGGCGGCGGATGATGCCGGCATTATGGCGGTGTTGAAGATGCTGCAGAGCGATGGGATCGTGACCCAACGCCCGCAGGGGCTGGATGCCATGGTCCGGGAGCGTGGCAGCAATCTTTCCGGCGGGGAAAAAGTCCGTCTGGCATTGGCGCGGGAATTGTTGCGGGACACCGATATCCTGCTGTTGGATGAACCGGCGGCCAATCTGGATTACGATGCCCGTCAGCAGTTTTATTCCCTGCTGCCGCAATTACAGGGGAAACGCACGGTGATCGCGGTCATCCACGACCGGCCGGAGGTTCTGGCGGGGTGTCCGGGGCTGACGCTGCCCGCGCGGGAAAATCACGGGGATCATTGAATCGCAGCAGGGCCCGGTTCCGGTTCCCGCGGCATGACGGGGCTTCAGAAGAATGGTCGGGGCGACGGCTGATCCGGTTTTGGCAGGCGTACCGCCGCCAGCAGATCCCGGTAGGCGGGGGATCCCGGATCGCGGGCGATGGCGTGCCATCCCTGCGGGAAACGGCGGTTTTCCAATGTGATGAAGGCGGAGAGATCCGGTTCGCACAGATTCAGCGGATTGCCGTCGAATGAACGCTCCGCATAGGCCTTGATGATGGTGCCGAAAAAGGGGTTGGTGCGGGATGCCAGTTTGATCCCGTCCACCAGATCCGTGTAATTGTCGATCTCCTCCGGCCGCACCCAGGTGGAATCTGCCAGAATGCGGTCGCGGTTCTCCGGTTTGGCGTAATATTCCCAGCAGATGCCCCGGAAATGCCAGCAGTTTTCCAACTGGGAGGTTTCGGCTTCGTGCGCCACCAGATTATCGTGGAAAATATGGGCCGAACAATTCCGCAGACAGCCGGAATTGGCCAGCAGATAGAGTTTTTTGCCCGGTACGCGCAACGCCCGGATCGCCTCCGGATCGCGGTTCAATGCCCGTGCCACATAGAACGCATCAAAGTAATCGGAAACATACCGCATGGCCTCCGGCGAACCGATCTCCATATTGATCGAGGCGCGCACCTCCAACTGCGGAAATTTCTGTTTGCAGAGCCGCGCCACAAAGAGCGATGTGGTCGTGACCCCCGCCAGATCCCAACGCTCCACCAGATGCTGCAGCATCGACTCCAGCACATCGCGGAAAGAGCGCGACAGTGCCCGCGCCCCGTAACAGTTGGCATTCAGCAGCAGATGCAGACGGACCCCCATGGCGGCCAGTTGGTCGAGTTCATACTCCATCTGTTTCTGATCTGCTTCGAAGCGGACCGATACCCCGCGGCCGTCCGGGACCCCGTACCAGGGGAAATAGACCTCGGCCACGGCATCGCGGTAGGTGGCGACCACATCGACCAGACTGTAACGGTCAGGCAGTTGATACCCGACCGAAAGTTTCAGCGGTTCCGGCATTTCCGGCTCAATCGATCATGGGATTGTATTTTTTGGGATTCGGATCTTTTTTGGCGGTGCCGTAATTGTCTTCTTCCTGATACCGTTCGTAAACGTTGAAGTCTTCGACCATGCCGCGGGATTCGTAATCGGCCACGATATCCTGCGAAAATTCATTGGGTTTGCTGTGGTCGATATCGTCCCACGCCTTGCGGGTACGGAATTTGTTGTGGAATTTGTTGGCCAGCCGGTCGCGTTCTTCCAGATGGATCATACACGCCCGCATACACCCATAGGCCCCCTCAACAGCGCGGCCGTAGCCGTACATGCGCGGGTAATCGCCATCGAAGGGATTGCGTTTCATATTGCAGCCGCCCTGGATGCCTTTTTCGCAGGCCATTTCGTCCAGTTTGCCCCATTCGATCTCGTGTCCGGCGATGGTGACTTTGACCGTTTCATCTTTGGAGATGGCGTGGTTGGAGCAATGGGTGGCGCAGAGTTTGCAGCGGTCGCAAATTTTGCCTTCAAAGATCGGGTCCGGTTCCAGTTCCGCATCGGTGAGCAGGATCACAAACCGCTGACGGGGGCCGAATTCCGGGGTGAGAAAGACTTTGCTCCAGCCGATTTCGCCCAGTCCCGCCATATAGGCCGCCAGACGGAAATGCACCAGTACATCCGGGTAGGGGTTGCCTTCGCGGACCGGGCGGCTCCAGCCTTTGCGGAATTTGCCGGTAACGGTATTGACCGATTCACCGCCATTGGCGTTCAGCATCGGTACGGTTTCGTAGCCTTTGTCTTCCAGCCAGCGGGTGAGATTCCAGAGGACCATCGGGCCGTAAACCTGATTCAGTGCGGCATAGCCCATGGAGGGATAATTGGAAAAGAGCGTGCCTTCCTCGATCCCGCGGAGGGAGCCGCGGGGAATGCGGAATGCCAGTACGATCATGGATTTGGCACCGGGGAAAATGTAACGGGCGTCGTGCTGTTTTGGGGCCCCTTCAAAACGGGACATGGGGGAGATGCCTACCAGATCGGCACCGAGTTCTTTTGCTTTTGCTTTGACTTCTGCGGCAGTAACCGATTCACGATTAAACATTTGATGATCCTATGCGGGGGGTGAATAACTGTTTTTTGTCATACCTGAATAATATTCCACGATTTGCCGGAAATGCAAGCAGGCAGTGCTTGAAAATCGGCTGTTTATCTTGTTTTTTGCGGCCGTAATGACCGGGGAAAACGCACGGTGATGGCTGTCATTCACGACCGGCCGGAGGTTCCGGCGGGGTGTCCGGTGCAGATGCCGGGCGCGCGGGGAAATCGCGGTCATCATCGAATGGCAGCAGGGTCCGGTGCAGATCCCCCTGCAAATGGGCAAACAGTCCGACCGGGGGGAACCGGTCGCACAGCATCCGGGCGACCGTTTGGGAATGGGCGATCAACTGCCGCCGGGCGGCATCCGGCAGCCATTTGCCGTATTGGTCCACGAAACAACTGCATGAAGCATAAACGGCCAGAAAGAAGCGGTAATCCTCCACCGGTTTCAGACATTCGGTATCGGCGGCTCTGTCAAGGGCCAAAAGTTGACGGACCGGGACCGCTTCGGTTATCGGGAAATATTCCCCATCGGTTGACTGCAGACAACGGCTCCAGGTCGGCATGGGATGGGCCTGCAGAACATCATGGCGGCAGTCCAGCAGGATCATATCATCGGCCCGGCAGATGCCGCCGCCATTCTGCCACCGGGCGGCGGTGGTGCTTTTGCCCATGCCGCTCTGACCGCAGAGAAGCAGGCCGCCGCCGGAGCGGGTCTCCAGCAGGACACCGTGCATGACCATCAGCGGATCGCCGTTCAGCAGCCGTGCCAGACACCCCAACAGCAGCAGATGCCGCCACCGCATGATCTTTTTTTCCGCCGTTGCCGGGTGTTTGAGCCGCCAGTAAAAGGCCGGTCGTCCGGCATCGTAGCACACCGCCGCCAGACCGGTCGGGGCCGCATCTGCGGGGATGGGGTGTTCCGGCGGGCAGAGCGACACATCGGCTCCGGCGGCTGCCGTATCCAGCAATGTTCCGCCGATCAATTGCTGCAAACCGGCGAGATCACCGCCATGATACGGGGTGTGATCTGTCAGGCGCAACGGTCCGCTGTGCGGGAGGTCAATGTGAAGTGTCTGCGGCATAACAAAGGGAAAAGAAAGAAACGGCAACCATCATTGCTGATCGTTGCCGTTCCGGGTCAGCCGGTCGGGATCAATCTTCTTCTTCGTCGTCGAGGCCGGGCAGCCCCTCCAGCAGAGATTGGCCCAGCGCGACGACGGTCGCAGTCAATTCCTTGATTTCCGGCATTTCGTATTTCTGTTTGGTATCCATTTTAACATGTACTTTCTTATTTTGCAGGATTCATTTGATTACGCCAGCGAAGCAATGACCAGGCGGGTCCCGTCTTCATCGACCTTGAGCTGATAGAGGTCCGTGGTCCAGGTCCCGTCAACGCCAGATGTGGCTTCGACACCGTCGAGGAAGATCCGGGCCTGATCCAGATTGGCGATTGCCGAGTGGGAAATGGCGACCCAGCCATCCGGCGAGACATTGCCTTCCAGATCGTTGAAGTTGAGGATATCACCGGCGAAATCATTGACTGCGATACCGGAGGCCGTGCTGCCGAAATCGAATTTCCATTCGCTGACGGCACGCAGATTCAGCATGGCATCGGTAAAGTCAACGGTGCTGTTCTGAACAAACGAGATGGTGTTGAAGAGCCGGATCTCGGCATCGAAATCACCCTCGAATGCGGAGAAGATCAGGTTGCGGTCGCCGAGCACGGCGGAATTGACATCCACGCTGCCATTGGCTCTGACTTTGACCACGTCGCTGTTGCTGCCGCCGAAGAGGACGCTGTCGGCTCCGAAGGTCAGGTTGTCGCCTTTACCGGTAATGGTGACATTGGTGTCGCCGGTAATGGCACCGCTGCCGCGGGACCCGGCCAGCACATGTTCGTTGAAGGTGATCGCCGCGGTACCGGCATCGATGGTCAGGTTGACACTGCCATCGATCATGGTGCGGGAACCGAGTGCATCATTTTTGGCATTGTTGCCGCCGAAAACGCGGCTGTCGAAACGGCCGCCTGCGATGGTGAAATTCACATCGCCGATCAGGTTGGCGGAACCGGCGGTTTTGTCTTCGATAGCCGAATTCGGGTTGTAGAACATGCCGCCGCAGACGCGGGTATTGCTGCTGAATGTGCCGCCGTTGATGACCAGATCGATATTGCCGGTACGGGTGACATTGACCGCCCCGGTGACGGTATCGCCGCCGGAAACGGCTTTGTTGAAATTGCCGTCATCGAGTTGAATGGTGTAATTGCCTTCAAAATCGGTCGCCTCGGCGGTCCGGTTGCCACCGGTAAAGGCGACATCGAAGGTACCTTCCGAAAGGACGGTATTGGAGGCTCCGCCGCTGACTGTGTCGGCCGAAACGGCTGCTTTCTGTATGGTCAGCTGGTCGTCGGTAACGGCAACGGTGATCACTTCGCTGCCGTTGATGAACCGGCCGGAGGTGATAACTTCGGACAACGTGACGGTGGAGAGCACCGTGCCGTTGGCCGTCAGGGTGATGGCCGAATCCTGCGCCTTGAAACCGGTGATGACCGTTGCCGCGGTTTCCGTTACAGCCGCGATATCCAGCGTGATAGCGGAGGCAATGACATTGTTCGCTTCGATGGTGGCACCGGCGGCGATGGTGATGTTCTGGAAGTAGGCGACTTCATCGGAAACGGTCAGTTTGCCTCTGACGGCGAGGGTGCAGCCCTGACCGGCGGCGGCAAAGGAGACCATATCGTAGTTTTCGCTCTTGCCCCAGACATTGCCGGTAACGGTGACATTGGTCAGGTCAAAGAGGACATCGCCATTGATTTGGGTCTTGCTGGTCCAGACTGCGCCGGTCTCCTGATTGATACCGAAGTAGCCCTGTTCGAGAGCCACACTGGCAAAGGTACTGTTTTGGACCGTAATGGTGGTATTGCCGGTGATGTTGGCGGCGCCGTAACAGGCATAGAGGCCGCCGTTGGAGGTGACATTGGAGATGTTGCCGGTAAAGGTTTCGCCGGTCGCGGTGCTCTGAATACCGGAAACCACATAGACGTTGCCTGCTTCTTTGTTTTCGCCGTCCATGAAGCCGAGCGTGACATTGGCAATGGTCAGGGAGATATTGCCTTCATGGGCCGCTTTCAGGTAATTGCCGCCGCAGATGGTGGTGAGGTTGGTGCCGCCGGTGACATTGACCGTAATGTCGCCGGTGATATTGGCGGTTTCGTTGGCAGCCCCGCCGACGATCCAGCCGGATTGCGCGTACATTTTTTGCATATCGCGGAAGAACGTACCGCCGGAGACATTGATGGTAATGCCGCCGTTCACCGTACCTCTATAACCGCCGCCATTCACAACGCCGTGGATCTCGCCGTCTTCAATATTGATGGCGACACCTTTTTCCACACTGGTTTCGGCTGTATTGCCGCCGCCGAAGATGTGATAGACCTGGCCGGACTTGATATGGATCGTGGCACTGCCTTCCACAACACCGGCTGCGCTCCCGCCGCCGCAAATCCAATAGGAAGCACTGCCGTTCCATGTGCCGCCATCGACGGTGATGGTGGTGTTGCCGGAAACATTGCCTCTGTTGCCGCTCGCATAGACACCGGCCTGAATGAGGGCATCGCCGGAAATATTGATAGCGACATTGCCGGAGACATTGGCTCCGGAGACATACCCGGCGCCGAAAACACTGCTGTTGAGGATACCGTCGGTGATGTTGATCGCGACATCGCCATTGACCGCGCCGCCTGCACCGCTGCCGGCACCGGAGATGTAACCGTCCACACTGCCGCCGGAAATGTTGAGGGTAACGCCGCCCGTGACTGCTGCGGAGTGGGCTCCCTGAATATTCCCTTTTACATGGCCGCCGGAAACATTGATTTCCACGCCCTTGCTGATGGTGGCACTTGTGCCGTTACCGCCGCCGTAGATATTGACCAGCTCGGCCTTGTCGGAAACGTTGATCGTGACTTTGCCATCGACTGCGCCGGTATAGCCGCCGCCGAAGATGCTGGATTCTCCGGCCATGGTACCGCCGGTGATGTTGAAATTGATATTACCTTCGACCGTGCCGGCGGTTGCCATACCGCCGCCATAGACATTGTTTGCGGTGTAAAAGGAGCCGGAGATGGTGATGTTTTTGTTGCCTTTATGGTGATTTTTGCCGCCGGCATAGGATACAACTTTAACAGTGCCGCCGGAGAGATTCCAGGTAACATCGCCGACCAGCTCGGTATGCCCGCTGACGGTTTTATTGTTTCCCATCCAGAAGTTGTTCTGGATGACCCCATCGGTCATATTGACGGTGATATTGCCCTGCAGCGAGGCTGCCTCTGAATACGAAAGAATGAGCCAGTTGATTGTGGCACCGGAGAGATTGACGGTGTGGTCGGCAGTGATTTTGGCAGATGCACTGCTACTGCCGAGGCAGAGCAGATGCATGGAGCCGGATTTGGCGTTGATCGTGATGGATTCGGCAGAGGCTTTGCCGGCGGTATAGAACCAGCAGGCGCTGCTTGCGCCATCGAATCCATCCAGGTTGACGGTCGTTGCCGCCTGTGTGATGGCCGCATTGCTTCCGGTGAGATAGATTCTATTACCGGTGAGTTTGCCGCCGAACAAATTGAGGGTAATGGTGTTGGTTTTGGTGGTATTCACACCGTTCGCCCCGCCGGAGATGGCATAGGCAGTGGCACCTTTATCAAAAGTCACGGTCACATTACCGATATTGGAGGCTGCGTTGGAGTAGCTGCCCAGGTAAATGTAGCCGCCGGTATCCCCGGTGCGGACAATGGTGCCGCCATTAAAATGCAGATCAATATTGCCGACTGCATTGCTGCCGCCGGCACTGCCCGCATACACATTGCCGAGGATTGTACCGCCGGAGATCTTAACAGTAACATTGCCGAGGGTGCCCAGACCGCCGAAGTTGCCCGCGTATATGCTGCCTTTGATCAATGCGTTATCCTGGACCGAAAGCGAAACATTTCCGGTAGTCCCCGCATAGTTGCCGGCACTGCCGAGGTAAATATGAGTGACGATCGTGCCGCCCTTGAGAATAATGTTGCTGTTCTCAATCGAGCCGAGTTTGCTGCTTCCGGGGTCGGACCCATTGTTGCCGCCGCCGAAGACCCGGTTGATGACACCGCCGGAGACCGTAATGGTGTTGGTGCCGACCGAGCCACGGGCGGAATTGCCGACACCGGCGATGAGGTCCCCGGTAATGGTCCCGCCGGTCATGTTCACGGTCGCCTTGTTCACCCGGCCGCGGACCCGCACCCCGGCATAGGTGGCAATGATGCCGCCGGAGATATTGATCGTGCTTTCATCCTGCACGGCGCCAACTTCATAGGGCGCACTGGAAAGCGAACTGATCGTGCCGCCAGTCACATTCACAATGCTCGTGCCGCCGTTTACCGACCAGCCGCCGGCAAGGAGCATGTTGCTGACACGCCCTCCTGCGAAGGTGAGCGTACTGTTGGCGACGGTTCCCGATTCTTTATGGCCGCCGGTGAAGACAAAAGAATAGGTGCCGCCGGTAACGGTTACATGGGAAGTGGCAACTGCCGTGCTTTCGGCACCGGCAAAGAGGCGCGCAATGGTTTTGCCTTCAGCGAGTGCAAATACGGTATTCACATCGGCGGCATAAGCGTTATCCGCGCCGATGGGCGCGTTCACATAAAACACAGCCCCGCTGCCGAGTTCTCTTGCTTTGGCGATACCATCGTCGAATGTCGCCACCTCGTAAGTTGTGTCTTGGAACACCACATAAAAGTCGGCCATGATCAAATCCTTTCCTTTTTCTGATTGACTGACATGTTATTGCTTAATATTTTACTGACATTTAAAGACAAAAAAGCCGTGCCTCCTCTGATCGGGGCCGAGCGTCGGCTTCGGAATGTCGCGCCCGCCTCGTTGGGCGTGCTTGATCGGGGGCCGAGCGTCGGCTTCGGAATAAATGCTGTTGCTCCGTTGTCGCAACAGCGGCCATGCGACGGGGCCGGGCGTCGGCTTCAGAATAGCGTGGAAGATGCTCTTGTCCCGGCGTAGAGTGGCAACGCCACCGAAGCCGGATGCTCCTGTCCTCCG
>JAFQLP010000143.1 GCA_017414565.1 Lentisphaeria bacterium | reverse complement strand
TGGATTCAAAACCGGCAACTGCGCCGTTGGCATCGGTGACATAGGCGCCGATGTACTTGTTGGAGGCACTGTACACATAGACGTCGCTCATGGCCTTGTCAGCAGCAGTCTTGCCCAAACCGAGGATCTGATAATCGCCGGAGAGGGTGGAGAGGTCCTGCCAGACGATCTTCTGGTCATCCATGACTTTCCAGGCACCGGTCGCGCCGAAGTAGGCGTGGGTGGTGTCGGTGATGGTCAGAACGACATCAGCGGTGAACTTGGATTCGACGACCGGCGGTTCGATCGGACCGACCGGAACATCGGCGTTCTTGGTGAGGTACAGGTTGCTGTCGGAGATCGCCACGGTGTAGGCATCGCTGCCGACATTGAAGCTGCCGCTGGTGACGGCTTCGGAGAGCGTGACAGTACCGATGGTGCTGCCGCCGCCGTTGACAACGGTGATCACGCTGTCCTGCGCCGCGAAACCGGAGGCCAGCAGATAGGCACCGTCTTCAGCGGAAGCAGTGGCGGTGATGGCAGCCGCCACGACCGCACCGGCTTTGATGGAACCGCCGGCCGCGATGGTGATGTTGGTGAAGTTGGCAACCATATCGGAAACCGTGACGCCCTTGGAACCGACGGCGAGGGTGGAGGTGGCTTCTTCCAGCCCCTGTTCCACTTCAGCCGTACCGATACCGGAGAGCACGCCGCCGATGGTGGCACCGTCAACGGTGATGCTCTGGCTGCCTTCGATGTAGCCGATGAGTACTTCTTCATCCTCGGTCCAGCCGCAGGAGCCGGCATAGACGCTGCCGCCGATGGAGACTTCGCCGATGTTCAGGCTGGCGTTACCGATCTGGACGACCGCGCCGCCGAGCAGGAAGATGCTGCCATCGAAAGCACCGCCGGTGATGTTGATTTCGAGATCGCCGTACGCGCCGGCACCTTCGCCCGTGCAGATCTTACCAACGCCGAGGATGGCGGTTTCGTTGGTGAAGGTACCGCCGGAGATGTTCAGCGTCATGTTACCGGTGATGCTGCCGGTGTTGCGCTTGCCGAGACCGCTGATGGTGCCGCCGATGGAACCGTCGGAGATGTTCAGGGTGGCGTTACCGACCTGCGTACCGGAACCGGAGATGTTGAAGTCGCTGGTGGTGTTGATGACGGTGGTGGCACCGGAGATGTTGGCGACGACATCACCATTCAGCACGGAACCGGCTTTGTTACCGGCCGCGTTGAAGGTGTTGGTGATGGTACCGCCGCTCACGTTGATCGTGACATCGCCGGTAAGAGTGGAGGGATTATAGTTGGCACCGGTGATATAGGAGGTGGCGCCGCCTTCCATGGTGATGTTGACATCGTATTCCTGGGAACCGTTCCAAGTACCGCCGGTCAGGATGTTGACCAGACCGGACTTCATGGTGATGTCAACGCCATCGGTTTTGCCGGTCATGGCACCGATGATCCAGGCGGAGCCGTCGGAGAAACCGTCAACGAGGATATGCACGCCGCCCTTCACGACTTCGCTGGAGCTTTCGCCGGTACCGTAGATATAATGCAGACCGACCACACCACCGGTCAGGTTGTACCACACGCCGCCATTGATCGTGGAGGCCGGGCTCTTGTAGGTGGTCTGGATGCGCTGCTGGATCGTACCGCCGGAGAGATTGACAACGACCTTGCCGTTGATGGTACCGCTTTGGCCGCCGTAGCCGCCGACGGCCCACAAAAACTTCGTGCTGCCGGCCGAGATGTTGTAGGTGAGGTCGCCGTCAATGACTGAGCCATTGGCACGGGCGAAGGACGACAAGTTCTGGGCAATAGTGGCGCCATTGAGGTTGATGGTGATATTGCCGGAAGTGCCGCCCTGAATGGCAACGACGTAGGTGAGGTTACCACCATTGAGGTTCAGGACGGAGTCGCCGGTCATGGTGCCGCCGGAGTTGGCGGCGACAACGTAGTCCGAGAAAGAGCCGCCTTCGATGGTGATATCGGCGCCGAGTTCAGTGGTGCCGCTGCCAATACCGGCGTAGATGGTGTTGTTGTAGGAGGAATTGGCCGTGAAGACCATTTTGACGCAATTCATATTCAAACGACCGGAACCCCCGAGCGGCGCGTTGATGTACAGGACAGCCTCCGGGCCCAATTCCTTGGCCTTGGTCAGACCGGCACTGTAGGATTCGACATCGTACTGGGTACCATTGAACATCACATAATAGTCAGCCATAAAAATCTTTCCTTGTTTTTCTGTTTTGTTTGACTGCTTTGGTACAGAACATTGGATCGGGCGGATCAGGTGCCGGGCGGTAAAAAATCCTCCTTTCAAACCTCCGGACGGTTCCTTACTATCGCCGCTTTCAAAGAACATCGATTCAACCGGGCGGATTACCTGAAAATGAGGTGCGATCCGCCTGTTTCTTCGCGTACAATATCGCCGTATGTCTGTAAAAAAAAGTACAATATTGACTTTTTTGTTGGACAATATGCGCATTTTGGTTTGTTTTTTTGTTTTCAGGGGTTATTTTATTGTTATGGCAACGAAAGAAGACATCATTTATTTTCCGGAATCATCGCGGTACGATCCATTGAGCCTGCTGCTTGCCGGAACATCTTATTGCGACGGTAGTTATCAAATCCGCCGGAGTGGGTTTCCCATGCTCGTTTTGGAGTATGTCGAGCGCGGCAGCGGGACTTTGCGGCTGGGCGGAGCGGTTTTTACCCCGCAGGCGGGCGATGTTTATATTATCCCGCCGTGGTCGGACCACAGTTACGCCAGTTCCGCCTCCCACCCGTGGGTCAAACACTGGTTCAATCTGGGCGGGGCTTTGCCGATGGCTCTGCTGGAGGCTTACGGGATCGCCGGGGTCTGGCATTTCCGGCACGCCTACGAATGCGGGGCGATCATCAAAAAAAGCATCGAGATATTGCGGCTGCTGCCCCCCGAAAAACAGTTGCGGTTCATGGAGTTTCAGGTGCATCGGATCATCCGCTCTCTGGCGGCGTTCAAGCCGCAGCCTGCCGACGACGAAACGGACAATATTCCCGCCCGGCTCCGGGATTTTCTGCATTCACATCTCTACAAACCCATGCCGGATCTGGCGGCGATCGCGCGGGAGGCCCGTCGTTCTCCGGCCCAGACGATCCGGATCTTCCGGCAGGCAACCGGCATGACCCCGTACCATTATCTGCTGGATCAGAAAATGCGGGCCGCCGGGAATCTGCTTTTTACATCCGATGCCCCGGTGGGGGAGATCGCCCGGCGGTTGGGATTCCAGGATGAATACTATTTCAGCCGCCTCTTCCGGCGGATCATGGGGCGGTCGCCGCGGATCTTCCGCGAACAACTCAACGAAGCGTGCGAAACCCGGATGTTTCCCCTGCGTTGAGCCCAAAAAAAAGTTGTTGCCAAATGGCTTTGCGGGAAAGACACCTTATTTGAAAATATTCAGCGCAAACAATAAGAAAAAGGCTGTTGCTCACCTTTTTTGAGGTTTGGCAACAGCCTCTATGGATTTTTTCGATTGCCGGGGGACCGGTCAGGCCGGGAAAACGAACCCGGCCTTTTCCATGTCTTTTTTGAACATGGCCCGGGTCTCCGCCGTAAAGGGACTGGCCGGATAGAGCGCGTCGCCCGCCGCGAATCCGCACAGCATCAACGCTTCTTTGACCGGTGTGATCACCGTGGGCCTGGCGTAACCCAACAGCACCGAGATGATTTTGTTGATCCGGCTCTGCATGGCGCGCGCTTCTTCGAGTTCACCGGCGCAGAAGTGTTTGTAGAGTTTGACATATTTTTCCGGCATCAGGCCGTAGGTCGAACCGATCCCGCCGTCGGCCCCCATCATCAGACCGCACAGCAGCGATTCATCGGGGCCGTTGATCACATTGATGTCGCCGCCCGCAAGCTGTTTGAGCTGCCAGAGCAGGTAGTAATTGGCGCGGGTGTCTTTGACCCCGCAGATGTTGCCGATCGGCAGCAGCTGTTCCAGCACGGCGTTGACATCCACCCCCGTGGCACTCTGGGGGTTGGCATACACGATGACCGGACGCGAGGTGTTCGACGCCAGTTTTTTGTAATAATCCACCGTTTCTTCCAGCGTGTAGCGGAAATAGAACGACGGCGGCACGCTGGAGATGCCATCGGCACCGGCACGGTCCGCATGAACGGTCAGATCCATCGCTTCATCGGCATTGATGGAACCGGTGTGGACGATGATTTTGCCGCGCCCGGCATTGGCTTCGATCGCCGCTTCGACCATGGCTTTGCGCTGGGCGGCGGACAGCAGCGGACCTTCACCGGTGCCGCCGGTAACATAGAAGCCGGTGACACCTTTGGCGTAATTGTCGTCCATCAGGGCTTTGACGGCGGCGGCGTTGACTTTGCCATCGGCCGTAAGCGGGGTGATCAACGCCGGCATGATGCCGCGGAAGTGGATTTTTGACATAGCAATCTCCTTGGTTTATCGAGAGGTTTTTGATTTCAGTCCAGTTTCCATTTCAGCCACCGGAGCTGGGCGATCTTCAGTTCCGGATGGATGGAGTACCACAGCGTGACCAGCGTGCCATCCGGCAGCTGGACCGTGGAGGGATAGCCGGAATCGTAGGAGATGTCGTCGTCGCTGAGGATCATTTCATCGCTCCAGTGACGCACCGGGATCTCCGGACCGACCCGGAACCGGATGCCGTAGGGTTTCTGACGGCAGCCGCCGGTCATCACCACCAGACCGTCTTTCAGCCGCACCAGATCGGTGGGGAAACAACGGCTGACTTCGTGGTACGGACGCCAGGTGCGGCCCAGGTCAAAGGATTCGGTCTGCCAGGTGGCGATATCGGCAATGCAGGTCTGGGCATACTGGTTGCGGATCTGGGTGATCAGCCGCCCGTCCTCCATCTGCACCGTATCGACTTCGTGCCAGGTGCGCTGATCCTGCCCCGGGACCTCCGGCATGGTGGCCACCAGTTCCCAGGTCAGGCCGTTGTCGGTGGAGCGGAACGCTTTCACCCGGAGCCCCATGCAGGAATTGTCGATAAAATGGCCGCGTTCCCGGCCGATCCACATCAGCGAGCCGTCGTTGAGCAGGGTGGGGCCGTGAACATTGTTGACCGGCACGGCGTATTTTTCCGACCAGGTCTTGCCGCCGTCGGTGGAACGGATCATCCAGAAACCGTGTTCTTTGCGGAGCGTTTCGAGGGTGATGGAGTCCATGGCGGGCTGCCAGCTCGGCGGGACCCCGTTGGCGACTTCCCGGGTAAAGGCGATGCTGGTGAAGTAATTGATCAGGATCGAACCGTCGGCCGCTTCCACAATGCCGCAGTCACGGTCATCCAGCGGTCCTTGGGTCAGGATGCGCGGT
This sequence comes from Lentisphaeria bacterium, assembly GCA_017414565.1. Classification (GTDB taxonomy): domain Bacteria; phylum Verrucomicrobiota; class Lentisphaeria; order Victivallales; family Victivallaceae; genus RGIG1931. Next base: position 278 of record JAFQLP010000143.1, on the reverse strand, counting down.
TCGCTCCAAGTGCAGCCGCCGTCGCAGGATTCATAGAGGTAAACACGCCCGAAAGGACAGATGTGCCGTTCCCGTCCGCCGGATGCCGCCGCCAGCAGACGGCCGTCGGAAAGTACGCACAAGGTCGGCCATCCGTGATAGGTCGGTTTGGACTCGGTGGTGATCCAGCCGGTCGCCAGTTTGGTGAATTTCATGTTTTCCTCCTTTCAGGACTGATCAAAAATTCCGGTTTAAGGGGAAATATAAACCGCACCCGACCGGAACGCAACTGGAAAAAC
>JAFQLP010000142.1 GCA_017414565.1 Lentisphaeria bacterium | reverse complement strand
CCGCCATTCGGAACCGCCCCGGATCACCCCCGGAGCGGCCGGCCGGCAGACAGTATTATTTTTCGCGGAAATAGTAGTAGCGGTTTTTATCGGCGCGGACTTTATCATTGATGATGCTGTCTTTGCCCTGCTTGATCGTGTAAACGCTTTCGGCGGTGGCATGACCGTCCGCCCAACTGACACACATCTGTTTGCCGCCGTGGCGGAAGGGTTCATGTCCGACATACATCACGCTCAAAGCCTGAATATAGCGCACGCCGACTTTATCGGGATTATCGCAGCCGTCACCGGTAAAGATGGTTTCGCTGGGGATCGTCACCTGATTGGGTTTGACCCAGCCGCGGGACTGACCGTTTTCGGAGATGTAGCCCATGCCCATGCCCTGACCGTAGTTGTAACCGTAGCCGCCGCCGAAGAGCAAACTCTTGCGGTTGCCCGATGTTGCCTGTTCATGAGGACGGTATTTGGCATTGGGGACGATCTCTTCGCGGAACGCCGGACAGAGGAAAATACCCGTGCTGAAAAGCTCCATTGCTTCTTCCGAAGTCGTCGTCGGCTTGACTGCGCCGAGATAAGGAGCGATACTGCCTTTCCAACCGGCGAATTCAAGATGAGTACCGCCGATATAGCCCCGGTTCATACACGGATAATAGTCATAATCCGCCGCGTACAACTGGGCCCCCAGACCATGCTGTTTCAAATTGCTGACGCAACTGGTCGTTTTGGCTTTTTCCCGAGCCTGCCCCAGAGCAGGCAGCAAAATGGCAGCAAGGATGGCGATGATCGCCACCACAACGAGAAGTTCAATCAGTGTAAAATGCTTTTTCATTTCAGTTTTTTATCTCCCTGTCACTTTTTTGACTCATCTGCGGAACAACATTGCCTCAACTGGTGCTTGTGATACTTTTTATTGCCGGAAACAGTCACCTCCTGCCACGATTGAGCGGTGGCACCCGCATTTTGATTCCTGCTGCAACCTGAAAAATCCGCCCCCCCATTTCCCGGCACAACACGAACCGCTACACTTCTGCTAAACTCTATAGCGCCCCGTCCGCCAATACAAGATTTCACCGGCAAACAGGCGAAAAAATTCTGTTTTTTCTTGAAAAAGAGGCTCTATAGCGCTATATTATCCCATCATAGAAACAGGAGATGGCATGAACAACGGGCGACCTCAAAAATACCAGGAACTGGCCGAGCGGATCAGAGATATGATCGTGTCCTGCCGGCTGCGCCGCGGCGACATGCTTCCGCCGGAGCGGAAATTTGCCGAAATGCTCAACTGCAGCCACCTGACATTGCGGAAAGCCCTGCAGGTCCTGGAAAAAAACAACATCATCCATGCCATCCCCAGCCGCGGCAGATTCGTCGGTCCCCGTCCCCGCGATGCCGCCAAACCGGCCGCGATCGCTCTGCTGCTGCCCAACAGTGACCCGTTTTACTTCAGCATCCTCGCGCTGCTGGAGAACCGTCTTTACCACCAGAATCTGCACCTGACGGTGCATATTTCCAACGGTTCCCACGCCAAAGAAAACGATATCCTGCAAAAGATCGGGGAACAGGGGTTTGCCGCGCTTGTGGCCGTACCCAACCCGTTGTGTCTGGAAGCCTACAGCAAGTTGCAGCTGCCCGTCACTTTTTTTGACTACAACATCCACAATGTCAACATTCCCAGCGTGGTCTGCGACGAATACGCCGGCAGTTGCGCCGCGGTCGATTATCTGGTCCGCATCGGCTGCCGCAACATCGCCTACATCGGCGGCTTGTATTCGCCCACCAGCGAAGACCGTCTGCAGGGCTGTCTGGATCGGTTGGCCAAATACGAACTGCCCATCCGTCAGGCATGGATCATCCGCGACATCCCAACCAGGGAGGCAGGCGAAAGCGCAGCCCGCATGCTTTTTGAATCCGGCGATCCGGTACCGGACGCGTTCCTCTGCAACAACGATGCCGTGGCCGCGGGCGTGATCCGGTATTTTTCCCAGAGCGGCCGCCCCCCCTGCCCGCTGGTCGGATTCGGCAACACATCGCGGGCGGAAGAACTGGGCATCTGCAGTGTGGAACAGCACGTTGACCGGATCGCCGACATG
>JAFQLP010000141.1 GCA_017414565.1 Lentisphaeria bacterium | reverse complement strand
CCAGAGAAGCCTTGCTTGCTTGTCCACCGTAGCCTTGTGCGAAGGTGGATGAAGTCGTTCGCTTCGCTCTCTTGTGAAGACGTTCCGCTACGCTCCACTTGCTTGTCACGGCGTAATAAAATGAAGCCGGATGAAGTTTGCTCCCTGCGGGAGTAAGGATGGCGTTCCTGTTTTACTGCGCTTCGCTTACACGGCGGCAAGCCGCCTTGAAAAAACTCTAACCAATGCCATATTAACTCCGAAAAGGAGATAATCTTATGGCTGAAAGCAAATTACGTACTCTCTCTGTTGACTTTGCTGTTCAAATTCTCAATCTGGTAAAATCGTTGAAAAGTCAGCACGAAACGATCGTTTCCAATCAAATCGGCAGAGCCGGAACCAGCATTGGTGCTAATATACACGAAGCGCAATATGCCCACGGAAAACCGGACTTTATCGCAAAACTGCAAATTGCCCTCAAAGAAGCCAACGAAACAAGTTATTGGCTGGAACTTCTGCTGAAAACTAATTATATTGATGAAGCAAACTATCAGGAATTGGATGATGTTTGTTCTCAAATCCGGGTGATGCTGATAAGATCCATCAATACGGCAAAAGGGGATGAAAAGTGAAAAGGGGATTTAAGTTTGTTTTTATCAACATTTTGCTGTTGTTTCTCTCATTATTCATGTCAGGTTGTCTTATTATACCACATACAACCGAAGTTGCTCCGGCAATCAGAGGGCAAATAGTAGATGAATGTTCCGGCAAGGGTATATGTGGAGTTAAAATTACTTATATAATCAAGGCAGAAAATCAATATTCTGAATTTGCCATAAGTGATAAAAACGGCTGCTTTCAAACAAAAGTTCCCACGCAATGGCATTATATAGTTTATATCGGCTCTCCTGGTCATTATCCTTCTCCGGATTGGCTTTGTGTTACCGAAAGAAAACTCCATATAAGTAAAGATGGATATCTTCCCAAGCACATTGTTTTGCAAGAAGGTCCAATAGATGGGTTGAGAAAATCAGATTTCGGGTTGAAAAAATCAGATTTCGGAGTGATAAAACTTTCCGGAAAAAGCCGATAAATCCAGCATTCTGAGTTTCCTGAAGAAAGTGAAGCGATTTTTAGAATTTCATTTCACATTAAAATTCTGAGTTTTCAAGCTCAAAAATGCGTTTCAGAATGGCGGGGAGGATAAAATTTTCCTGCCGCCATTTTTATGCCAAAAATGCGGGATAGCCTGAATGTAATGAAGGCAATCCCCGAGAAGCATTTTTGAGCAAAAAAACATGAAGCCTGAAAAGGCTTCGCTTCATGGCACGCAGTGCCGCTTCATGTACCGAAGGTGCGCTTCATATTTTGCGGCAATGCCGCAAAATGCTTCATAGATCCATCGATCCCGCCCCCGCAATAGGAGGTTATCAAACGGCCCGTTTTATGGCTGTGCCGGACGGCCGGGATGGGTATGAAGTTGTTTTTGATAAAAATGATACTGTCGTTTCACAAAAAATATCTTCGTGGTTTGACGGCCCGTAAAATATGATGCCGGAGGGCGGTCGGGGGGCACTGCCGTTGATGCCGGGAAATTGACAAATACCGGTGCACACTGTATAGTTATGATAACGCAGAATATCACACCGCATCAGAGGAGATCTTTTATGGCAGATAAGATCCGTACCCCACTTTGTGTTGAAGCCATCGAAAAAATGAAATCAAAAGATTATTTCCGGGTGGTGGTTTTCGGTGCATCCAATACCGAACGCTATATGCCGGGCGGCCACTGGAGCGATGTCCTCGAAGTCGGTATCCTTGCGGTTTACGGCAGAAAATTCCACCTGATCAATGCCGGTTACAGCGGGAACAATACCCGCGAAGGACTCGCCCGTTTCGATCGTGATGTGGCTTCTTTCGACCCCGATATCGTCGTCATTACCTTTGCCGGGAATGACTGCAATCCCGCCCCCGCCAAATTTGTGCCGGAAGAGGAATTCGCCGCCAATCTCGATCAGATCGTTGCCGGCGTCCGCGTACTGGGAGCCGTCCCCATCCTCCAGACCTATTACCAAATGGATCTTGCCGCTATGGAGCCGGAGCGGGCGGCGATGGCCCCGCGTTACATGGAGTTGATCCGGGAGGCCGCCAGCCGCAATCAGGTGTTTCTGGTGGATCAGAACAAATATTTCAATGCCGTTCCCGCCAACACCCTGCGCTATGAATTGCTGCACGATCCCATGCATGTCAACGAATACGGCAATATGTTCATCGGCATCATTTTGCTGCATCACCTCGGGATCGATCCCCGCTGCATTTTCCGCAACAACCCTCTGCTGCCGGCGATGACCCTTTACGACAGCATTGCCGGTTCACCGGATGATACGCCGGAAATGTGATGGAAAGGTAAGGGAAATATGAAGCCAGCGATCATGAGTGCCGGGTATCTCGCCGAACCGGGAACCACCGTCAGAAGCATGTTCGCATTTGCCCGCGCCAATGGGATCGCCGGGATCGATTTTTTCAATCTGCGGACACTCAATGTATCGCTCGATGATATCCGGTCGATGTGCGCCGATTATCAGGTCAAGGCTATTTGCCATACCTTTTTCAACAGCATACACACCCCGGGGATGTCTCTTGCACAATGGCTGGATGCCACCAAACAAGCCGTGGAGGATGCGGTTTTTCTGGAGACCGGCCGGGTCATGCTGCCCACCTTCGGGCAACCCGGTATCGACCGCCATGAAAGCCGCAAACGGTGGCTGGAGGCGTTGTCGCTGGCGGTGGCGTTCGGCAAAACCTGTCAGACCGCCATTTGCATCGAGAGTTTTCTGATGGATGCGGCATGGAGTCCCTTTGTCACCTCTGATGAACTGCTGGATGCGGTGACCCGGGTCCCCGGTCTGAAGATCGCCTTTGATACCGGCAATCATTTTGTTTCCGAAGATGTGATCGGGGCGTACCGGAAACTTGCTTCCGCCATCGATCTGGTGCATCTCAAAGACTGGGAGATCTTTGCCGAACCCGCTCCCCACACCGTTCCCATGCCGGATGGCCGCCATTACCGGATGGTTCCCATCGGGCGCGGGGTGGTCGATAATGCCGCCTGTCTGCGGCTCATGCGGCAGAACGGCGACCGCCATTATTTTGATCTGGAATATGCCGGTGCGCTCCCCGCGCCGGATGGGATCCGGTTATCCGCGCAGTACACGGCGGAATGATGCCGCCCGCCCCGTTTGGCGGGCTTGATCGGGCGGCACGGCCGGCAGAATGTCGCAGGCCCCTACTGGGCGATCAGGAATATCGTGTAGGCAACATAAATCGCCAATAATACGATGCCTTCGCGGCGGCTGATTTTCATGCCGCTTTTCATGATCGGGTAGAGCAGGATACTGACAGCCAACATCAGTATCATATCCACATAACTGATGCCCTGCGCCCGGATCGGCTGGATCAGCGGGGCAACGCCGAGGATGCCCAGAATATTGAATATGTTTGATCCCACGACATTACCGATGGCAATATCCTGCTCTTTTTTGATCGCAGCAACGACCGAAGTCGCCAGTTCGGGCAGGCTGGTCCCTATGGCCACCACCGTCAGCCCGATCACGGCCTCCGAAACCCCGCACCACTGCGCGATGGCAATGGCGGAGTTGACAAACAGTTTTGCGCCGCCGATCAATGCGGCCAAACCGCCGATGACCATGACCGCGGAGAGCAGCAGACCGCATGTGAGGTCCGGCAGTTCTTCCGTTTCCGCCGTATCCGCTTTCCGGGCGGAAAAGAAACGCCAGACGGTGTAAGCGGTACCGGCAAGCAGAAAGAATCCCGCCTCCCAGCGGTTGACACCACGGCTGATGGCGTAGAAGCCGAGCAGGACCGCGGCGGCCGCGATCATGATGCCGATATCAAATTTCAGCAGTTTGGGATTGACCCGCAGCGGCGTGATCGCCGCACACACCCCCAGGATCAGCGCGATGTTGCAGATGTTGGAGCCGACAATATTGCCCAGACTGACATCGCCCAGACCTTTGAGGGCGGCATCCGCACTGACAACCAATTCCGGCGCACTGGTGCCGAATGCGACCAGTGTAAGACCGATCACCAGCGGCGGGATCTTCAATTTCAAGGCAATATTCGCACCGCCTTTGACCAGATAATCCGCACCGTAATAAAGCAGGGCCAGGCCTGCCGCAAAAGACAAAACAACAAACATGATACACGATTCCTGAACAAAAATTGATTTTTTACATCATCACAGCGGTACAACCGGGGCAGGGATCTTTTCCGGCGGCAATGAGCCGTTCATTTCCCGCGGCACAGGTGGATATGGCCGTTTTTTTCCCGGCGCGTACCGGTGCTGCCGACCGGCGGTCCCGAAAAAACAGGGGCAGTCCGCAAGGTCAGCCAATAACGCCGTCCGGGATGCCGGGGCCGGCCCGGACAAATGGTGTGTATCGGGGGGGGCTTGAGCGGTGATGGGATTGCTGAAAGCAACGGAAAAAGGTTGCTTTTTCGGCGGATATCACCTGTTTGATCCGGGAGATTTCCGCGGTGGCCGACAGCGGACAATGCCGGTACTGCCGCCGCGATACCGGCCGTTTATGGACCGGCGCGCGTGTGATCCGGGTATGATAAAAACTGCCCGGTGCATGGTCCGGATCGTCCGGCAGGATCTCCTGAACCAGACATTCTCCGGCCGCGGTACCGGGGGCCGGCACGGCGGTCGCAGCATTCCCCGGCAGGATGCCGGAAAGCAGCAGGAAGACCGGAAACAGCAGGACGGGCAGCAGAAAAATACCGGTTTTGTCAAAAAAACGGTGGTTGTATGAAAGGTGAACTGCGCTACTGTTTTTCAAAAGTCATCTCCGGTCACAGCCAGCAATGCCCTTATTATAATATGTCGCTTTTTTGCCGGAAAGCAAGCACCGTCCGGTTCGCCGCGCGGTCAGAAACCGTTGTGCGGGGTGTATTGGTCCCAATCCAGACCGTCCAGCGTGCGCAGCGGGAAAAGCCGCCGGACCGGGTAGTCCGCCGCAGCGGAATCCGGATGGTGCATGAGATCGGTCAGGGCTTCCCAATACTCCGCGCGGGGAATGGCGGATTCGCACCCGTCCCATACAAGTACACCGGAGGCGTGGCTGGCAAAGGCCCGGCGGATGAATGGCGTCAGTTCTTCCGTCCGGCCGGGCGCGCGGGGATACCAGCGGCAGTTGGTCCCCTGAACGGCCTGCTGGAAGTAATCAAAGTCGATGTTGCTGACATGTTCATCGTGGTAACGGGTCAGCAATGCGCCGTCGGCCGTGATATTGTCAACGATACCGGCGGTTGCCAGCAGACGCAGATCCAGACCGAAAAAAAGGTTGCGTTCGCCGGTGGCGGGAACCGTCAAAGTCAACTGCAGGTGTCTGCTCCGGGCCGCCCCGCATTCATCCAGCATGGCGCGGACATCGCGCATGAAGTCTGTGACGATTTCCTGCCGGAGTTGCATGATTCTGGCATCGTCGTCGGGCAGGGTCAGCGGGGATATCCCATACCGCTGCTCAAAGCGTTCACAGAAAGCCGGTTCAAACAGCACAAACGGCAGGGCCCGGTTGAGGATGAGATGGAGCCCGTCGCAATCGAATGACATGATCTCCCGGAACAACGCCAGAAAATGCTGCCGCACTTCCGGGATCGCCAGGCTTACCCGTTCCACCTCGGTGCCGTTACGCAGTCGGCAGTGGTATTCCGGGTGGTCGATGAAAAAGCCGGAACGCAACGGGAACCCCGGCAGATAAAAGGCCCCGGTGCGGACCGAGGCGTGAAACTCCATGCCCCGGCCGTGGACCTCCCGGATCAATTCCGGAATAAAATCCGGGTGTTTGGCGGTCAAGTCCGCCACTGCTTCAACGATATCCCGGTCGATCTGCCGCCCGAAGTCGGTGGTGCCGCGGCAGCCGTGGGTCCCCACCCGGGTCGGGTGGTGAAGACAGGAATCGCCCTGGGCGAAACAGAAGAAGAATTTACCGGTCCGGATTTCTTTCAACGGCTCGATTTTGTCAAGATAATCTTCAAATGTTGCCGTATTGTAGCCGTCTTGCGTGATCAATGTTTCAAAGGCGGGGACGGCCGGGCGGGGCGGCGAGGCGACCGGTTCCAGCCGGACCCAGGCCAGACTTGAGATCTCCGGATAGCGTTTGATAAAAAGATCACAGCCGTCAAGATCCGCTTCCCGGTAGAAATATTCCAGGATTTCCGGGAAATAGTCGGTGTGGTCCCCCCGGATGCTGCGCCATGCCGTTTCATTTCCCAGACGCAGGAACAGCCCGGCTTTGCTGCCGTAGGCGGCGATCCCCAGATAGATGCGGCAGCGGCCGCACACCGGCAGGGACATCCGTAACGGTTCGGCGTGGCCGCAGGTCGGGGCAAAGATCATGGTGCCGCGGATGCCGTTCATGGTTTCGTAATCCATTTTGCGCCATACCGAACCGGTATCGGTCGAAGTCCGGATCGGTTCGCCGATGCCGCACGCCGCCGCAATGTCGGTAATCAGGATGGATGGGGCCGGGGAGGCCGGGGTGATGGACGGAGGCGGGACAGTGGGGGCGGGATTGCTGATCGTGTTACACATTTTTGCCATTCCTTGCAGTTGCGGTTGGAACCCGGATGAAATACCGCTCTAATCTACCACCGGCAGCGGCAAAATACAAGAGTGGACCCATCCGGTCGGGGGGATATTCCGGCAGGAGGAACATCAGGTGGGCGTGAGGAGGGGCGGCGGTAATTGCTTTTTGATCAATCGCGTATATATTACCAACGATCATACGCTTGTGATCCGGCCGGGAGATGCCGGATCGTTTCAGTCAGAAGAGCTTTTACAGGAAAGGAAAAAAATGCTTCCCATCGACTGGATCTTTGTCGGACTTTTCTTTGCTGTCACCCTTTCGATCGGGATCGCCGCCGGAAAACTGGGCAGCCGCAATGAAGCAGAGTTCTTTCTCGGCGGCCGCTCCATGCCGTGGTGGCTGCTCGGCTTTTCAATGGTGGCGACCACCTATTCCACCGACACCCCCAATAT
>JAFQLP010000140.1 GCA_017414565.1 Lentisphaeria bacterium | reverse complement strand
GCTGATCAACCGCCCCTCCGGCGAGATCACCAGTTTGACTCCGACCGTGGCATCATCGCGCAAATTGGCCAGCGACGGCGAATATTCCTGCCATTTCACCTTCAGAAACTGGGACAGCACAGCCGTGTAGCGATCGTTCTGCCCCGGGCCGCCCTGAGCCGTGTTGGACGGGGTCTGGCCGTGCCGCTGGGCGGTATTTTTGTTGCCGATCGGGACCAGTTCGTTTTTGTTGCGGCTGGTCGGCGGTTTTTTGGGAGGTTTGTTGGTCAATTCCCGGGTCTTGGGTACCGGCGGCAGTTTGAGTATCGGTTCTTTGACAGAAACCTTTTTCGGCGGTTTCGGCAGGTCCAGATCCGGTTCGGCAACGGTGGTCGGCACCTCCGGCAGTGCGACTTCCGGTTCTGCGACCGGGGTCGGGAGCTCCGGCTGGGGTTCCGGGATCGGCTGGGGTTCCGGTTCCGGTTCTTCTTCGGTCGGCGGCAGACGGGTGGTCTCCGGTGCGACCTCCGGACCGACCGACGGCAGTTCTTCGATGTTGATGGATTCGATGATCTCCGGTTCCCGGCCGAAACAGCTGTCCAGCCACAGTGCTGCCACCGGCAGCAGCACAAGAATGATATGCCCGATTATCGAGCCGATATATATCCGGCGGAGACGCTGTTTTTCCCAGTCCCCGCGTGATGGGAGATCGTCGTGATTCATCGTCCGGACCGTTCCGCCTGCGTGACCAGTGTGATCTTGGTCAAACCGATGTTTTTGAGATCGCGCCACAGCGCGACCAGCGCGCCGATGCTTTGGGCGGAGTCACCGCGGAGCAGGACCACATAATTGTCGTTTTCCAATTCGCTCCGGCGGTTGGCCAACTGCTGCAACAGCACATCGTGCGGCAGGATCCTGCCATCGCATTCGACCGAACCGTCGGCCATCAGGGAAACATTGATGCGGATCTTGTCCTGCGGCAGAGCCCCCGCATTCATTTCCGGGGAATTGATGCTGGTGCCGTATTCCATGAGCGGCATGGTCAGCATGAATGCGATCAGCAGCAGAAAAACCAGGTCGAGCAACGGCGTTACATTTATCTGGTCCATCGCGGCGGGCTGGGAGAGTTGGCGTTTCCGGCGGCGGGACATGATGCGTTACTCCTGGACCGGGGTTTGACGGCCGATATCAGCAGATGCCTGTTCCAGTTTCAACTGGGCGATGAAGGATTCGGCAAAATTATCCATATCGACCGTCTGACGCCGGATCATGTTGATCAAGTGGTTGTAAAAGATCATGGCGGGGATCGCCACGACCAGCCCGGCCACCGTGGTCAGCAGGGCCCCGGCAACCCCCGGAGCCAGCGCGGTAAAGTCCGCTTTGCCGGCCATGGCGATACCGCAGAATGCCATCATGACCCCCCACACCGTACCGAAAAGACCGAGAAACGGACTCAAACTGACGATCGTTGCCAGTTTGCCGATCCCGCTTTCCAACTGAAGGGTCTGGAAAGAAACCGCGTTGTCCAATGCCGCTTCAATGGATTCGAGTTGTACCGGGGTCAATTTGACCGGAGCCCGCGGAACGCCGCGCCGGGTGAAAAGATCTGCCGTCAGAGAAACATCGGGCATGGCTTCTTCGTAAAAACCCAGCAGCCGGTCCACCCCTTCGGCATAAATGTTGGAAACCGGGCTGTCATTGGTTTCCCGGGCCAGCCGGATCAAACTGCCGTGATTGTCATTGAACAGCTGGATGAAATGGGCCGACAGTTTGTCGGACCGGCGGAGCGAGCCCATTTTGTCCAGAATGAGCGTCCAGGAGAAAACCGACAGGCAACCCAGGGCGAGTACAACGGCTTTGCCCATCCAGTCACTGTGTTGGTAAGCATAAAGAACTCCGATGGTAGACTCTGCATCAGCTAAAATGACAGACAACATCATAGACAAAAACTCCTTTCCGGCGGTTGAAAAAACGGCATTACAGAATTATATTCACAAAACGGGAAAAAACAAGTGTTGTTTCAAAGAAAAGTGAGGTGTTTTCATGGCGGCGCAATATGTTCTCGGTTATGACATCGGCGGGACCAAACTCGGAGTCGGGATTTCGACGGTCGACGGCAAATTGATCGGTACCGAGCGCATCCCCAACAAAGATACCCGGCCGGAGGATGTTCTGCCGGAAATGATCGCGGTCACGGACCGGCTGCTGGCCGCCGCCGGACTGACCCGGCAGGATATCGACTGCTTCGGCATTTCGGCACCGTTTCCGGCCGACCCGGTGAACGGTATCATGACCGCGCCCACCAACAATCCCAAGTGGCGCAATGTGCCGATCCTGGATTTTCTCCGCGAACAGCTCGGCATGGACGGGTGTTTTGAAAACGATGCCAACTGCGGCGCGCTGGCCGAAGGTTTCTTCGGGGCCGGTCGCGGTTGCCGTGATTTTCTGTATCTGACCATGAGCACCGGCATCGGGGCCGGGGTCATCACCAACGGACGGCTGGTCCGCGGCCGCAGTCTTTGCGGCGGCGAAGTCGGTCACATGGTGCTGGTCAACAACGGCCGTCAGTGCGCCTGCGGCCAGCGCGGCTGTTACGAGGCCTATTGCGGCGGCCGGGCGGCGGCTCTGGCCCTGCAGGAATTGCTGAAAGACAATCCCGATCACCCGATCGTGCAGATCGCCGGTGGCCGGATCGAAGATATCGACATGGTCGCCATCGAAAAAGCGGTCCGCATGGAAGAACCGATGGCCATGGCGGTGTGGGATGACATGGCGAGGAAAAACGCCCAGGCATTCGGTATTCTGATCAACACGCTCAGCCCCGAAAAACTGATCCTCGGTACATTCGCGTGGGCAATCGGCGATCTTTATCTGGACCCGATCAAAAAATACCTGCCGGAATACACCTGGCCGCAGATGCTGGAAGCGTGCGAGATCGTGCCGAGCGAACTCCGCCGCGAAATCAGTGCCTACGCCGGGGTGGCGGCGGCGTTGAATTTCCGTCAGGAACGGATCTGACCGGCGGCGCGTGACGGCGGGACCGGGGTGCCGGGCCGCCGTCAGAAAAGCGTCAGCTGTTCCGGTTCGTCAGCAGCGGTGCCTTCGCCGCATTCAGTCAGGAATTCCTCCAGTGCCAGAATGCGGATATTCAGATGTCGGGCCTGATTGAGTTTGGTGCTCTGTTCCGACGGGTCCGCCGCGACCAGCAGATCCAGCGATCCGGAAACGCTGTCCACTGCTTCGTAACCGTGCTTTTCCGCCAGCGCGGCGTAACGGCTGCGGCGATCGGGCATTTTGCCGGTAAAGCACACCGTCGGTTTCCGGTCCGTGCCGGAACTGCCGATCATGGTCACGGCATCCAGCAGTTCATTGATAAAATCCTGCTGCACAGCGAATTCCCTGACCAGAGCGGCGGCGCGTTCAGGGCCGACCCCCTTGATCGCCGCCAGGTTTTCGGCGGACATCCGGCGCAATTCCGCCAACGGATGCTCCCGCAGTAACAGTTTGGCCATATTGACCCCGATATGGGGAATGTTCAGCGCGGCCAGCAGACGGTAATCCTCCATCCGCCGGGCCTGTTCCAGAGCCGTTGCCAGATTGTCGGCGGATTTCCGGGCGAAACCGTCGAGCCGTTCCAGATCGCTCCGGGTGAGCCGGAAAAGATCGCGCAGGGTGCGGACCTGACAGGTGGTCATCAACTGCCGCAGTGTGGCATCGCCGAGATTGTCGATCTTGAGTTTGCCGACCGCATCGGAAAGACAGCAGAGCCGGGTTTCAAAACAATCCGGATTGGGACAGACCAGTTCCGGGCCCGATTCCTGCAGGGCGGTCCCGCAGCCGGGACAATAGGTGATGACCGGGTCGCGGTGTTCGGTCCCGTCGGCCCGGGCGGTGATATGCGGGATCACATCGCCCGCGCGTTCCACCGTGACGATATCGCCGATGCCGAGTCCGAGATCGATGATATTCTTCAGATTGTGCAGGGAGGCGCGTTTGATGGTGGTGCCGCCGATCTCCACCGGTTCCAGCAGGGCCACCGGCGTCAGACAGCTTTTGCCGAAACTCCATTCCACACCGGTCAGCACGGTTTCTTTGGACCGGTTGGTGAATTTGTACGCCATTTCGCCGCGGGGATGATGCGCCGTGGAGCCAAGCGATACCCGGAACGCGGCATCCGCCAGTTTGATCACGATCCCGTCGGTCGGATATGGCAAAGCCAGAATTTTTTCCACCAGCTGCGGCCAATCGGCGGCAATGGTGCGGGGGGTCGTGGCAAAGGAATGCAGGGAGTAATCCACCAGCGAAAGCCGCGCACCGGAGATCTTCATCCCCAGTTCGACCTGGGCGATAGCGGTGGTTTCTTTCAGCATCATCAGGCCGGTCAGCACATTACGGCTGTTGCTGTAAAGGGTGTTGCCGCGGGTGCGGATGGTCTGGCGCAAAGCCTGGAAACGGTCGGGCCGGATCAGGATCTCGCCGCGCACCGGGCGGTCGACCGGACCGGTATAGCCGGGACATTCCAGTTCGATCAGCGGCAGTTTGTCGGTGATATCTTCGCCGGTTCGGCCGTCTTTGCCCCGGGTGATGAGGATACCATCGGCGTAACGGCAGGAAATGCCGTCGTATTTCGGCTCCACCAGCAGTGGTTCATCTTCGTTGCGGACGGTGCGGTTGAGCCAGCCCAGCAGATCTTCCAGAGAATAAACTTTGTCCAGCGACATCATCGGGGCGGTCAGGGCGATTTCCCGGCCCGCGGCCACCGCCGGGGCATGGACCTCCTGCAACAGCGGATGGGCCGGGTCACGGTTGGTCAGTTCCCGGATCAAGTCATCATAATCGGCATCGGAGATCGCGGGCGTACCCAGATCCCAATACAGATGATTGTGGTGACGGATCGCTTCCGTCAATTCATCCCATGTCATTTCGGTCGGCTTTTTCATGTTGAAAATATATCGGTGATATTGCAAAAATCAAGAACGGCATTATATTAGCGGGCTGAATAATCAACAAATGTAATGCTGTCCGTCAGCTCATTCAAATGGAGGATTTTGATTTATGGCTGGATTTACGGTTGCGGTCGCCGGTGCCACGGGTGCCGTCGGGGTGGAAATGGTCAAGGCACTGGAAGAACGGCATTTCCCGGTCAAAAACCTGAAATTGCTCGCATCGGCCCGGTCGGCCGGAAAAACGGTTTTCTTCTGCGGGGAGACCCTGCGGATCGAGGAAATGACGCCGGAGTCGTTCAAAGGCGTGGATATTGCGCTTTTCAGTGCCGGCAGTGATATTTCCCGTGAGTACCGCAAGGCCGTTACCGATGCCGGTGCGTTGATGATCGACAACTCCAGCGCGTTCCGTATGGAAGACGATGTGCCGCTGGTCGTGCCGGAAGTCAACCCCGAAGACGCCAAAAAACACAAAGGCGTGATCGCCAATCCGAACTGCACCACCGCCATCATGCTGGTGGCGGTTGCCCCGCTTCACCGCGCCAGAAAACTGGAACGGCTGGTGGCATCCACCTATCAGGCGGCCAGCGGTGCCGGTGCCAAAGGCATGGCGGAACTGGAAGCCCAGACCCGGGCGTATCTGGCCGGTGAAGAATATGCGCCGTCGGCATTTGCCCATCAGATCGCGTTCAATCTGATCCCGCACATCGATTCCTTCTGCGACAACGGCTACACCAAAGAAGAACTGAAAATGCTCAACGAAAGCCGCAAAATGCTTCACGCGCCGGAACTCCTGGTCAGTTGCACCAGTGTCCGGGTGCCGATCCTGCGGGCCCATTCCGAAGCGTTGAATCTGGAATTCGCCGAAGAGATCACGCCGGAAGAAGCCCGGGCGATCCTGGCGGCCGCCCCCGGTGTGACGCTGGTGGACGATCCCGCGGCCAAGAGTTATCCGATGCCGAAAGATGCCACCGGCAAATACGATGTGCTGGTCGGCCGCATCCGTCAGGATGTTTCCCGCCGCGACAAGCGCGGGCTCGATCTCTTTGTCAGCGGCGACCAGCTGCTGAAGGGTGCCGCGTTGAATGCGGTCCAGATCGCGGAACTCTTCTGCTGATCGACCCCTCCGGGGAATAAAAAACGCACGCCAGTCTTCCGACCGGCGTGCGTTTTTTTTGTGCCGTCAGCGGTTACTGACGGATCTGGCCGTTGCCGCGGACAATGAATTTGGTGGAGGTCAATTCATCGGCGCCCATGGGGCCGCGGGCATGGAGTTTGTCGGTGGAAATACCGATCTCCGCGCCGAGACCGAATTCGCCGCCATCGGTGAAACGGGTGGAGGCATTGGCGTAAACGGTCGAAGAATCCACATTGGCAAAGAAATAGTCGATATCGGCCTGATCGCTGCTGATGATCGCTTCGCTGTGGCGCGAACCGTAGGTGTTGATGTGGTCCACGGCTTCTTCAACGCCGGAAACGATCCGGACCGTCAGGATCAGCGACAGATATTCCGCATAGTAGTCCTGTTCGACGGCGGCTTTGGCACCGGGCGCGAATGCGAGGAATTCCGGACAGCCGCGGAGTTCAACGCCCCGTTCCTGCATCCGGGCGAGAAACGGCGGAATGAAGGCGGCGGCGATCCGGCGGTCGATCAGCAGGGTTTCCATGGCATTGCAGGTGCCGGGCCGTTGGCATTTGGCATTTTCCGCGATAGCGACGGCATTGGCAATGTCGCATTGATGATCGACAAAAATATGGCACACGCCTTTGTAGTGTTTGAGCACCGGAATGGTGGATTCCCGCATCACGGTACGGATCAGCCGTTCCCCGCCGCGGGGGATCACCAGGTCGATGTAGCGGTCAAGTTTCAGCATCAGCGACACCGCGGCATGATCGGTCCACGGGATCAACTGCACCGCGCCGTCGGGAATGCCGCACGCCATGGCGGCCCGGTTCAGCGAAGCGGCGATGGTGCGGTTGGAATCAAACGCTTCGCTGCCGCCGCGGAGGATCACGGCGTTGCCGGCTTTCAGACAGATCCCGGCGGCATCGGAGGTCACATTGGGGCGCGATTCGTAAATGATGGCCACCACCCCCAGCGGGACGGTCACTTTGTCGATGGCCAGTCCGTTGGGACGGACCGTATGGGAAAGAACGCGGCCCACCGGATCGCTCTGTCCGGCGACCTGGCGCAGTCCGTCCGCCATACCGGCCACGCGGGCATCATCCAGCCGCAGGCGGTCGAGCATGGCATCCGAAAGGCCGTTGCTGCGGGCGCGCTCCATATCGGCGGCGTTGGCGGCGATGATGGCCGCTGTGTCGGCGATCAGGGCATCCGCCATCCGGCGGAGGCAATCGGCTTTGGCATCGGCGGACATCACGGCGAGTTTGCGGCTGGCGCGCACGGCGGCTGCGCCCATGCGTTCGAGTTCCTGTTGCATGGTGGTTTCGTTGATCATAATGGCACCTCAAGTTTTCCCTGTATGGATCGTTCTGCGCTTTAATATACCGGGATCCGGGGATTAATGCAACCCCCGCCGCGATTCTGCGTTTGAATTTTCCGGAAAGGGGGGTAAATTAATGTTTTCGCGTTACATGATAAGGTTTTAACCGGGAGATGGAAAAATGCCGGCAGATATCTTGGTCGGGACCCAGTGGGGGGACGAGGGCAAAGGAAAACTGATCGACGTTCTGACTCGTGACGTCGATATGGTGGTGCGTTTTCAGGGCGGTAACAACGCCGGTCATACGGTGGAGATCGGAGACCAGAAATATGTGCTTCACCTGATCCCGTCGGGGATCTTCCGGCCCAATGTGAAAAATATCGTCGGCAACGGTGTGGTCGCTGATCCCATCGGGCTGATGGAAGAACTCAAAGCCCTCGCGGCCCGCGGGATCGACGTTTCCAATCTGGAGATCTCCGACCGGGTGCAGTTGATTTTTGCCTATCACAAAAAAGCCGATGCCCTGCGCGAAAGCAAAGCCGGGGTCAAGATCGGCACCACCGGCCGCGGGATCGGTCCGGCGTACTCCGACAAAGCCAACCGCTGCGGTATCCGCGGTATTGAATTGCGCAATCCCGCCTCGCTGGAACGGCTGTTCCGCGAACAGGGTGAAAAATACAACCGTCTTTTTGAACAGGCCGGTGTCGAACGGCTCGATCTCGATGCCGAATGGCAGAAAGTCGCCGAAGCGGCGGCGTATCTGGCTCCGTATGTGGCCAACACCGCTTACACGATCGCCGCAGCTTTGAAAGCGGGTCAGAAGGTGCTGTGCGAAGGGGCCCAGGGCGGTCTGCTCGACATCGACCACGGGACCTATCCGTTTGTCACCAGCAGCAGCACAGTGGCCGGCGGGGCCTGTCCGGGGGCGGGGATCCCGCCGCAGGCAGTGCGCAATGTCTGGGGGGTGATCAAGGCGTACACCACCCGCGTTGGCGAAGGTCCGTTCCCCACCGAACTTTTTGATGAAACCGGCGAAGCTCTCCGGCAGGAGGGGCGGGAGTTCGGTGCCACCACCGGACGGCCGCGGCGTTGCGGCTGGTTCGATGCGGTCGCATCCGGGTATTCGATCATGCTCAGCGGGGTGAATCTGCTGGCGGTGACGAAACTCGATGTGATGGACAAACTGCCCGAAGTGAAACTTTGCGTGGCTTACGATATCAATGGTGTCCGCACCACCGAATTGCCGGCATCCGCGGAAGTGCTGGAAGCCGCCAAGCCGATCTATGAAACGATGCCCGGCTGGCTTACCTCCACCTCCGGTGCCAAATCGTGGGATGATCTCCCGGCGGCGGCGCAGGCGTATCTCAACCGGCTGGCCGAACTGGTCGGGGCCAGAATCGGGATCGTTTCGGTCGGACCGCGCCGCGATCAGACATTTGAATTGTAAGCGATGTACGACAGCGAAAGCGGCTTTTTCCGTGAAGCATGGCGATGGCTGCGGCGGTTTGATGCGCTGCAGGTCGGCGCGCTGGTATTGCTGCTGACATTCGGGGTCGTATTCATCCGCTCCACCGGGATCCAGGCGGGAACGGCGTTTTCCGAAACCATCTACCTGCGCCAGCTTTTCTGGATCGGGGCGGGGACGGTGGCGTTTCTGGTGCTGTCGCTTTACGATTACCGCAAACTGATTGTGCCATCGGTGCTTTTTTACCTGTTCAGTCTGTTTCTGCTGGTACTGGTACTGCTGATCGGTGTCCGGGTCTACGGGGCGCAACGGTGGATCAATATTCCCGGGATCAGCCGGATCCAGCCGTCGGAATTTGTCAAACTGGCGGTGATCCTGGTGCTGTCGGCCCTTTTTTCCAGCCGGATGTTTGCCATTGAAGCCGAGGGAAGTCCCCGCTGGCGTCGCCGCTCCCAGCTTTTCGGGCTCGGGATGGCGGCGGCCCTGGTGGCGGTACCGTTTCTGCTGGTGGTGCGCCAGCCGGATCTGGGCAGTGCGCTGATTCTGGTGCCGGTGGGGGGATGTATCGTATTTGTGGCGGGGATACGGTGGCGGATGCTCAGTATCATCTGCCTGACGGCGGTGGCGGTGATGTTGCTGGCACTGCTCAACGAATTCTGTCCCCGCCGGCTGATCGATCCGGAAACCGGCGAATCCTCGATCGCCTATGCGGGGATCGCACCGCAGCTCAAAGATTACCAGCGGGACCGGCTGTTGATTTTTCTGGACCCGGAACGGGATATTACCGGGCGCGGCTACAATTCCCATCAGGCGCGGCTGGCCGTCGGCTCCGGCGGCTGGACCGGCAAAGGGATCGGTCAGGGGACCCAGAATCTGCTGGGGTTTCTGCCGTATTCCATTTCCAACAACGACTTCATTTTTTCGGTGATCGCCGAAGAGACCGGATTCCTCGGGTGTCTGGTGTTGTTTGCGACCTATATGGTTTTGTTTTACACGATTTTACGGACCGGTATAACGGCCTCTGATCCATTCGGACGGTATTTGTGTGTCGGGGTGGGGGTGATGCTGTTTACGCATTTTTTCATCAATGTCGGTATGTGCATCGGACTGGCTCCCATCACGGGGTTGCCGCTGCCGTTTGTCAGTTACGGCGGGTCCTTTGTTCTGACCGGTATGAGTGCTCTGGGGCTGGTGCAGTCGGTTTACCGTCACCGGGAGGATGAAGAAGAGTGAAAAGCCATTGACAGCGGCTTGACTTCGGGGGTTTGCCGGAGTATATTCTTCTGGTAAAAAAAGGAAGACCGGGCATGACAGCACATGACATTGAACAGGCACGCGAAAGAGGCCGCCGCGCACGCGGCAAACTCCGCCGCTATACGCACACCGGCGGCTATTGCCGGCTGGGCGGCAGCAGACTGCACAACAGCCTGCTGCGGCACGATGTCATGCGGTCGCGCAACATTCTGCTGACCGGCGCGGTGCTGTTTTTCGGGATCGGCATGTTTTTTATTTTGTTTTAAGCCGGATGGAGCGGTATGAAAAAAGTGACCAACGACATCGTCAAAGCGTTTGACAACTGCGTGGAAGCGCTTTCGCTGAATGAACTCTCGCGCCGCACCGGCGTCGGTCTTTACACATTGCGGAAATTCGCCTCCCGGCAGACCAATACGATCCGGGAGGAGACCTGGGACAAACTGTATCCCCACCTCAAGCCGTATCTGATCGGCGATGGCGACGGGATCAAAGATCTGCCGCCGCGCATCGGTCCGGTGGCCCGCCGTCACGCGGATCTGGTGGAGTTGTGCAGCGACCAGAAAGTGCTGCTGGATGCGTGGAATGCGCTCAAAACATCGGACCGCAACCGGGTGCTGGAAAAACTGCGGCAAAAGTGTCCCGATGCGGCCCCGCTGGCATTGGAGAGTCTTTCGGCGGACGAGAATTTTCTGCTTGGTGCCCACGCAGCCCTGCCGGTGGAAGAACAGGAACCGTTTGTCATTGATGCGGCCGAACTGGCCGCCATTGAAATGCGCAAACAGCGTCGCGACCTCTTTTAAACTACGCTGTCGCGCCATCGGTATTATTTTTGCTGAATCCATTGCGTTGATTACGCTGCCGCGCCATCGGTGTTGTTCCTGCCGAATCGGTTGCGTTGATTACGCTGCCGCTGGAATCAGCGGCACAAAAAAGGGGCTGTTGCCAAACCTCAAAAAAGGTGAGCAAC
The DNA here is from genome assembly GCA_017414565.1 of Lentisphaeria bacterium. GTDB lineage: Bacteria > Verrucomicrobiota > Lentisphaeria > Victivallales > Victivallaceae > RGIG1931. The sequence continues at coordinate 14,746 of JAFQLP010000140.1, read as the reverse complement.
AGCCTTTTTTATTGTTTGAGTTGAATATTTTGAGATTGGATAAAAAAAGTTGGAATTGCTTTTATCGTCACCGATAAAAGCAATTCCGCTGAAAGTTTTGGGAAGATGGGGTACGGGGAAGATAACCTTTATTCAAAAAGGTGTCTTCCCCGCAAAGCCATTTGGCAACAGCCTCTGTCTGAATTCTGCCGGACCGGAAATACTGTCATTCCCGGTCCGGTTGTTTTTTACTGGCCGGAGCGTTCTTCGGCGCGTTTCACGGCATCAAGGTCGGCCGCAGAAACATTGCCGACAACCGAACCGTTGTCCAGTTCGTTGGTTTCTTTGGCTTTGAGATCCCGGAAAAGCTGCATCAGGTCACGGGTACCGCAGATGCTGAACCACACCGAGGTGATTGCACAGACAATCGCGGCAATGATCAGCTGCTTGATGAAGAAGTACCAGCCCCACGCTTCCATCGTCCAGGGCTGGAAGTAGTTCCACACCACCACCATTAAAAAGTAACCGCCGAAGCACAGCCCGAAACTCCAGAAAATTACCGAGCAGGCCAGGATCTTGTCGCCGGTCGTGTATTCCTCCGTGATACCGAAGATGTTGCGGCGGATGAAGCCCCACAGGCTGAACGGCTCTTTGACGACCGCTTTGCCGGATTCACTGTAAATGCCGCGGTGGAGCATCCGTTCCATGTTGAAGGGCTCACGGCAGGTCAGCAGAGAGACACCAACATACAGGATAATGGTGATGAGCGTGTCGATAAACGCCACTTCCGCCGAGTTGATCGGGAACTTGTGGGCATCCATCCGCCAGGAGATGTAGGGCTCAAACGGGCTGGAAAGCATCCGGAGAGCATGATCCCACGCCGGCACCCAGCCGTTGGCATCGATCCACGGATAGATGCTGCGCGGCCAGTAGTACTGGACCACGATCGTGCCGCAGGCCAGCAGCGCACCGACGATCATGGCCACAAAGGCCCCGGCGGTGGTACCGCGCCGCCAGTACAGGCCGAGCGTAATAACGATACTTGCACCCGCCCAGATGGCACCGGTGATGGCAAAGAACATCAGAATATAGTCCATTTGCGCGAAGAAATAACTGAAAGTGAACGCAAAGGCGCAGACCGAAGCGATGGCGATCCGCAACGCCCGCAGTTGTTCTTTGGGCGTGAACGGCTTTTTCCGGAGCGGCATCACAAAGTCCTGCACGATCACGCTGCCCCAGCTGTGCATGTAGGTGGTGTCGGTGGAAACCAGCGAGAAGATCATCAGCGCGCAGAAAGCACCGGTCAGACCCATCGGCAGGATTTCCCGGAGTGCCACCGGCACGGTCATCTGCTGGTAGATCGTGACAAACTGCTGGGAGGCCACTGCGCCTTTGCCTTTTTCTTCGATCGTGGTGGCCTGGGCATCGGTGACTTTTTTCACCAATGCTTCATAGGGGTCAGCCATTTCCCGGTGGAATTCTTCGCTGCTGCTGTAGGAGGTACTGAACTTGCTCCGCGCAGGAACCTGCGGGATCTCGGCCAGCAGCTGCTGGTACTGACCATCCGGCATGACATCGCGCTGATGCAGGTCGGTAAGGGTCTTTGCGGCAAGCTGGCTCCGGATATCACGGGCCTGTTCCGCATGGGGTTTGCCGTTGAGGATCACATAAGCGAGCAGGGTCATCAGCACCAGCATCATGGTTGACAGACTGCCGCGCCAGGTGCCGAGCAATCCCCCCATTTTGGCTTCGTGCGCGCTCTTGGCCGCACCGTTGTAACCCATGGTGCCGCCCCAGGAGATGCGGTTCAGGCAGGTGTTGACGATCCCGAAGAACACATAGAACAGGTTGAAGTCGCGGAGTTTGCTGATATCGTAGGGGTTGAGGAAACTTTCGCCCGGGCCGCGCGGGATCAGCACCGGTTCCAGATCCTGGGACCACGAATAGCGGATCAGCACATAGCCGAGCAGCAGCACATACAGCGGGTAGCCGAGAAGCCCCTGCAGACAGTCCGTGACCATGATCGAAATCTGACCGCCCGCCAGCGTGATGAAAAGTGCCAGCGACAGAAATGCCAGCATGACCACCCCGAATGTGGGGATCTCAAACAGTCCGAAGAAGGGAATCGCCAGCGGAAGGTCGAGGAAGTAGATCAGGAAACGCGCGCCGACTGCCGGGAAGATCGCGTAGTTGATGATACCGGAAACCGCCTGGATCACAGCGGCCATGACCCGGAAACTGCGGCTGTACCGGATCTCAAAAAACTGCCCCATCGTCATGGCTTTGGTTTCGCGGAAACGGTAGTTGCAGAACCCGGTCAGACCCAGCACCAGCGAAACCGGCACCGAGAGGCTCGACCAGAACGAGTAGGAGAACCCGCTCTTGTAGTAAAGTTCAAAGATCGCAACCGCGCTGATCAGCCCGAATGTTGCTTCGCCGGAGGCAATACTGACCACGTACCGCCCGGCGACCCGGCTCGCGGAGAGGAAGTCCGCGACCCCGCGGGTGTACTTCTGACTTTTGCAAGCCGCCACGATGATCACCAAGATGGGGATGAAAATAATAATCCAGTCGAGCCAAAACATGCCGCAAGTTTCCTTTCTTACCTTGAAATAAAGTACTTATATTGATGTCGAAAAAACAAAATATAAAATCGCCATAATATATCGGCTTTATTGATTTTTTTCAAATGTTTTCCCGTGACAGAAAGAAAAATTGAGTAAAAAAATACCGGCTGGCTGCCGGTATTTCCGCGGCAGTCAGTAGGCGGCGGCGATTTGACGGAAAGCGGCGGCAAAGGCAGCCGCTTCTTCCAATGTGTTGGCCGGTGAAAAACTCAACCGCAAACCGGAATACGCTTCGTTCCGCGGATAGCCCAGCGTAAGCAGGGCCGGACTCGGTTGATCGGTTTCCGCCTGACAGACACTGCCGCTGGCCACACAGATATCGAGTTCCGAAAGCATCCGCACCACAACGCCCCCCTGCATTCCCGGGAGCAGCAGATGCAGAATATAAGGCGAGGCCGCTTCCGGCGGCAGGGTCGGGACCGGATATTTGCCGCCGCGCAGCGGGATCGCCGTCAGTTCCCGCCGCAGAAAGTCATTGATCCGGACCGCCTGACGGCGGTTTTCCTCCATCCGGGAACAGGCCCGTTCAACGGCAAAGACCAAAGTCAGGATCGCCGCCGGGTCCGGTCGGCCGAAACGGTAGTCCCGGTGCCGTTGCTGATCAAAAAAAGCGCGCCGTTTGCCGTCGGGATCGCGGTAGAGCAATGCTGCGCTGGGGGCTCCGAGTTTGTGTCCCGATACCGTAAGAAAATCCGCGGCGGGCAGCGGCAGTTTGCCCGCCGACTGGATCGTGTCGGCCAGCAGCAGAGCGGGCATCCCCTCCGGCCGGAGCCGGGTCATGTCGGTCAGGCGGCCGGTTTCGCTTTCCACATGGCTCCCGGCGATCAGCCGGACGGCCGGGTCCGGTGCCGCGGCCGGGCGCATGTTGAGCCGGACCGCCGCCTGCAGGGCCGGGTGGACAAGATCGCAGAAACAGGATTGCCCGCGGAGTTCCGGCAGCGAGGTCAACAGCGGAAAAAGAGCGGTTCCGGAATCCGCCCACAGAACCTCAAAAGAATCATCGGCAAGCAGCCGGACAAACTGCCGCGCCGCTTCATCGGTTTTTTGCCGGATGGTTCTGGCGAAAGCGTGGGATGATTCCTGATTGCCGTACCAGCGGGCGGCTGTTTCGCGGTAAAAATCCAGTACGGCCGGGTCCGGCGGGGCAGCGGCGGCGGCATCAAAATAGATCATGCCTGGACTCCGGTGGCAAGGTACATGATTTTTTCTTCGGTAATGTCACTGCCGGAAAGTTCTCCGGCCGCGGCTCCGCCGCGCATGACGATGACCCGGCGGCACAGACCGATGATCTCCTCCAGATCGGAACTGACCATCAGCACACCCAAGCCCTGCCGGGCCAGTTGGGCGATGAATTGATAAATCTCTTCGCGGGCTCCGATATCGACCCCGCGGGTGGGTTCGTCAAAAAGAAAAATCCCGGGCGAGGTCGCCAACCCTTTGGCCACCGCGACTTTCTGCTGATTGCCGCCGGAAAGGGTGCGGACCGGATCGTGGCCGCCCCGGCATCGGATGGCAAGTTGACGGATGTAAAAATCAGCCTGTTGCGCCTCTTGCTTGAAATCCAGCAGAAAACGGCTTTCCGGATGCGGTACCAGTGCCATGTTGCGGGCAATCGAAAAATCGCCCAGCAATCCGGCCCCCTGCCGGTCTTCGGTCAGCAGAGAGATCCCGGCATGGATGGCATCTGACGGCCGCCTGATCCGGACCGTCCGTCCATCGATCTCAATGCTTCCGGAACAGGTTTTGTGCAGGCCGTACAAAGATTCCAGCAATTCGCTCCGGCCGCTGCCGCCCAGCCCGGCGACCCCCAGGATTTCTCCGGCGCGGAGTTCCAGCGACACCTCTTTCAGCATACCGGGTACAGTCAGGCCGGTCACTTTCAGCCGCACCGGTGCCGTTGGCGATACCGGCTCCTGTTCCGGAAACGGCCGCGCCAGTTCCCGGCCGACCATCATCCGTGCCATGGCGGCGGGATCGGTGGCGGCGGTGGCGGTACGGTTGGTCAGCACGCCATCCCGGAGGACGGCGATTTCGTCGCATATCTCTTTGACTTCGCGCAATTTGTGCGAAACGAAAAGAAGCGCGGTACCGGCCGCTTTCAATTCGCGCATGATGGCAAAAAGCCGTTCGGTCTCCAGCGCATTCAGCACGGTTGTCGGTTCATCCAGGATCAGCACCCGGCACTGCCGGTTGAGAGCCCGGGCGATTTCGACAAATTGCTTTTCGGCAACGCTCAATTCTTCGATCCGGCGGTCCGGGTCCAGATCGCAATGCAGTCTTGCCAGCAATTCCGCTGCCCGTTTTTTCATGGCAGAGGCCCGGAGCAGACCGAACCGGCGTTTTTCCGCCCCGAGAAAAATATTTTCCCACACCCGGAGCGGCCCGATCAGATTGAATTCCTGCGGGACCGTCACGATCCCGGCCGCCAATGCCGCCGCCCGGTCCGGGAAGCAGCAGTTCCGGCCATCGAGCCGGATGCCGCCGCTGTCAGGCACCAGCGCGCCGCTCAAGCAGTTGATGAGAGTGGATTTGCCCGCGCCGTTTTCGCCGATCAGCCCAAGAATACTGCCGGCTTTCAGACACAACGATACCTGTTTCAGTACGGAAACAGGGCCGAAGTTTTTGCAGAGATCTACGGTTTCCAGCATGGATGGGATTTTTCCGGGTTGAGTTGCCAAAATAAAAAACGCGCCCGCCGCCGGGAAATCCGGTCGGGAGCGCGTTTTTGAACCTTGCCGTTAAACGGCGGTCACTTAAAGCTCTTCGCCGACTTCCCAGCGGGCGATACGAACGATCTTGGCGTTCGGCTTCAGTTTGGCGATGCAGGTCTTGTCATCGGCGATCCAGGGCTGGTTCACCAGGCAGACTTCGCCGTACCACTTGTTGATTTTGCCGTCAACGATCTTTTCGATCATAGCGGCGGGCTTGCCGGCCATCTGGGCGGCGGCGATTTCGCGTTCGGAAGCGATCTTTTCGGCCGGAATGTCGGCCGGGCTGATGTAGGTCGGGTTGAACGCCGCCACATGGAGGCAGACGCTGTGCAGGAACGCGGCATCATCGTCATTGGCGATTTCAACCAGCACGCCGACGCGGCCACCGCCGTGGATGTAGTTTTCAGCCTTGGCGGTGCAATTCCATTTGACCGCGCGGCGGATCTGCATGTTTTCGCCGATGGTGGCGATCTTTTCGGTCAGGATCGCTTTGCAGGCATCGTTGACTTTTTCGGTGACGCAGCCTTCGCCATCAGCGGCAAGGGCGGCTTCCAGCACGGCGTTGACCAGTTCTTTGAACTTGTCGGTGTCGGCGGCAAAGTCAGTTTCGCAGAGAACTTCGACCATGGCGGCCACGCCGTCACGGACGGTCGCGGCAACTTTGCCCTGATTGGTGGCGCGGCCGCTCTTCTTTTCGGCCTTGGCCATACCGCTCTTGCGCAGAAATTCAATGGCTTTTTCCATGTCGCCGCCGGCTTCGGTCAGGGCGCGCTTGCAATCCATCATGCCGGCGCCGGTCTTGTCGCGCAGGCTTTTCACAACTTCAGCAGTGATCATTTTTGTTTTCTCCTGATTCGGGGATAAGATTAAGCTTCAGCCGGAGCTTCGGCAGCGGGAGCGGCTTCCTTTTTGGCGCGCGGTTTGCGGGTCTTGGGAGCAGCTTTGGTGGCCTCTTCGGCAGCACCGGCTTCTTCGGCGGAGTCAGCGGCGATCTTTTCCGCGGCGGCTTTGGCGGCGGATTCTTCGACCACGCGTTTCTGATAGACTTCCTTGGCGATCAGGATCGCATCGGCAAAGGCGTCGGTGATGATCTGGATCGATTTGACAGCATCATCGTTGGCCGCGACCGGATAGCTGACGAGGGTGGGATCGCCGTTGGTGTCGACCAGAGCAACGATCGGAATACCCAGTTTGTTGGCTTCGCGGATGGCGTTGATTTCGTGGCAGACGTCAACCACGACCAGGGCCGCCGGCAGTTTCTTCATAGCGGCGATACCATCCAGGTTGCGATGGAGTTTTTCGGCATCGCGGGCGAGGAGCGACAATTCTTTTTTCTTCATCGAAGCCGCGGCTTCGGAGTTGATGGTCGCATCCATGGCGTGCATTTTGGAGATGCTCTTGCGGATGGTGACGTTGTTGGTCAGGGTGCCGCCGAGCCAGCGTTCGGAAACATGGAACATGCCGGTGCGTTCCGCCAGACCGGAAACGATTTCGCGGGCCTGACGCTTGGTGCCGACGAACAGGACATCACCGCCATTGACGACTACGCGCTGCAGGAAGTTGCAGGCATCGTTGATCTGATACATGGTTTTGGTCAGGTCGATGATGGAGATGCCGTTGCGCGCGCCGTACACATACGGTTTCATGCGGGGGTTCCAGCGGCGGGTCTGATGCCCGAAATGACATCCGGCTTCCAGCAGGTCGTTGATTGTAATTTTCGCCATAGTAACAGCCTCTCTTTCCTGTTTTTGACGGCTTTTGCTGTTGAAACAAGCCGCCCGGTTGAATGATTGTTGTGCCGGACTTTTTCCGGCTATCCCATTAATATATCTGTAAAAAGCCGGATTGCAACCCCTTTTTTTGTTTTTTCACAGGGGAAAATGTGGATAAAGAGGTGTTTTTTTCGTCAGATGTGCTATATTGTAGAGTAAAAGACGATCATGAATCAATGGAAAGGGACATATTACCATGAATGAATTCCGCACTCATACTTGCGGGGAACTCCGCAAAAGCGATGTCGGCAAGACCGTCAAGGTCGCCGGCTGGATCCACAGCGTCCGCGACCACGGCGGCGTGATCTTTATCGACCTGCGCGACCATTACGGCATCACCCAGGTGGTGGTCGATCCGGAACAGGCCTTTTATCAGGCTCTGGACCGCTGGCGGGTCGAAACGGTGGTTTCGTTTGAAGGCAAAGTGCTTGCCCGCTCCGAATCGACCGTGAACCCGAAACTCGCCACCGGCGAAATCGAGATCGCCGCCGCCGCCATGGAGGTGCTCGGCGAATGCGATGTGATCCCGTTTCAGATCGCCAAAGACGATGCCGCGCCGGAAGCCATGCGCCTCAAATACCGCTTCCTGGACCTCCGCCGCGAAAAACTGCACCGCAACATCATGCTCCGCAGCGGGGTGATCTCCGAGATCCGCCGCTACATGACCGGTGCCGGGTTCAATGAATTCCAGACCCCGATCCTGACGGCCAGCAGCCCCGAAGGGGCCCGCGACTATCTGGTGCCGAGCCGTCTGCATCCGGGTAAATTCTACGCGCTGCCCCAGGCTCCGCAGCAGTTCAAACAGTTGTTGATGGTTGCCGGTTTCGATCGCTACTTCCAGATCGCCCCGTGCTTCCGCGATGAAGACGCCCGGGCGGACCGCAGTCCCGGCGAATTCTATCAGCTCGACGTGGAAATGAGTTTCGTGGGGCAGGAAGAGATCTTTGCGGTGATCGAAGGCATGTTTGAAACGGTCTTCAGCAAATTTTCCACCAAGCGTTTCTCCCATGCGCCGTTCCCCCGCATCCCGTACCGCGAAGCAATGCGCCGGTTCGGCAGCGACAAGCCCGACCTCCGCAATCCGCTGGAAATGATCGATGTCACCGAATTTTTCCGCGGCTGCGAATTCAAAGCATTTGCCTCCACCGTGGAATCGGGCGGGGTGGTGCGCGCGATCAAGGCCCCGCAGGTGGCGGACCGGCCGCGCAAGTTCTTTGATGACATGATCAAATTCGCCCAGGAAAACGGTGCCAAGGGGATGGCGTACATCATCTGGACCGAAGAAGGCGAAAAGAGCCCCATCGCCAAGTTCCTCGACCGCAGCGTGCTGGATGGTCTGAAAGCCGCCGGCGGGGTGCAGCCCGGCGATGCGCTGTTCTTCCTGGCGGATCGTGAAAAGACGGTGCAGAAACTCGGCGGTGCTGTGATCCCGGAAATGGGTCAGCGGCTCGGTCTGATCGATCCGGATGAATTCCGGTTCTGCTGGATCATCGATTTCCCGATGTTTGAAGAAGACGAAGAGACCGGTGCCACGATCTTTTCGCACAACCCCTTCTCGATGCCGCAGGGCGGGTTGGAGGCTCTCAATACCAAAAATCCGCTTGAGATCCTGGCTTACCAGTACGATATCGTGTGCAACGGGATCGAGTTGTCGTCCGGCGCGATCCGCAACCACCGGCCCGAAATCATGTACCGGGCGTTTGAGATCGCCGGTTACGACCGCTCGGTGGTCGATGAAAAATTCGGCGGCATGATCTCCGCGTTCAAACTGGGTGCGCCGCCCCACGGCGGGATCGCTCCCGGTATCGACCGCATGGTGATGCTGTTGGCCGATGAGCCGAACATCCGCGAGGTCATCGCTTTCCCGTTCAACCAGCAGGCGCAGGACCTGATGATGGATGCACCGGCGGAAGCCACGCTCAAGCAGCTCCGCGAGCTGCATTTGCAGGTGGTGCTGCCGAAGAAGCCGGCGGAGGCCGGCAAACAGGCTTGATAAAGTCGGGGGAGCCGGGATGCCGGTTCCCCTTTTTTGACTCTTTTGCAATCAGAATTCAGAAAGGAATGCCGCGATGAAAAAGATATTCTTCTGGGTGATGCTGATGACGGTGGCACTGGCCGTTACGGCAGAGGAAAACCTGTACCGGATGGCTCCTGCCGATACCGCGGGGACATTGCGGCTGCAAACCGGGGCGTTGCTGGCACAACCGCTGCTCAAAGATCTGGCGGCACGATCCGGCGAAGTGGACAAAGCCGTTCAGCAGATGGAAAAATTGAGTACCGAACAGAGCGGACTGAAAGATGCCGGGATCAAACAGGTGCTTTATACCTTTTCCGACCAGCAGCGTTGGTGCGTTTTCATGGAATGCACCGGGGTGACGGAGTCGCTTTTCCGTTCCACGCTGTTGCGCGAGTACCCGAATGCGCAGGAGGTCACCATTGCCGGGCGTACTGCGTATGTGTTGAAACAGCAGGATGTTTCGCTCGGCGGGCGCAAACTCCGCGGCATGGATGATCTGGCGGTGGCGGTCATGCTGTTCCGGGAGAATCTGATCGTGGCCGGTGCCGTCAGTGAACTGGCCGGGATCTTGAACGGCCCCACGCTTGATCCTGTCAAAGCCGATCAACTCAACCGGATCGAAGGTCTGATCGTATTGGATGTGCTGGATTGCTCCCCGCTCAACCGGCTGTTCGTTCAGGAGCCGGGGACACAACTTTTCCGCTCGGTACGCGGGATCGGCACGATCGAAGGTTCGCAGGCAAAAATGCAGGCGGAACTGCAGTGCTCCGGTGAAGCCGAAGCGCAGGAGGTGGCCGGTCAACTTCAACAGACCGCGATGTTTGCCATTCCCATGTCTCTGTCTGCCGATCCGGAATTGGCACAGCAGATCATGAAGCGGTTGAAAATTTCCGCCGACAAAGATAAAGTCTGCGCGGAGGTCGTCTTTACGCGCGAAATGTTGACGGCGGCTGCGGAATACAAAAATAAATCGCGGGAATTGCGTCAGAAACGGCGCGAAATGCGGAAACGCGCCCGGGCGGCGGAAAAGACGACTGCCTTATGATGTTGAACCGCTCCATGTCCGGCCGCCGCAAACGGCATTCCGGCCGCCGCCATGCTCCGATGCGCTGGTTTTTGCTGCTGGCCGTTGCCGGATTGCTGGCCGGCGGGTGGATGATCTGGCGGATGTGGTTCGGGATCAACGACCGGTTGTATTACACCCAGATCGTTCACGCGGCGCACCGGCACGGCCTTGATCCGGAACTGGTGCGGGCGGTGATCTGGCGCGAAAGCCGGTTCGATTCCCGCGCGGTCGGAAAAGCCGGGGAAATCGGATTGATGCAGATCCTGCCCGGCGGTGCTGTGGCGGAATGGAGCCGGATCATGCGGCGTCCGGCCCCGCCGGAATGGCAGCTTTTCCGGCCGGAGGTCAACCTGGAGATCGGCTGTTTTTATCTGGCGCGGGCGTTGCGCCGTTGGGACGGCTACCGTTGTGCCACAGAACTGGCGTTGTGTCAGTACAATGCCGGTGAACGGCGCGCGCAACGCTGGCGGCCGGAAAATCCGCAGGAGGCCGATATGACAGACCGGATCACCATCCGGAGTACCCGCGAGTATGTGCGGTCGATCATGAAGCGTTATCAGCGTTACCGGCAGGAACGGGAGCGGAGCAGACAGTGAGGACCCGGTCAATGAGATGGTATGTATGCGCCGTTTGGCTGATGACCGGCCTGTTGTCCGGGGCATCGGCGGCGGATTTGCCGCCGGGCGGCTGGCGGATCGATTTCGCCACCTGCAAACTCGTGCGGAATATTCCGGCCGGATGGGAATTTCAGGCGGGCAAACTGTTTGTGCCCGATACCACCTTTGCTGTCCGGGATGACAGGGAGGGCCAGCGGGTGCTGGTCGTTACGGCGGACCGGTCAACCGGTATGCTGATGGGGTTGGCCGGCGGAGATCTGAAACGCTGTCCGATCCTGCGCTGGAAATGGCGGGTCCGCAATCTGCCCAAAGGCGGCGACAGCCGTTTTGAAGACCGCGACGATCAGTCTCTGGCGATTTATCTGGGGGCGGGCGGGACATTGCACCGCAAGTCGGTATCATACCGTTGGGATACCGATACGCCTATCGGCACCGAGGGGGTGTTGACATACGTTGCCGGATTGGTCAGCACCTTTTACCGGACCGTTTGCAACCGGGAAACGCCGCTCCATGAATGGCGCATCGAAGAAGTGGATGTGGCGGCGGATTTTCAAAAACAATTCGGTTATCTGCCGGAACCGGATCAATACATCATCGGAGTGGCTGCCAATTCGCAGCACACCGGGTCCGATACCGTCGGCGAGGTGGCCTGGATCGAATTGGTGCCGCGGCCGGAGAAAAAGGTCACTTCAGATTCTTCCGCTCCGGTGCGCTGATCTGCCGCCGGTATTCCCGGGTGAGAGCCCGGTTCAGGGCGGCCAGTTCCTGTTCGGCATCATCCGGGCCGCCGGTGGGGGCGGCCGGTTTCAGCCATTCCCGCAACCGGTACCGCAAAGGGAAATGCTGTTTCAGCAATGTTTCGTATTCGCGCCGGACGGCCGGCATTTGCAGCGGCGGTTTCCGGCGGCTCCCGAGTTTGATCGCCTGCCGGTAATGGTTCAGGGCGGTCCGGGGATCACCCAGCTGTGCCGCATTGCGGGCGGCAAAAACATGGTAAAGGATGTTTTGCGGGGAATGGGTCAGGGCCCGCCGGAAAAAGGTGGCGGCGTGACGGAACTGGCGGCGGTAGTAGCAATTTTTGCCTTCGCGGAAGGTGATGAACACCTCGGTTTTGGCAAGATCCCCCAGCAATGTGGCCAGCGAGGTTTCCGGCGGAGCGTGATTGCCGACGATCAATTCCTCCAGAATATCATCGGCTTCGGTATCCAGCACGGGGCCGTCGGGCGATTCCCAGTCGATCCCGGCAACTGCATTGCGTTCACGGTCGTAACGGCGGCGCAGGACCGGATCGGAAAGAATGTTGAATGCCGCCGCCAGACGCTGGAATTCCGCTGTTTTGGCCGGAGAATTGCCGAAGCGGTCCGGGTGACATTCTTTGGCGCGTGCGTAGTAGGCGCGTTTGATGACCGCAAAAGGGGCATCCGGAGAAACCAAAAAAAGCTGGTACAGATCGTGTTCCATACCAGCTTTTTTTCCGGATACCGGGGTTTTTCAGTTCTGTTCGGCCATCAGCGCGCGGACCCAGTCCGCATGGCGGAAAAAGTCCTGATAGAACGCGACCATCATCTTTTTCAGGCCGTCGCTGCCGTATTCCCAGTTCACCTGATCGGCACCGAGTGCCTGGGTGATGTTGTCCTGGCTGAAGGTAACATCGGCGGAGAAGTACGGGAAAAGGTCGCCGAGCAGACGCTCGATCAGGCGTTTTTCCGTGGAATTTTCACTGCCGGTGCCGATGGAAACATTGTCCAGCCGCAGGAGGGAGGTCAGGGCTTCTTCGATCATCAGGGTCGAAACCGGGCTGTTGCCGGTGACGTGGTAGGTCTGATTGGTGACCGGCAACTGGAAGCACTTGGTGATCGCGTATTGCACATAATCGATGGGCGAGAAATAGACCCGTTCGGACGGCACCACATTGAAGTGCAGACCGATATCCACCGGCTGCGTCGGATCGATACCGAGTTTGGCGCAGGCGTGGCTCTTTTTCTTGGCGATGAATTCAAAAATGCGGTACACCGCCAGCGGTTTGCGGATGCGGCCGTCGCAACGGCGGCCGGTGATGATCGCCGGCCGGTAGATGGTAAAGGGGAAACCGCTGTTGCGGACCAGTTTTTCCGCCTTGAATTTGCTTTCTTCGTAGGGATTGTTGAAGCCGTTGTCCGGCACTTCGCCCTCCGGCGAAACCCCGCGGCTGCGGCCCGCCACATAGGCGGTGCTGACATAGTGGAACGCTTTGGCATGGAAAAGACGGGCCAGAGCGAGCATGTTTTCGGTACCGTTGTAGTTGATGCGGAACGTGCGGCCGGTGGGGTCTTTGCCCAGATTGACATCGGCGGCGCAGTGGAACACCTGGGTGACACCCTGACATTCCGGCAGAGCCGCGATCGCCACGGGGTCCATCGACACGATATCGCCATCGACCACGGCGATGTGGCTCATGACTTCATCAAACCGTTCCGGCGTGCCTTCAAATTCGCATTCGCTTTTCACGGCTTCCACAACCCTGTCCATGGCCGTCCGGTTTTTGCCGCCACGGGCAAGGCAGACAAACTGGGTATCGGGTTTATCCAGCAACAGGGCGGTAACAAAACCGCTTCCGACCAGACCGGTGATGCCGGTCATGAAAATCTTGTCCATTATTCTCGTTTCTTTTTCGGGTCTGATTTGGTATTCTCAAATAGAAGCATCCCGCAACCGGCGGTGTAACACCCCGTTTTGTCTGCAACGACAACTGTTTTTTTCCGGAGACGCACCAACAAACGCCATTTACTATATCCTCTGAAAACTGCTTTTGCAAACGGATTATGCAAAAGAGATTCGGGGAATCCGGCTTTTTTCTTGAAAAAAGTTTTCGGCGGGATAATTTATATGGGTAGAGACGCACGCAGGAGCCGGTTTGACCGGAGGAGGTTTTTGAGAATGAGGAAAATCATATTCGGATGTGCGATATTGTTGGCGGCATTGCTGTTTGCCGGCGGATGCCGTCAGGAAACTTCTGCCGGGCCGGTCACGGCCGGGGCCGGGCTGCCGCCGGTGGCATGGTTGGCGGCACAGATCACAGGAACGCCGGTGCCGTGTGCGCTGCCGGCGGGACGGAGTCCGCATGATTACAATCCGTCGCCGGCGGTGTTGCGGAGCCTGACAGAGGCGAAACTTTTTTTCACCACCGGTCAGGCTTTTGAACAGAAATTGGCTGAACCGCTGACTGCCGCCGGGGTCCGGGTAGTCGATGTGACGGCGGGGATCAAACGGCTGCCGCTGGAGGCCGGGTGTGCCGATCACGATCACGACCACGACCACGATGCCGGTGCGTTGGACCCCCATGTGTGGACATCACCGGAGAATTGCGAGATCATCGCGGCAGCGATCCTGGACAGCCTGCTGGAGGCGGACCCGGAAAATGCCGAAACCTACCGGCGCAATGCCGGGGTGCTGATGGGGGATATCGCCGCCGTCAGAACGCAGTTGACAGAATTGCTGGCCCCCTGCCGCGGCCGTGCTTTTTTTGTGTATCATCCGGCATTCGGTTATTTTGCCGCTGAATTCGGCCTGCATCAGATCGGGATCGAGATCGGGGGGCGTGAGCCTTCGCCGGCCCGGCTGGCCGAAGTGATCGCGGGAGCCAAACAGCACCGGGTGCAGACGATTTTTGTGCAGCCGCAGTTCAATCCCGCTGCTGCCGGGGCATTGGCGGCTGCGATTGGCGGCAGTGTGGCGGAACTGGACCCGCTGGCCGCCGATGTGTTGAGCAATTTCCGGCGGATCGCCGAAGAGATCCTGAAAGGGTGTGATTGAGCATGACAGTTCCCCTGATCGAGATCCATGATCTGGCATTCGGCTACGATGGCGGCGCATTGGCACTGGACAATGTGTCATTGACCATCCCGGCCGGTGAATCGGCCTGCATCATCGGGCCTAACGGCGGCGGCAAAAGCACGCTGTTGAAATTGTTGCTGGGAT
>JAFQLP010000139.1 GCA_017414565.1 Lentisphaeria bacterium | reverse complement strand
TTTTCATCATTGTCTCCGGAAAAGTGACTGATTGGGGCAGGTGCCGTTGCCCCCGCCGCATTTTTTTGTTGTTAATATAGGATGATGCCGGGGGATTGCAACCGGGTACGGTAGGGTTTTTCAAAAAAAGTCGGTTTCAGCAGCCGCGCATGAAAAAAAGTGGAAAATTTTGCGCTGCATCCTTGCAAAGTGCGGGAGAAGTGATACATTGAAGTAAACAAGATATTGTGCAATGATTTTTTAATTTCAACAATATATTGTGTTTTTGAGGTTGTTTGAGGTTAACCGGGAGATCGGTTGAGCTGACGGGGCGGAAAGATGCGATTCGGATTGAGGAAATTGACATTGCTGGATTATCCGGGGCAGGTGGCCTGTACGGTTTTTACCTGCGGCTGCAATTTTCGTTGTCCGTTCTGCCACAATCCGGCGTTGGTCGTTGGTCGGGATGATTCGCTGACCCACAGTTTTGCGGATGTGCTGGCGTTTCTGGAGTCACGGCACCGGCAGTTGGATGCGATTTGTCTGACCGGCGGTGAACCCCTGCTGCACGAAGAGAGTCTGCTTTTGATGCAGGCGGCCAAGGCCATGGGGTACCGGGTCAAACTGGACACCAACGGCTCGAAACCGGATCTGCTCCGGCAGGCGGTGGCGGATGGTTCCGTGGATTATGTGGCGATGGATATCAAGAATTCGCCGGAAAAATACGCAGTGACCAGCGGCGTGGACATGTTGGATGCGGTGCGAGCCAGTGTGGCATTTCTGCAGGAGGGGCATGTGCGCTGCGAATTTCGCACGACGGTGACGGGCTGTTTGCATGAGGCGGCGGATTTTGCCGCGATCGGGCAATGGCTTGCCGGGGCGGAGAGGTATTTTTTGCAGGGATTCAAGGATTCCGGCGATATTCTGGGGGGCGATCCGGCACCGTTTGCGGTCAGCGATGAGCAGTTGGAGGAGTTTCTGGCCGTGGTGCGGGCGTTCATTCCGTCGGCGGAGATCCGCGGCCGTTGAGGTTGACAGAAAACAGGAAGTTTTTTCAAACATACAAACAGTACGGACAGCAGCGAAGGAGAGGAAAATGTATCAGGTACAGAAGCGTAACGGTAAGAACATCGATTTTGATCTGAAGAAGATCGCCGATGCGGTGAAGATGGCATTCGATGCCCAGGAAAAGCAGTACAATCAGTCGATCATTGATTTTATTGCGCTGAAAGTGACGGCGGATTTCGAGCCGAAGATCAAGGAAAACCTGATCGCGGTCGAAGATATCCAGGACAGTGTGGAATCGGTGCTGGTGCAGGCCGGGTATGCCGATGTGGCCAAGGCTTACATCCTTTACCGCCGTCAGCATGAAAAACTCCGTAATGCCCAGTCCACCATTCTCGACTTCAAGAAAACGGTCGATGATTATGTCAAGATCAACGACTGGCGGGTGAAAGAAAACTCCACCGTGACCTATTCGGTCGGCGGGCTGATCCTGTCCAACAGCGGTGCGATCACGGCCAACTACTGGCTGTCCGAAGTTTACGATGACGAGATCGGCAACGCCCACCGCAACGCCGATCTGCATTTGCACGATCTTTCCATGCTGACCGGCTATTGTGCCGGGTGGTCGCTCAAGCAGCTCATTCAGGAGGGGCTGGGCGGGGTGCCGGGCAAGATCACCTCGGCTCCGGCGTCGCATCTGGCCACGCTCTGCAACCAGATGGTCAACTTCCTCGGCATCATGCAGAACGAATGGGCCGGGGCGCAGGCGTTCAGCAGTTTCGATACCTATCTGGCTCCCTTTGTCAAGGTCGATAATTTGAGTTACGAGCA
>JAFQLP010000138.1 GCA_017414565.1 Lentisphaeria bacterium | reverse complement strand
CGCTTTCAAGCTGTTCAATTTTCAATCGAAGCGACAGCTTCAGGCCTGGGTGACTTTTTCCACCAGCGCCTTAAATTCCTGCGGCTCGAAGACGGCGAGATCCGCCAGCACCTTGCGGTTCAGTTCGATGTTGGCCTTCTTCAGACCGTTCATGAACCGGCTGTAGTTCGTGCCGAGATCGCGGCAGGCGATGTTGATGCGGACAACCCACAACGCGCGGTACTGCTGCTTCTTCTGCTTGCGACCGACATAAGCGTGAGTCTTCGCCTTATCCACCGCATCATACGCGGTGCGGATGTTCTTGCTGGAATTGCCGTAAAAGCCTTTGGCGCGTTCGAGGACCCGCTTGCGGCGTTTCCGGGACTGGACAGCACAGGTAACTCTGGACATAGTCTTTCCTCCCGATTAGAGACCGTAGGGCAGCGCGACCTTGATGCGGCTCTTCTCCGCGGGGGAGACGGCACCATCCTGGCGCAGGCGACGACGGCGTTTGGCATTTTTGGTGGACATCAGGTGACGGGCACCCGCCTTGTTGTGGCGGAACTTGCCGGTCCCGGTCATCTTGAGCCGCTTGGCGGCACACTTTCTGGTTTTCAGCTTCGGCATCGTTTTCTCCATTTCTTTGACGATTCAAAACAAAACACCGCCCGCCGGCAGATGCCAGCCGGTCGCACGGCTGCCCCGACTTATTTCGGGGCGAAATTCACGGTGATATTGCGTCCGAGCAGCTTGGGCTTGGCATCGGGATCGGCATAGGGAGCCAGATCCGCCACGATCTTGTCCATGAGTTCATAGGCAAGATCCTGATGCGCCATTTCGCGGCCGCGCAATGTCAGCGTGACCTTTAATCTACACCGTTTTTCCAAAAAATCAAGTGCCCGTTTCAATTTGATCGCATAGTCGTTGGTATCGACATTGATATGAAACTTGACTTCTTTGACTTTCTGAACGACATTGTTCTTCCGTTGGACCTTCAGGTTCTTCTTCTGCTCATACTGGAGTTTTCCGAAGTTCATGATCCGTACCACAGGGGGAACCGAACGCTCGGAAACCAGAACCAGATCCAGGCCGGCCTCCGTCGCCATTTCCCGCGCTTTCAGCAGCGGTACGATATCCAATTGCTCTCCGTTTTCTCCGATCAGGCGCACCTGCGGAGAGGTGAAAGAACGGTCACCGGGTTTCAGCAGCTTAGCAATAGCAACACCTCGTTTTTGATGATTTTACGGCACCCGGCGTGGGTGCCGCTTATTTCCATACTATAGCTTAACAAATTTTATTATCAACATCCGATTGCATTTTTTTCGCAAGATCGTCCAGATTCATGGCCCCGAGTTCGCCTTCGCGGCGGCTGCGCACAGCCAACTGGCCGTTTGCGGCTTCCTGGGCACCGGCGACCAGAATGTACGGGATACGGGCATTGCGCGCATCCTTGATCTTGGCACCGAGGCTGGCGGAACGGTTGTCGTATTCCACGCGGAAGCCTTTGGCCCGCAGCAGATCACGCTGCGCTTCGGCAAACGGGATCTGATCCTGGGTGATCGGCAGGATACGGGCCTGTTCCGGAGCCAGCCACATGGGGAAGGCACCCGCATACTGTTCCACCAGAATACCGAAGAACCGCTCCAGCGAACCGAAGAGCGCACGGTGGACCATGAACGGCTGATGCTTCTGGCCGTCTTCGCCGATGTAACTCATATCAAAGCGTTCCGGCAGGTTGAAGTCGAACTGGATCGTGGTGGTCTGCCATTCGCGGCCGATCGCATCCTTGATCTTGAGGTCGATCTTCGGACCGTAGAAAGCACCGCCGCCTTCATCGACTTCGCACTTGAGTCCGGCTTTTTCCACCGCCTTTTCAAGCGAAACGAGGGCTTTTTCCCAACGGGCGGGATCGCCGACGGCTTTGGCCGGGCGGGTGGCAAGGTAGGCCTTGATTTCTTTGAAACCGAAGTCTTTCCAGATGGCGAGACTGAAGCGCAGGACTTCCGCGATCTCGTCTTCGATCTGTTCCGGGGTGCAGATGATATGGGCATCGTCCTGGGTGAAGCCGCGGACGCGCAGCAGCCCGTGCAGCACACCGCTCTTTTCATAGCGGTAAACCGTACCGAGTTCCGCCCAGCGCAACGGCAGTTCACGGTAACTGCGGAGGCGGGAGTTGTAGATCTCGATATGGAACGGGCAGTTCATCGGCTTGGCAAAATAATCTTTTTCATCGATCTGCATGGCCGCGTACATGTTGTCGCGGTAGAAGCCCAGGTGGCCGCTGGTTTCCCACAGGATGCTCTGCCCGATGTGCGGCGTGTACAGCAGATCGTAACCGTTTTTGTAATGTTCCGCGCGCCAGTAGGTTTCGATCAGGTTGCGGATGAAAGCCCCTTTGGGCTGCCACAGCACCAGACCGGGACCGACATTGTCGGAAAAGGTGAAAAGTTCCAGTTCCTGACCGAGTTTGCGGTGGTCGCGTTTGGCCGCTTCTTCGATCTGCTTGAGGTAGGCCTGCAGTTCTTCTTCGGTGGCAAAGGCGGTCCCGTAGATGCGCTGAAGCATCGGGTTCTTTTCATCGCCGCGGAAATAGGAACCGGCGACCGAGAGCAGCTTGACCGCACCGATCCGGCCGGCATGATCCACATGCGGCCCGCGGCAGAGATCGACAAAATCACCACTGCGGTAAAAACTGATGACCGCATCTTCCGGCACATCGGCCAGGCGTTCCAGTTTGAAGGTCTGACCGTCGGCTTCGAGCATGGCTTTGGCTTCTTCGCGGGTCGGCTCAAAGCGTTCAAAAGGAACCTTGCGGCCGATCAGTTTTTTCATGGCCTTTTCAATGGCTTTCAGATCTTCGGGGACCAGCGGACGGTCGAGGTCGAAGTCGTAATAAAAGCCGGTTTCGGTCGCCGGACCAATGTCGAATTTGGCATTGGGATACAGTTGTTTGACGGCGGCCGCCATCAGGTGCGCCGCGCTGTGACGGATCGTTTCAAGAGAATATTCGCTCATTTTCTGTTTCCAGTTCTGTATAGTGTAATGATTATTTCATTGTTATTCCGAAGATAAATTTTTACCGCGCCCCGTTACCGGCAAGGGGAGGGGCCGCCCCGTCAAAAGCGGTTAGTTCGACCCGCGCTGGTAGCGCGGGGGTGTTTCCTCTTCCAAAGCTGATGCAAGCTCATTACCATAATTCCTGTTGTTCCATCGTCTGGTAAAATTTTTTGACCGGAGCAAAACTTTTCCGGTGGACCGGGGATGGCCCCAGCCGCTCCAGCGCAGCCAGATGCGCTGCTGTTCCGTATCCTTTGTGTTCCGCAAAACCGTAGCCCGGGTACTGGCGGTCCAACTCGACCATGAGCGCATCCCGGTGGGTCTTGGCCAGAATACTGGCCGCCGCAATCGAAGCCACTTTGGCATCGCCTTTGACGATCGCCCGGGATGGTGCCGGCAGACCGGGGACCGGCCGTCCGTCCACCAGGATCAGGTCCGCATTGCCCGCGCGCAGCACCGCTTCGCGCATGGCCTGATCGTTGGCCCGCAGAATATTCAGGCGGTCGATCAACTCCACCGGCGAATCCGCGATTCCCCAACGGATGCCGGGAATGGCCAGGATCTGTTGCCGCAATTCCTCGCGTCCGGCATCGCTGAGTTTTTTGGAGTCATTCACCCGGGGGATCTTCGCCCCCGGGGGAAAAATCACTGCCGCCGCCGTTACCGGTCCGGCCAACGGGCCGCGCCCGGCTTCATCCACCCCGGCGATAAAAACAAACCCCTCCGCCCGGAGTTGTCGCTCCAGCGAGAGGAGTTCGTCGTCTTCCGCCAGAAAGGATGTCATGACGGAGTGTGCCGGAGCCTTACTTGGCTTCCTTGATGCGGGCGGCTTTGCCGACCTTGTCGCGCAGATAGTACAGTTTGGCGCGGCGGACACTGCCCCGGCGGACCACTTCGATGTGGTCGATACGGGGGCTGTTCAGCGGGAAGACGCGTTCCACACCTTCGCCGGCACTGACACGGCGGACGGTGAAAGTTTCTTCGATGCCGGTGCCGCGACGGGCGATAACCGTACCGGTGAACAACTGGATACGTTCGTTGTCGCCTTCGACGATCTTGACGAACACCTTGATGGTATCGCCGACCGAGAAGTCGGCAACATCAGTTTTCAGCTGTTCATTGCGAATTTTGTCAACTATGTTCATTACTTGCCTCCAAGTTTTTGATTGTTCAAAAAATCTCTCCACAGATCCGGCCTGCGTTCGCGGGTCAGACGCTCTGCTTCTTTTTTGCGCCACGCCGCGATACGGGCATGATCCCCGTTCAGCAGCACCTCCGGTACCGCCATGCCCCGGAATTCCGGGGGGCGCGTGTACTGCGGGTACTCCAGCAGCCCATCCGTAAAGGATTCGTCCTGGCTCGATTCGTCGTGCCCGAGCGCGCCCGGCAGCAGCCGGATGATCGCATCGGTCATCGCCATCGCGGCCAGATTGCCGCTGGTCATCACAAAATCTCCCAGCGAATACTCGCGGTCGATCATGCTGTCAATCAACCTCTGGTCAACGCCCTCATAGTGACCGCAGACCAGCAAAAGATGTTCTTTCCCGCTCAATTCCCGCGCCGCCGCCTGATCGAATCTCCGACCCCGCGGCGAGGTCAGCACCACCAGTGTCTCCGGTTTCCGGAGTGCCGTGATGGCTTTGGCGAGAACCTCTACATTCATCAACATCCCCGGACCCCCGCCGTAGGGGCGGTCATCCACCGTGCCGCGCCGGTCATCCGCGTAATCCCGCAAATTCACGGCATTGATCTCTGCCAGGCCGCGTTTGACGGCCCGCCCGATGATGCTGACGCCCAGCGGCCCCGGATAGATCTCCGGAAAAAGTGTCAGAATGTCGATTTTCAATGTCAGTCAACCACCTCAACGGAAATCCGCTGACGGAGCCGGCCGGCGGCACCGCTCACCAGCGAACGGATCGCCGTGATCGTTTTGCCGTGCTTGCCGATGATCTTGCCACGGTCGTCTTTGCGGCAGCTGATCCGGAGCGTACTGTTTTCTCCGTTGTTTTCCAGCTGGACAGAGACTTCCTCTGGGGCATCGACCAGGAGTTTTGCCACATATTCAACAAAAGCCTGGAGGCTTTCCGCCGAACATGTGCCGGGTTCCGTACAGCCGCAACAGGTGCAGCCGCCGGTTTGACCGGTCAGTTTATTCCAAAAAGATTTGAACCATCCCATGGTATTGTCGTTCCTTCGCGCCTGCAGGAGGCGTCGGGGTTACGCTTCCGCCGGAGCTTCTTCAGCAGCAGCGGCAGCAGCCGCGGCGGCTTCGGCAGCGGCAGCAGCGGCTTTCGCTTCTTCAGCAGCCTTGGCCTGCGCCTTGCGGGAGAGGGTCGCCTTGCGCGGACGGTCCGCCAGATTGACACCCTTCACGGCGCGATCGTAGATGTCGCCGACCGTTTCCGACGGCACCGCGCCAACGCCGACCCAGTAGTTGTAACGGTCAACATTGATGCTTTCGATCTTGTTGCGGGGATTGTAGTAACCGAGTTCTTCGATCGCCCGGCCGTCACGGCTGGCGCGTTTTTCTATGACTACGATCCGGAAGCAGCTCGCGTTCCGGGTACCGGTTTTTTTCAGTCTGATTCTGACCATGTTTTGAACCTTGCTATACGATTGTTGATTTTTCTTTTCCGACCGTGACCGCTTCAGCTACGAAAACGGGGCAATCCACGCCGCACTCCGTCCTGTACCGCCGGTCCAGAGGATGATGACCTGAAGCGATACGGACACAGTACACCGGTCTGAATTCAGTTAATATACTTCATAAATCGAATTCTGCAAGCATGTTTTGACGATTTTTGAGCGAAAAATCACTTTTTTTGCAAATGTTCGGCAATGAGGTCCGGCAATTGACGGTAGATCCGGTCCGGCAGGTTGAACCGTTCACAGGTCTGCCGGAAAAGATAGGCAGCGTGTTCCACCGGGTTGGCCGCCAGGTTGGCCGCAGACCGTTTGAACCGGGTCTCGATCTGATCGATCCGGCAGTATTCCGAAAACCCGCCATCCAGTTTCAGGTTTTCGGCCCGGTCGATCCGCAGGGTCAACTCCAGCGATTCCGCCTCCATATTCAAAGCGGCGGCGATCCGTCCGGCGGCGGCCACGGCCTCGGCACAATAGAGCAGCAGATAACGCGCCGACAGCAGCCGGTCCGGGGTGTCCACCAGCCGGGTCTGCCAGAACAGCCCGCTGCGGAAAAGCTGGGTCAGGACCGGCGGATCTTCGCCGGCCACCCGGAATGCGGTATTGGTGCAGTATCCGGCGGCCATGTCTTCGCTGTCCAGAAAGATCCCGCCGCCCGGCGGGGTGTAGCACCCGGCCTGCATGGCACTGCGGAGATCGGAAAATTCGTAGCGGCGTTCCTCGAAATCCGGCGGCATCATTGAAAATTCCAGCCGGACCCGGCCGGTTTCCCCCGCGGGCAGGGGATGACGGCGGAGAAAGAAGTGGCGCACGGTATCCATGGCATCGGTAAAGGGGGTGTCGGCGGATTCCGGTTCCCGGGTTTCATAGAGCAGGCCGCGCAGCATTTTTGCCAGCAGTTCCCGCTGATTGCGGAGGGCCCGCTGGATCAGCCGGTGGAGTTCATCGGCCCGGATCGCCGGGCGGCTGGAGGCATCCGTGGTGCGGATGTAGAACACGCCCTGCTGCAATTCGCCGTCAACGCCGTTGGAGCAGACATGCGGCAGGAGTGTGAAGGGGCGGATCACGAAGATCGCATACCGTTTGCCATCCACCTCCGGGCGTTCGATGGTGATGTTCAGCGGCGGTTCCACAAAGCGGTTCATAAAGGAAAGCACCGGGGTCGGGTCGAAAGATTGACATTCTTCGTTGGTCAATCCCAGGCATTCCGACGGGTGCCCGGCGGCATCCTCCCGGACACCGATCACCAGATAGCCGCCGCGGGTATTGGCAAATGCCAGACAATGCCGCAAAAGTTTGGCTCTGGCCGTCCGGGACAGCGTGTTCCAATTCATCGGTGATTTGTAGTCCAGTTCATCGGATTCCACGCCCCGGTGGACCAGTTCGGCCCAGTCCGGAGCCGCCGGGCGCAGTTCATCGGCCATGGTCAGACATCCTCCATGTAAACGATGTGATGGCAGTTGTCGCAGGTGACGATGGCACCGCGCCGGGTCAGCATCAGGGTTTGCGGGGTCAATTTCAGACAGCAGTTGCCGCACATGTCGTCCCGGACCGGGATCAGCGGCGGGCCGTCCTGATGACGGAGCAATTCCTCATAGGTTTCCCACAATTCTTTTTCCACCCTCCGGCTCCGCACCTGCCGCTCGGATTCCCGGGCGGCGATATCGGCCCGGATCTCCTTTTCCACTTTGTCAAAATCGAGCCATTCGGCTTTGAGGTCGCGCACGACGGCCGCGCTTGCCTGCTGCTGCTGGCGGTATTGCTGATGGGCGCGGTCGATTTTTTCGAGCCGCTCCAGGATGTGATTTTCCAATTCGTTGATCTGACCGGTCAGCATATCGCTTTCGGCCATCATCGACTGATATTCGGTGTTTTTCCGGACCAGTGCCGATTGCTGCTTGATTTTGGTGATTTTGTCGCGCAGGGCGGCAATGGTTGCTTCGTCCTGCCGGTTGGCGTGCTGCAGCTGCCGGGCGGAATCGGCGATGGCGGTCAGTTTGGCATCTTCCTGTGCCTTGGCCGCCGCAATGCGTTTGCGTTCCGCCGGGAGCATACCCAGATGGACGTTGAGTTCGTGGATCCGCAGATCGTTTTTCTGGATGTCAAGAAGGTTGTTGACCCAGGGGGCTGCCATGATGATCTCCTGTCGGTTGGGTTCCGGATCAGCGGCGCCGTCCGAAAAGTTGCAGCAGATAGAGGAACAGGTTGATAAAGTCAAGGTACAGTGTCAGGGCACCGAGGACGGCCAGTTTGCCGGCGGAGGACCGGGTGTCAAGCGTCATAGCCAGCATTTTGATCTTCTGGGTGTCGTACGCGGTGAGGGCGGCAAAAATCAGCACCCCGGCGACACAGATCAGGAAATGCAGGCCGGAACTGGCAACGAACATATTGATGACCGTGGTGATGATAAGCCCGATCAGAGCCATCAGCAACATTCTGCCCATGGCGGAAAGGTCGATTTTGATCAGCCACCCGATCAGTCCGGTGATCCCGAATGTCAGACTGGCGGCAAAAAAGGCGGCCGCCACCGATTCGCTGGTATATACCAGTAAAATCAGCGACATGGTAACGCCGTTCAGCACCGAATAGGCAAAAAATCCCAGCAAAGCCGCGGCCAGCGGCAGGACCCGGATGGCGGCAGTAAGGCCGATGACCAGTCCCAGTTCCAGCAGACAGAACAGCAACATCCACCGGCTGGCCATCCGGACCAGATCGGGGTGCCCGGCCACATACCACGCGGTACTGCCGGTCAGGGCCAGCGCAATGAACATCCAGCCATATACTTTGTTGAGGAAGGAATTGGCCGCCGTTACGGAACGGGCCTGCGCGGGCCGGAACGCATCTTCGTGAACGTGCAGGTCGTCGTAAGTTTTGTTGTAGTCATTTTCTCGCATTTCAACACTCCTTTTCTGCGGTTGGGCCGCTTTTCAGAGGGGATACAATCAAAAAAGTTCGTTTTCGCGCCGGTTCAAGGGTTCGATCCCCAGTTTCTGCCACGCGCGGGGGGTTGCCACCCGTCCCTTGGCGGTACGGGTAAGATAGCCTTTCTGGATCAGAAACGGCTCGTAAACATCCTCGATGGAGCCTTCTTCTTCGCCGACCGAAACGGCAATGTTTTTCAGACCGACCGGGCCGCCGCCGAAATTGCTGACAATGACATCCAGGATCCGCAGGTCCATATCATCAAGCCCGTCGCGGTCGATCTGGAGCATGGCCAGAGCCTCCACCGCCGCCTGCCGGGTGATGACCGAATTGGTCCGGAGCTGGGCGTAGTCGCGGGCCCGGCGCAGGAGGTTGTTGGCAATGCGCGGGGTACCGCGGCTGCGGGATGCCAGTTCGCCGGCCCCCTCCGGTTCGATGCCGATGTTGAGGATGCCGGCCGACCGGGTGACGATATCGGTCAACGTGGCGGTGTCGTAGTAATCGAGCCGGATATTCAGGCCGAACCGCGACCGCAACGGGGCCGAGATCATGCCGAGGCGGGTGGTGGCCCCGATCAGGGTGAAATGGGGGACATTGAGCCGGACGGAGCGGGCCCCGGGCCCCTGTTCCAGCATGATATCGATAAAAAAGTCCTCCATGGCACTGTAAAGATATTCCTCCACGGTGGTGTTGAGACGGTGGATCTCGTCGATAAAGAGGATATCCCCCTCCTGCAGCGAGGTCAGCAACCCCGCCAGTTCACCGGGTTTTTCGATGGCCGGACCGCTGGAGGATTTGAGTTGACATCCCCGCTCGTTGGCAATGATATACGCCAGCGTGGTCTTGCCCAGTCCCGGCGGGCCGGAGAGCAGGATGTGATCGAGTGCTTCGCCCCGTTCTTTGGCGGCGCGGACAAAAATCTCCAACTGGTCTTTTACTTTTTCCTGACCGGGAAAATCGGAAAAGCAGGCCGGACGCAGGGTGGTTTCCCGGGCCGTGTCCCGTTTGTTCAATGTGGAGGTGATAAAGCGTTCAGTCATACTTTCTTTGTTAGTATATTTAATTTATACTTGCATTTTCGCCGGAAAAGTGTCTATTATCCGGTATTCTTTATTAATGTAACGGTATCTGCGGGAAAATACCAGTTCTCCGCTGAAAAAAGAAAGGATTTTTTATCATGTCTGACAGTCAGATTCTGAAGCGCACCGCCGATACGGTCAGAATGCTTTCCGCCGATGCGGTCCAGAAGGCGAATTCCGGTCATCCGGGGATGCCGCTGGGCAATGCGGATCTGGCCGTAACATTGTTTGCCAAATGGATGCGGATCAATCCGCAGAACCCCGGCTGGATCGGGCGCGACCGGTTCGTGCTTTCGGCCGGCCACGGCTCCATGCTGCTGTATTCGCTGCTGCATCTTTTCGGTTACGGTCTGTCGCTGGATGAACTCAAAAATTTCCGTCAGTGGGGCAGTCTGACGCCGGGCCATCCGGAATTCGGTCACACCGCCGGGGTGGATATCACCACCGGTCCGCTGGGCAGCGGGATCAGTTCGGCGGTCGGTATGGCGATGGCGGAGAAGAATTTTGAAGCCACCGCCGGGCTGGATCAGAGCGGTCTGGCAATGCCGCGCATTTTTGTGCTTTGCGGCGATGGCTGTATGATGGAAGGAAGCACCCAGGAAGCGGCATCGCTGGCCGGTCATTTGAAACTGGACAATCTGATCGTTTTCTACGACTCCAACCGCATCACCATCGAAGGCAGCACGGATCTGGCGTTCAGCGAAGATGTCGGTGCCCGTTTCGCCGCCATGGGGTGGCGCGTGCTGACCATCGACAACGCCAATTCGGCGGATGAATGCGATCGCGGCATGGCGGCGGCAGTGGCCGGTGACGGCCGTCCGACGCTGGTGATCTGCCGCACGCAGATCGGGTTCGGTTCGCCCAACAAGGCCGGTAAAGCCTCCACCCACGGCGAACCGCTGGGCGCGGAAGAAGTGGAGGCTATGCGGGCCGCGCTGGATATGCCGGAAGCCTTTACGGTCCCGGCGGAAGTGCGCGCATTCTGCGACAGTTGCATCGCCCGCTGTCAGCAGGAGGCCGCGGCATGGGATGCGGCATTCCAGAAATTTGTAGAAGCCGATGCGGATCGCGCCGCCCGGATTGCGGCCCGGTTGAACCGTACCGTGCCGGATGATCTGGAAGAAGAATTGCTGAAAGCCGTGGATCGGGAAAAACCGGTCGCCACCCGGGTTTCCGGTGGGGTCGCTCTGAACCGCGCCGCGCAGTTGGTCCCGGCTCTTTTCGGCGGTGCCGCCGACCTGGCTCCCTCCACCAAGACCGCGATCAAGGACGGCGGTGATTTCCTGCCGGGGAACTACGCCGGTCGGAATTGCCATTTCGGGGTCCGTGAACTGGGCATGGCGATGGCCGGTAACGGGATGGCGTTGCAGGGGACGGTGATCCCCTTTACCTCGACCTTCTTTGTCTTCTCCGATTACATGAAACCGGCGATCCGGCTGGCCGCTCTGCAGAAATTGCATGAAATCTATATTTTCACCCACGATTCTTTCTATGTGGGCGAAGACGGCCCCACCCATGAACCGGTCGAACAGATCGCCATGCTCCGGACGATCCCCGGGGTGACGGTCATGCGTCCGGCGGAAGCGAATGAAGTCGCGCAGTGCTACGCGGCGGCGTTGCGGGCGGATGGTCCGGTGGCGGTGCTGTTGAGCCGTCAGAATCTGGCCCCGTTCCCGGCGGATCTGGCGAAAAATGTTCAGGCGGCCCGCGGCGGCTACATTTTGCGGGATTGCGAAGATTTCGACCTGATCCTGGTTGCGACCGGTTCGGAAGTCAATCTGGCACTGGAAGTCGCCGATAAACTGAAAGATCTGGAGATCGGCGCCCGGGTGGTTTCCATGCCGTCCCAGGAATTGTTCCTGCAGCAGGATGAAGAATACCGCGAAGAAGTGCTGCCCTTCGGTGCCCCGGCGGTTTCCATTGAAGCCGGCAGTACCTACGGTTGGGAACGCATCATCGGCGGCGGTTTGAGCATCGGTCTGGATCACTTTGGTGCTTCGGCTCCCTGCAAGAAACTGGCGGAAGAATTCGGCTTCACCGCCGATGCGGTCATCAACCGGATCTTCGATTACTACGATACCGGCGACTGCGACTGCGGCGAAGACGACTGCCATTGCGGCGGTGACTGCGATTGCGACGGTGACTGCGATTGCGACGATGATTGCGACTGCGGCTGCCACGATGGCGACGGTGAATGCCATTGCCACGACAAATAATCTCCGGCAGGGACAGCCCGGATGGTCTTGAACGGCCATCCGGTACGATATTCCGGCGCGGCTGGTGAAATGGCAGACACGAAGGATTTAGGTTCCTTTGCCGCGAGGCGTACGGGTTCGACTCCCGTGCCGCGCACCAATTTTTTCTGATTTCCGGAACGGCAGCAGTTGTTGCCGTTTTTTTATTTCCGGCGGCGGGATAAAAGGGGGCGGCCGCGGAAAAACGGCCGCCGGGCGGGCCGCGGCGGAAAAAGATCATGTGCTTTTTGCTGATTTTGGCCGCGGCAACTTGAAATGCCGGAGATTTGCTTTATAATTAATAGGAAAGTGTATTCGGCTTCAAGGGAGAATTGCATGTTGACAAAATTGAGCCTGATCGTCCCCTGTTACAATGAGGAGACGACACTGCATGGCATTATGGAACGGGTGCTGCAGTTGCGCAGCGACCGGTTGGCGTTGGAGATCGTGCTGGTCGATGATTGTTCGACCGATAAAAGCCGGGAGGTGGCCGAAGAACTCCGTCAGCGTTACCCGGATGCGATCAAACTGGTCTGCCACCGGGTCAATCAGGGGAAGGGGGCTGCGCTCCGGACCGGTTTTCTGGAGGCCACCGGCGATTATGTGGGGATCCAGGATGCCGATATGGAATACGATCCCGAAGATTATCTGACGATGCTGGAGCCGCTGCTGGCCGGCAAAGCCGATGTGGTTTACGGCTCCCGGTATCTCCGGCCCGATACCCGCCGGGTGCTGTATTTCTGGCATACCTGGATGAACCGGACCCTGACCCGCTGTTCCAACATGTTCACCAATCTGGATATCACCGATATGGAAACATGTTACAAACTTTTCCGGCGCGATGTGATCGCCCGGATCGCCCCGCGGCTGCGGGAAAACCGGTTCGGTTTTGAACCGGAGATCACCGCGTATGTGGCCGAGGAGAACTGCCGGGTCTATGAATGCGCGATCCATTATCATCCCCGCTCCTACGATGAAGGCAAAAAGATCGGCTGGAAAGACGGGTTGCGGGCGTTGTACTGCATTCTCCATTACGGGGCGTGTCATGCGCCGCTGCCGATGCAGCTTCTGCTTTATCTGCTGATCGGCGGCAGTGCGGCTCTGGTGAATCTGATCTGTTTTCTGGTGTTGCGGGGATTGGATGTGCCGCTGGCGGTCGCCACCGGCGGATCGTATCTGTTTGCCGCCGCGCTCAATTATCTTTTCTGCATCATGATTTTGTTCCGGCATAAGGCGCGCTGGAGTACCGCCGGTGAATTGCTGGCTTATGTGGTGACGCTGGTGATCATGGGCGGCGTGGATTTCGGTGTTACCATGTCGCTGATGCGTTGCGGGGTCGGAGAGGGGATCAGCAAGGCGGTTGCTTCGCTGATCGGGTTTTTCGGTAATTTCTTTTTCCGCCGCAATCTGGTGTTTCCGTTGCGGCGGCGGGTTTCGGACGGAGGTAAGGCATGAGCGGGTTGCGGGTTCTGGTGACTGGCGGCGGCGGTTTTCTCGGATCATATTTGTGTGAACAATTGCTGAATGCCGGCAATGAGGTGCTCTGCGTCGATAATTTTTATACCGGCGACAAACGCAATATCCGGCATCTGCTCGACAATAACCGCTTTGAACTGATCCGGCATGACATCACATTTCCCCTTTATGTGGAAGTTGACCGTATCTACAATCTGGCGTGTCCGGCTTCGCCGATCCATTATCAGCGCGATCCGGTCCAGACCGTCAAAACCTGTGTCCACGGCGCGATCAACATGCTGGGATTGGCCAAACGCATCGGGGCCCGGATCCTGCAGGCTTCCACCTCGGAGGTGTATGGCGATCCGCTGATCCATCCCCAGGTGGAAAGTTACTGGGGCAACGTCAATCCGGTCGGCATCCGTTCCTGTTACGACGAGGGCAAGCGGTGCGCCGAAACGCTTTTTTCGTGCTACCGGATGCAGTGCAATCTGCCGGTCAAGATCATCCGTATCTTCAACACCTACGGCCCCCGGATGCACCCCAACGACGGCCGGGTGGTGAGCAATTTCATTTTGCAGGCTCTGCAGAATCAGGATATCACCATTTACGGCGACGGTCAGCAGACCCGGAGTTTCTGTTACCGCGATGACCTGATCGAGGGCATGATGCGGATGATGGAAACGCCGGAGGATTGCTGCGGTCCGGTCAATCTGGGGAATCCGGGCGAGTTTACGATCCTGCAACTGGCCGAAATGGTCATTGATCTGACCGGTTCTTCGTCTAAAATCGTGCGGATGCCGCTGCCCGGTGACGATCCCCGTCAGCGAAAACCGGATATTTCGCAGGCCAGGGAACTGCTGGGGTGGCAGCCGGTCACCGATCTGCGTACCGGCCTGACCCGGACCATCGCTTATTTTGAAGAACTTTTGCGGGAAGATCCCGCTTTTTGCGGCGTGACCGTGCCTACAACGAAAGGAGTTTGACATGACGAATCTTCCGGATACCCGGATCGCGGCGATCCTTTATACGCTCCGCGATTATTGTCAGACAGAATCGGATCTGGATAAAACACTTGACCGGCTTTGCGGTATCGGTTATCAGGCCGTACAGGTCTCCGGTTGTCCGCTGGAGGCGGAGGTGATCCGCCGTCAACTCGATAAACATGGCGTTTTCTGCTGCGGGACCCACATCGGGTTTGATAAATTGACCGGTAATTTGCAGCCGCTCATTGATTACCAGCGCGCGCTCGGTTGTGATTTCGCCGCTACCGGCGGGCCGCCGGAGGAATGGCGCGGGACGGCTGAACGGGTGCAGGCAACGGTCGATCTTTTCAACCGGGTCGCGCCGGAACTCAAGGCCGCCGGGATCCGGCTGGCGTATCACAACCACCACTTTGAATTCCGCAAACTGGAGGGGCTCGGCGGGAAAACGGTGCTGGATTATTTTTATGCCAATACCGATCCGGAAACCGTCTGCGGGGAAATCGATACCCATTGGGTCGTGCGCGGCGGTACCGATCCGGTCGGCTGGATCAAACGGCTGGCCGGACGGATGCCGGTGATCCATTTCAAAGATTTCACTGTCATGGAGGACAACACCCCGGCGTATTGCGAGATCGGTATGGGCAATCTGGATTGGCCCGCGATCGTGGCCGCTTGCGAAGAGACCGGCGTGCGCTGGTATTCGATCGAACAGGACAATCCGTTCCCCGGACGCGATATTTTTGATTCGCTGAAATTGTCCTTCGATTATCTGCGTTCGATCGGGGTGCACTGACCCCGTTTCTCCGCCGGATGCGGATCACGGCCGGACCGTCCCGCCGGATGGCGGGAATGGCCGGTCAGCGGCGGTCAGGAGGCCGGTGCGTTGTCCAGTTCGATCAGACGGATCTTTTGCCAGGCCCCGGATTGCCGCCGCCACAGGATCACCATGGCATCCACAAACACATAGACGGTGATGGACCCGATCCAGGCAGCCCAGATCGGCAGTTGCAGCAGATGCACGGCGATCAGGGTGCCGGGGATCTGCACCAGACCGTTGGTGAGCAGCACCAGCAGCAGCGGTACCCGGGTGTCACCGGCACCGCGCAGGGATCCCATGATGACGAACCGGATGCCGTCAAAGACATTCTGCACGATCTGCACCAGCAGAATGATTTTCACATTTTCCGCCACCAGCGAGAAATCGAGGGCCGTGGACGCATCCGACTGGAACAGCCGGAGCAGCCGGTCGGGCGCAAAAAGGTAGATCATGGCGATCGCGCCGAAATAAAGCATCAGCAGCCGGATGGCCCGGAACGGGATCATGGTCGCCACTTCGACCCGTCGTTCCCCGATGTATTTGCCGGTCAGAATGGAGGTGGCGTCGCACAACCCCAGAAGCGGGATGAATGACAGATGATTGATGGTCATGGCCAGACTGGCGGCCGCCATGGCCTGATCGCCCAGACTGCTGAACATCAGGATCACAAAGGCAAAACAACTGTTTCTGGCCAGTGCCTGGAATCCCCCGGGGGTACCGAAAGTGATCAGTTTGACAATGATATCCCGGCGGAACTGGAGATGTTTCCACACCTCAAACCGGGCATCACGCTGGGTTATGAACAGGATCGTGATCGATACCGTTGACAGAAGACAGGTCCCGGCGGCCGCCATGGCCGCACCGGTGATGCCGAATTCCGGCGAGCCGCACTTGCCGAAAATCAGAATGTAATTGAGCGGCAGACCGAGCAGACTGCTGGCGATTTTGACCGCGCCGACCAGTTTGGTGCGGCCGATGGCGGTAAAATAGGCGTAAAACGGTGCTTCCATACAGGACAGCGCGGCGCAGGGAGCCAAGGTGTTGAAGTAATCGAGCTGGCGGCATCGGATGGATTCAGAGAGTTGGCCGTATTCCAGCAGATGCCCGCCGATCCACGGCAGGACCGGGATCAGGATCAGCCCTACGATACAACTGAAATAAAAGCCGTTCCAGGTGCTCCGGACACAGGCCGCGTAATCTTTTTTGCCGAAATTCTGCGCCACCAGCGGTCCGATGAAACTGCAGGTGACCAGAAAAAACACCTGCAAGGTAAAAAATAATTGCCCCGCCGGGACCGCCGCGGTCACATCCTCCAACTGGTGCCGGGCCAGAAATGCCCGGTTGGTGAGCAGCATGAGAACATTGCTGGCATTGACGGCGATCAATGGCCAGGCAATGCGCCATACTTCGCCGTAGCCGCCCGATGAAGAAAATTCCGCCGGTGCCAGATAACGGCGGAACAGAGCTGAAAAAATGTTTTTATCACTTTAGAGTCTGCTTTTTATGAATAAAATACGATAGAACAAAATAAACCATCCAATTACTATATCTGCCGGTTTCCGGAAATGCAACTTGTTTTGTATCGCAAAAATAATGCTCTTTTTTTGTCAGACGGCTTGCTTTTTTTCAAATCGGCATTACAGTAATGGTACGCTGAAAAGCGGGGGAGTAGCTCAACTGGTTAGAGTACCACCCTGTCACGGTGGATGTTGCGGGTTCGAGCCCCGTCTCTCTCGCCATTTTATGGCAATCAGGAGATATCGGATGATATCTCCTTTTTTTATTCCCCGGAAAGCCTCCGTCCATCGCTTGAAAACCAGTTATACGGTATTATATTTTTCCCGGCTGTTACAGTAATGAATCTTGACCGGGAAGGTGTTGTCATGGTGGAAAAAAGCAATGTTCTGGTGACCGGCGGAGCCAGGGGGATCGGGGCCGGGATCGTCCGGGAATTGATCCGGCAGGGGCATCGGGTCGGATTGTGCGGTCGGTCCGGAGCGGATTCCGTTGCCGGTTTTCTGGCTGAATTGGCGCAGATGGGGGGCGATGCCGCCTATTTCCCCTGCGATGTTTCCTGTGCCGCTGACCGGGAACGGATGCTGGATGAATTTTCCCGCCGGTTCGGCGAACCGGATGTGCTGGTGAACAATGCCGGGGTGGCTCCGGATGTCCGCGCCGATCTGCTCGAAATGGGAGAAGCCAGTTTCGACCGGGTGATCGGGATCAATTTGCGGGGGCCGTTTTTTCTGACCCAGCAGGTGGCGCGCCGGATGATCGCCCGGCCGTCGGACCGTTTCCGGTGCATCATCAATATCGGCAGTGTGTCGGCGGATTATGCCAGCATCAACCGCGGCGAATATTGCCTTTCCAAAGCCGGGGTGGCCATGGCGACCAAATTGTTCAGTGTCCGGCTGGCCGGAGAGGGGATCTGCGTGTATGAAGTGCGCCCCGGCGTGATCCACAGCGATATGACCAGAGGCGTTGCCGCCAAATACGATGCCATGATCGCCAACGGGCTGACGCTGCAGCCGCGGTGGGGCGAACCGGAAGATGTCGGACGGGCGGTCGCCATGCTGGTTTCCGGCGCGCTCGGGTATTCCACCGGTCAGGTCATCAATGTGGATGGCGGCCTGGTCATTGAACGGTTTTGACGATGAAACGCCTGCATACTCTGATCATTGGCAGCGGAGCCGCCGGATTGGCCGCCACACTCCGGTTGAATGCCCGGGGCATCCGCGATCTGGCGATTTATACCGAGGGCCTGCAAATGGGGACCTCGATCAATACCGGCAGCGATAAACAGACCTATTACAAACTGGGCATGTACGGGGCGGAACCGGATGCACCGGTGTTGATGGCGCAGGATCTGGCGGCCGGCGGCGGGATGCACGGCGATATCGCATTGGCCGAGGCCGCGCTTTCGCCGTTGGGATTTTCGCAGCTGGTGATGCTGGGCGTGGCATTTCCCCACGATTGCTGGGGGCAGTACATCGGGTACAAAACCGACCATGATCCGCGCCGTCGCGCGACCAGCACGGGGCCGTACACATCGCGTGATATGTGCCGGGCCATGATTGCCGAAGTCGGTCGCCGGGGCATTCCGGTGAACGAAGATCAAGTGGCGGTGAAATTGCTGACGGATGATGAAAAAACACGGGTTATCGGGGCGGTTTTCTGTCACACCGGTACCGGCGAATGGGAGGCGGTGCAGGCGGAAAATGTGATTTTTGCCGTTGGCGGTCCCGGTGGATTGTACGAAGCGAGCGTTTATCCCAAAGTTCATACCGGGGCGATCGGGCTGGCTCTGGAGGCCGGGGCGGCGGCATACAACCTGGCGGAATCCCAATTCGGGCTGGCTTCGGTCAAATTCCGCTGGAATGTTTCCGGCAGTTTCATGCAGGTTCTGCCGCGGTTCATTTCCACCGATGCCGATGGCGGGGATGAACGGGAATTTTTGCGGGAATATTTTGACACCCCGGCGGCGATGTACGATGCGATTTTTCTGAAAGGGTATCAGTGGCCGTTTGCCGCGGCGCATGTGCCGGGATCATCGTGGATCGATATCTTTACCTATATAGAATGTGTGGAACGGAAACGCCGGGTCTGGCTGGATTTCCGTTGTGATCCGGCGGATCTGGAAATGGCCGCGCTGGGCGGGGAAACCCGGGAATATCTGGCGGCAGCCGGGGCATGGGGGGATTCCCCGCTGGAACGGTTGCAGAAATTGAATGCTCCGGCCATTGAATTGTACCGGAAACAGGGCATTCTGCTCGATCGGGAGCCGCTGGAGATCGCGGTATGCGCCCAGCATAACAATGGCGGGCTGGCCGGGGATATCTGGTGGGAATCGGTCAATCTGCGGCATTTGTTTCCGGTTGGCGAAGTCAACGGCAGTCACGGTGTTACCCGGCCGGGCGGCAGTGCGCTCAACGCCGGTCAGGTCGGGGCGATCCGGGCCGCGGAACGGGTGGCACGGTGTCCGGATGATGACCGGTTCGATCCGGCGGAATTTGACCGTATCGCCGGAATGGCGGTGGCTGAATTGACCCGTCAGCAGGCGATTCCGGCCAACTGCGACTGGCGG
>JAFQLP010000137.1 GCA_017414565.1 Lentisphaeria bacterium | reverse complement strand
GACTGCCGGAACGGTTGGCCCAGCGTATGGCTCTCGGAGCGTGACATGCCGTAACTTCACGGGAAACGCATCCGGCGGATTCTGATCGTCAAGCCAAGAAGCCTCGGGGATATCATGCACACCTACCCCGCCATGCTGCTGCTGCGGCAGCGTTTCCCGAAAGCGAAACTGGACTGGCTGGTGCATCCGTCCTTTGCGGATGCCCTGCCGTACAGTCCCTTTCCGGTGCGCGCCCGGATCGATTTCAACCGCCGGAAACTTTCCCGGTTGAGAACCTTTTTCAGTGAATTTTATCTGCTTGTACGCAAACTCCGTTATCACCATTACGATCTGGTGATCGACTTTCAGGGGTTGTTCCGCAGTGCCTTTCTGGCTGCGCTGACCCGCGGCTCCCGCCCGGTGGGATTCGCCCATCCGCGGGAACCGATCGCCAGCTGGTTCTACGGCCGGAAACTGGATGTGGATATGACACTGCCGGCCATTGAACGCAATGTGGCTCTGGTCAATCAGTTGCTGGGGACCGATGACCCGGTGCCGACAGCCATTCCGTTTCCCTCTGACCGGTTCCGTTTCAGCCGGATGCCCAAACCGTTCCGGGAGGCCCGGGAGGTCGTGGCTCTGGTCCCCGGTGCGCGCTGGCAGAGCAAAAGTTTTCCGGTGAGCCTGTTTGCCGATATCGTCAACGAATTGCGGGCGCGGCGGCCGGGGGTGCGGTTCGTCATCATCGGGACCCGATCCGAATC
Organism: Lentisphaeria bacterium; assembly: GCA_017414565.1. Classification (GTDB taxonomy): domain Bacteria; phylum Verrucomicrobiota; class Lentisphaeria; order Victivallales; family Victivallaceae; genus RGIG1931. The sequence goes on along the minus strand of JAFQLP010000137.1, from coordinate 7,682 downwards.
GAAGATCGCCCATCAACTTATCAGGGAATGCGGAGCCTCGCACGATATCATATCGCTGGCAGGCCACACCAGGGTCGGCGACATGATCCATTTGCTGCATGAATGCAAACTGGTGATCGGCAACGACAGCGGGGCCGGTCATGCGGCGGCAATCGTCGGCACCCCGTTCTTCGGATTTTACGGTCCCACGGACCACACATTGACCCCGCCATTCGGCAGCCGTTCCCGGATCTTCCGGCGCGAACTTGACTGCTCCTGCTGTATGCAGCGGGAATGCCCCCGAAAAACAACCGATCCAGAATGCCATCACCTCGATGCCCGGGAAATCGCCTGTGCGGCCGCCGCGGTGCTGGCAGAAAGCGAGGAATCATGAATCATCTCTTCAAATTGACCGGTTTCTGCTGTCTTTTGTTTACCGCCGCGGCACTGTACGCGCAGGTGGCCATCGAATTGACGATACCGCGCACGACCTATTTGGAATACGAGCGGATCTTCGCCCGGGTGCGGATGCGGAACTACAGCGGCCAGCCGCTGGTCTTCGGCCGCGACTCCCGGCTCTCCGGCAAACTGCTCTTCGATGTTTCGTTGAACGGCAAACGCATCGAACCGGTTTCCGCCGACAGTTATCCCATGACCGGAACCATCCTGCAGCCCGGCGAAACCAAAGAAATCATGCTCCTGCTGAGCCAGTATTACAAACTCAACAAACCGGGCAAATATACCGTCCACGCCTATGTGACCCATCAGCAGTTGCCCAACGATTACAAGTCGCGGGATTCCCATTTTGAGGTATCCCAGGGGGTCAAAGCCTGGAGCCGCACGGTGGGTATTCCGGAACTTTTGAGTTCGGCGGTGAACGGGCCGCGGGATCAGATCGAAGAACGCACCTACGAGATCCGCACCATTACCAACAACTCCGACCGGCTTTATTACCTGGTGGTGGAAGACCGCAAACATATTTACGCGGTACTGCCGGTCGGCAGAATGATCGGTATGGAAAAATACCGGGCCGAAGTCGATATGCTCAGCCGTCTGCATCTGCTGGTCCCGACGGCACCGAAACTTTTCCGCTACTATGTGGTGGGGCTGGACGGCAAAGTCGAAGAAAGCAAAATGTTCAAGACCCACAAAAATACGCCGCAACTCTTCCGGAATCCGGAAAACGGCAGTGTCATCGTAGTCGGCGGCGCACCCGCCCTGCCCGGGGTCGACTATCTGGAACAGAAACCGGCGGAGTGATCCTGTTATGAACTGCCGCTGTACGATCGTCATACCGACGCTCAATGAACGGGATAACATGGTCCCGCTGTTGAGCCGGATCGAGACCGCCGGTATTCCCGGCTGTCATATTCTGGTGGTCGATGAAAATTCGCCGGACGGCACCCTCGAGGCGGTGCGCGCCTATGCCGCCGGCAAACCGCATATCCGGGGCATTACCAACGACGGCATCCCCGGGCTGGGGCCCAGCATCGTCAAAGGCTTCTCCCTGGCAGACAGCGATATCCTCTGCTGCATGGATGGCGATCTTCAGCACGATGTGAGCAATCTGAAGGGATTGATCGAAGCGGCGGAGACCCACGATCTGGTCATCGGCTCCCGCTATGTTTCCGGCGGCGGCTTTGCCGAGCGTTGGAATCCGGTCCGGGTGATCATCAGCCGCACCGCCGCCTGGCTGGCACGGCTCGTCCTCGGGGTCCGGGTAAACGACCCCATGTCCGGCTTTTTTGCGGTGCGCCGCGAAGCATTTATGGCGATCCGGCCGCAACTGGACCCGCGGGGATTCAAAATCATGCTGGAGATCCTCTACCTGCTGACCCAGAAGGGCAATTACCGCATCACGGAATACGGGATCACATTCGGCAAACGGCTGCACGGGCAGAGCAAACTCTCCGCACGGGTCATGCTGCAATACCTGAAAATGCTGGTGGCACTCCGGCGCCGCTGACGGTTATTCGTCGCCCAGATATTTGCCGGTCAGCAGATAATTCCGCACATAATCGCGGACCGCATCGGACAGCGGCGTGACCGGCCGGTCGTAACCGAGGGCAAACAGTTTGGCCATTTCGGTGCAGGTGTAATACTGATAGCGGTCGCGCAGATGTTCCGGCATGTCGATATACTCGATATCCACCGGTTTGTCCATGGCCTCGAATACGGCGGTCGTGAGCGCGTTCCAGGTTTCGGCCCGGCCGCTGCCGATGTTGTAAAGCCCGTGCGCCTCCGGATGACGGAACAGAAACAGCACCATTTCCACGGCATCTTTGACATACAGGAAATCGCGCATCTGTTCGCCGTCACGGTATTCCGGCCGGAGCGAACGGAACAACTTCATCCGGCCGCACGCCGAGATCTGTTCAAAAGCGCGCAGCACCACACTGCGCATTTCGCCTTTGTGCCGTTCATTCGGACCGTACACATTGGAAAATTTGCAGCCGATCAGCGACGGCAGCAGCCCATGTTCCCGCGCCCACAAATCAAAAAGCTGTTTGGAATAGCCGTACATATTGAGGGGGCGCAGTTCTTCTATGCGGCTGTCATCATCGCGGTAGCCGCAGGAACCGTCGCCGTAGGTGGCGCAACTGGAGGCATAGACCATGCGGATCTGCCGACGAACGGCATAGCGGGCCAATTCCTTGGTGTATTCAAAATTGTTATGCACCAGGTATTCCGCATCGCGTTCGGTGGTGCAGGAGCAGGCTCCGAAATGGAAAATCCCCTGAATATCGACCGTGTCGTAAACCCCGTTCCGGAGATCCTGCAGAAAATCCCCGCGTTCACGGTAATCGGCAAAACGGAGCGGGGTCAGATTTTTCCATTTCTCCGAAACCGCCAGATGGTCCACCACCAGGATATCCCGGATACCCTCCTGATTCAACCGCCAGATCATGGTACTGCCGATCAGTCCGGCACCGCCTGTGACTATATACATACCGCCTCCGTATTTGTTTTGCGTGATAAAATATAACACACCACCGGGATTTCGTCAATGCCGTTTTGCGATCACTTCCGGCAACAGCCGCAAACGCCCGTCTTCACCGGCCGCCGCCAACCGCCACCCATCCGCCATCGGAACCAGGGCAAAACAGGGGACCCGGTTCCTGCGGAGCCAATCACCGATGGCTTCGCGGTTGGCATCAAAATCATGAAAAACCGCCCACGCCGCCATGATATCGCCGCGATCCTCCGAAGACGGCAGCGGCAGAGCCGGAGAACGCCGTTGCGCCAGATAACAGAACCATTGATAATCGGGCATTCCGGCAGGCAGGATGCAACAGGCATCCGCCGGCGTTTTTTCCCGCACCGCCGCCGCCAGTTCCTGCAATTCCGGCGACACATCGTCACCGCGGACGGCCAGCCGGATGTAACGGGCAGCCGTCAGCAGGATCACACCGGCCAGCAACACCCGGTACACCTGCCGGGACCGGCACGCCGCGATCCCCGCACCGCCCAGCACCGCCAGCACACCACCGGCCACCCCGATCAGCCGCGACGGGATACCCAGCGTAAAATCTTCGCCCGTCAACGGCAGTGCGACCGCGTACCGGAACCCGTATTCCAGCAATCCGAACAACCCGAACAGCACCACCGCATCCACCAGCCAGATCCGGCGGCGGACCGGCCGGAATCGACGCCGCCAATGCCAGAATCCGATCAGAGCCAACAGCATCGCCAGCGGATCGACACCGATCAGAAATGCCGACAGCGACACCGCGCTCTCTTCGGCAAAACGCAAACTTTCATTTTCCCCCGGCTGCAGTGACAACAATTCCGGTCCCCAGCGGCACGCCATCACCACACCGCCGATCAGCAGAATGCGCCACGCAAATCCGCCCGCCGGACGGCTCCGCGCCGCCAGCCACACCCCCAGCCAGACCAATGCATTCATCGCCAGCGACAGCGGATGCATCACCGCCAGTGCCGCCATCATCAGCCCGCCGGCCGTCAGCACCGCCCACCGGCCGCGCCGCCAGACCATCCCGGCCCATACGGTACCGAGAAACAACAGAAATCCCAATTCCGTCGGATACATCCCCATCCGGTAAAAATACAGGTAATTTCCGGTATTGGTAACACCGGCAAACAGAAACAGAGCCGCCCACGCCGCCCGGCCCCCGAATGCCGTCCGGGCGCATCCCCAGATCATCCATCCGGCCGGAAACATCAGCAGAAAATGCAATCCCTGCAACACCCGGTGGACCGGCAGATCCGTCACCTGCGCCAACAACGCGACCAGCGCATGAAACGCCTGGGGATAACGCATCGGGATCACTTCAAACGGCCGCCAGTCGGCACAGAGCCGCCCGGTCTCCCGGATCCGTTCCGCGATCAGGGCGTGACACCCCGGATCCCATCCATCCGGAAAATCCCGCATGACCGTCGGCAACAGCTGCAGCAGAGCCAACAGCACCCCCGCCGCCACACCTCCGGCGGAAAACGCCATCCGACGATGCCGGAACCGGCCGGCTATCAGAAATCCGGCCGCCGGTAATGCCGCCAACTGCCAGCCGTAACCCACACTGCGCAACATGCCAACGGCCGCCCCCGCCCAGGCGGATAACATCAACAGAGCAAATGTCAACGGCACGGCGGCCAGCAGGCTCCAACCATCCCGCCGCCGCCACAGGATCGCAATCAAAGCCCATACCGGCAGCAGCAGCCAGCCAAAATGCAGCAACAGCCGTAAAATATCTGTCATACCGCGCCCGCCAGTGCCGGATACACCAGCATCGTATCGCCGTAACGGTGTTTCACCCGGTCCGCCAGAGCCGCAGCATCGTCAATGGAGGCCGCAATGGCGTAAATGGTCGATCCGCTGCCGGTGATCTCCGCATTGAGCCCGCCATTGGCCCGCAGGAAATCCCGCAATTCCCGGAGCAACGGAAATTTCCGGTAAAGTGCCGGGGCCAGATCGTTGTACAATTCCGCCGCCACCCCGGCGGGATCACCCTGCCGGAGTGCCGTCAGCAACCGTTCCAGCCGTCCGGAATCATCCGGACCGATCCGGTCCGGCTCAAGTGCCCGGTACGCCCAGCGCGCACTGACCGGAAACCGGGGATTGACCAATACGACCGGAACCGGGGGAACCGCCGCCAATGGTTCCAGCCGGTCACCGATACCGGTCGCCACCGCCGGAACGCCGGTCAGAAAAAACGGCACATCCGCACCGATCTCCGCCGCCAGAGCCGACAATGCCGCCGGAGTCAACGCCCGGTAATGTTCATTCAACAGCCGGAGCACCGCCGCCGCATCGGCACTGCCGCCGCCCATACCGGCGGCCACCGGGATGTGTTTGTCCAGCGTGAAACGCCACGTCGGGGTCAATCCGGCACGGGCCGCGTACCGGGCGGCGGCGCGGCACATCAGATTTTCCCCGTCAGCGGCAAAATCACTGACCAGCCGGATACCGTCACCGGCGTCCGGATGCCATGTCACATCGTCGGCGGGGGCCGAAAGCGGCAGAAAAAGGGATGATATTTCATGATACCCGTCGGGGCATCGCCTGGTGATTTTCAGATAAAGATTGATTTTTCCGGGGACCTTCACGCCACACCTCCATGGATTCTTAAACAATATACACGCAGGGAGATGATTTTCCCAATCAAACAATCATTTTCTGCCGGTTGATTTTTCCCGGAAGCGTGGTATATTTTTATCCAATTGTTTCATAATGAACGGAACAGAGTAAAAATTTCTCCATATTGACAACTCAAAAGCAGGAATCTATGAGCGGACAACGGCTGATTATCACTTGCGGCGGAACCGGCGGCCATTTTTACCCGGGCCTGGCACTGGCGCGCCGTCACATGGCATGTGGACATCCGGTACTGATGCTGTTGTCCGGGGTGAATTCCGAAAGCCAGCGGAGCATTGCCCAGTCATTCGGTATTCCGGTGGAGGTCCTGCCGTTGATGCCGTCGCCGGGGCACAATCCGGTACGGGCATGCTGTTTTCTGAACGGTCTGATCCGCGGCTACCGCCAGACCCGGCTGGAGATCACCCGGTTCCGGCCGGATGCCGTACTCGGCATGGGGTCGTTTGCTTCGCTTCCGGTCGTGCTGGCCGCACACGCCTCCGGTATTCCCATTTTTCTGCACGACGGCAATGCCCGCATCGGCCGGGCCAACCGTTTTTTGAGCCGTTTCGCCCGTTTTCTCGGCACGGCTTTTCCGCCGGTCAATGCAGACCGGGTCCGCTGCCGCTGCAACTGTGTCGGCATGCCGCTCCGCCCGGAACTGGTCGCGGCGGAACATCTGGAACGCGCCGAAGCGATCGCCCGGCTGAATCACCGCTATGGCTGCCGCTTGACCCCGGAGATCCCCGTTCTGCTGGTCTTCAGCGGCAGTCAGGGAGCTGCCGCGATCAATGCCGTGATCCCGGAAGCGTTGCGGAAATTAGCCCCCGGTTCTCTGCAGGTGATCCATTTGACCGGCACCAACACATTTGATGAAGTCCAGTCTTCGTATCAGGGTATCGACACCCCGCTTTTGCTGCTGCCCAGCTGCGATGCCATGGAATTGCCCTATTCGGCGGCGGATCTGGTGATCTCCCGCTCCGGCGGCAGTACCGTTGCGGAACTCCAGCTGTTCGGCAAAGGGGCCGTCCTGATCCCGTACCCCTACGCCGCTGAACAGCACCAGTGGGATAATGCCCGGGTCATGGTTCAGGGCGATGCGGCACTGGCTCTGGCAAACAACGATTGCGATGCCCCGCGGATCGCCCGTATCCTGCAGGATTTCCTCGATCATCCGGCCCTCTGGCAGAATCGCGGCAAACAGGCGTTTTCGCTGGCGCATCCGGATGCCTCCGACCGGATGCTGGCAGAAATCTTTGCCGTCCGGTGATCCGGATTCAAGCCCGGGCGATCACCAGCACACGGGTGGTTTTGGCACCGGCCTGCAGCAGAGTCCGGGAACATTCCGACAGAGTAGCCCCTGTGGTCAGGACATCATCCACGATCCACACATTGCGCCCTTTGATTTTTTCCGGATCAACGACCGCAAACGCCCCTTTTAAATTTGCCAGCCGTTCCCGCCGCGACAGTGACAACTGATGCGGTGTGGGCCGGGTCCGTTTCAACGCCCGGCAGCATGGCACCCCCAGCCGGGCGGCACAGTAACGGGCGAAAATTTCCGATTGATTGTAACCGCGCTGCCAGATCCGTCCCCAATGAAGCGGTACCGGCACCAGCAGATCGACCGGTTCGCCCGTGCGCCGGACGGCATCCGCCGCCGGTTCCGCCAAGCCCCGGATCAAATGGGGCGCGTGATGAAATTTCAACCGCGTGACCGCATCCCGGACGGCACCCCGGTATTCATACAGGGCAACGGCCCGCAACCACGGCCGCGGCTGCTCCCATTGACAGTGGGAACAACGCCCGAAAATCGTATCCAGAAAACCGCCGCAGGCCGGACAGGCCGGTTCCTTTACCGGGATCATTTTGGCGGCACAGGCATCGCAGAAACGGTTGATGCCGTCCCCCGCCCCATGACCGCAAAGCGGACAGGGAAAAAGATTCCAGTATGCGGCAAACCGCAACAACCGGTGCTGCCAATCATTCATCGAACCACTCCGGCGGCAGCGGGGCTCGTTCTTTCTTCAACGCCCCGAACCATGGATTCTCCGCCGCCCCCCAGAGAAAATTGCTCAATTCAATGGCTTTGCCGGGCGGGATCGTGCCACAT
>JAFQLP010000011.1 GCA_017414565.1 Lentisphaeria bacterium | reverse complement strand
TCAACGGTATCGGGATCGAAGAAGATGCCAGCCGGGTGTATCCGGAGGGGGAAAAAGCCGCGCATATTCTGGGATACACCGGCCGGGCCGATCCCCGGTCTGCCAGCGACCGCCGCAATTTTTTCTACTATGTTCCCGATCTGATCGGCCGGGCCGGTCTGGAACGGCAATTTGACCGGATACCCGGTCAGCAGAACGCCGGGAACGGATTGATCGGGGTCCCCGGTTATTCGCTGGCGCAGGTTGACCATCTGGGATTCATCCGCAACCGTCGGCTGGAGTTCCGTCCGCCGGAGGATGGTATGCACCTGGTACTGACGCTGGATTCCCGGGCGCAGCAGCTGGCGGAAACGGCGTTGGCCGGACGGAGCGGGGCATTTGTGGTGCTGGATGCGGATACCGGGGCGGTGCTGGCCATGGCATCTTCACCGGCCTACGATATCGGGCGTTTTGTGCCGTATGTTCCGGCGGATTATTACCGGGAACTGATGAAGGACCCGCTCCGCCCCATGTTGAACCGGGCTCTTTTCGGGACATATACCCCGGGTTCGATCCTGAAACCGCTGGTTGCCATGGCTCTGTTGGAGAACGGACTTGATCCCGCGGCCCGGGTTGTCTGCGACGGCTTTGCCAAAATCGGCCGCGGCGGCATCCGTTGCGCGGCGCGTCACGGACACGGGGATCTGGATCTGTTTGAAGCTCTGGAACGCTCCTGCAACGAATATTTCATCGTCAACGGTATTCAGGCCGGATTGGATGTGATCGCGCCGGTTCTCCGGTCCGCCGGACTGGGGGAAGCGACCGGGTTTGAATTGGGCGGTTCCCGCGGGGATTTCCCGTCGGCGGAGTTGAAGAAAAAGCGTTTCGGCGGCTCGTGGAATGCGTTTGATACCGGTCAGTTGTCCATCGGTCAGGGATTGATCACCGTGACCCCGCTGCAGGTGGCCTGTTATGTGGCGGCGATCGCCAACGGCGGCCGGTTGATGCGGCCCTATGTGGCGGAACGGATGATCGACAGCCACGGGATGACGGTGTGGCACAACACCCCGGAACAGCGCGGCAGTCTGGCGGTTTCGCCGGAGCATCTGGAATTGGTGCGCCGCGGGATGCATCAGGTGGTCCACGCCCCCCAGGGCAGCGGCCGCCGCGCCAAGACCCCGGTGATCGAATTGTGGGGTAAAACCGGTTCTGCTGAAGTCGGGAGCGGTGCCAACCGGCGCAAAAACACCTGGTTCACTGCGTTTGGTTCCTGCCGCGGGCGCACCTACGCTGCGGTGTTGCTGATCGAACGCGGCGATTCCGGCGGCGGCACCTGCGCGCCCCGGGTGCGGGAATTTTTTGATTCGTATCTCGGTACCGATGATATGCTGCTGCCGCTGGTTCCGGAAACCGGTGTGTCTGCCGATGCCGATCTGGATTGACCGCGGCGGTACATCGGGGCAATAAAAAAAGCGGCCGGTGTGATACCGGCCGCGATCATTCAGGGATCGACTGTTGGATCAAAGTGTCTTTTTCAGAGCCTGGTCGAAGTCGGCGATGATGTCGTCGATGTGTTCGATGCCGACCGAGACCCGGATCAGATCCGGGCTGACACCGGCGGCCAGCTGTTCTTCGTCGGACAACTGACGGTGGGTCATGGAGGCCGGGTGCAGGACACCGGTGCGGAGATCCGCCACGTGGACAACGATCGCCGCCAGCCGCAGGGCATTCATCACGATTTCACCGGCCTGACGGCCGCCTTTGACACCGAAACAGAGGACACCCGAAGCACCCCGCGGCATGTATTTCTGCGCCAGTTCATACTGGCTGTCGCCGGGCAGACCGGGATAATTGACCCAACTGACACAGGGATGCTGCTGCAGGAATTCCGCCAACGCCAGCGCGTTGGTGCAATGGCGTTCCATGCGGATGGCCAGCGTTTCGCAGCCGAAATTGGTCATCAGAGCATTGAAGGGGCTCTGCGGCACCCCGTAATCCCGGATCAACTGCACCCGCAGTTTGACCGAAAACGGCATGGCGGCAAAGGATTCGGTATAGATCAGGCCGTGATAACTGTCATCCGGTTCCGTGAAGCCGGGGAAACGGCCGGAGGCCTTCCAGTCGAATCCGCCTTTTTCCACCACGATCCCGCCGACGCTGGTGGCGTGACCGTCGATGTATTTGGTGGTGGAGTGGGTTACGATATCCGCACCGAAATCGAAGGGACGGCAGAGGATCGGGGTGGGGAATGTGTTGTCCACGATCAGCGGAATGCCGAATTTGTGGGCGGCCCGGGCGAAGCGTTCGATATCCAGCACCACCAGTGCCGGATTGGCCAGCGTTTCCGCGAAGACCGCTTTGGTGTTGGGTTTGATCGCCGCTTCGATCGCTGCTTCGTCGGCATCCGGCGCAATGAAGTCGATCTGGATACCGGCGCGGCGGAGCGTGTGGGTGAACAGCGTGACGGTGCCGCCGTAAAGACTGGTGGCGGCCAGCACATGATCGCCGGCCGAAGCGAGATTCATCAGAGCCATGGCGTTGGCCGTCTGACCGGCACTGGTCGCCACCGCGGCCACGCCGCCTTCGAGTGCGGTGATCTTGCGCTCCAGACAATCCACGGTGGGATTGGCCAGACGGGAATAAAAGAAGCCTTCGCGTTTCAGGTCAAAAAGATCCGCAACGCTCTGGACATCATCGTATTTGAAAGTGGTGCTCTGCCACAGCGGCAAAACCCGGGCTTCGCCGTTGCCGGGGGTGTAGCCCGCCTGAACCGCCAGGGTTTCCGGTTTCCAGTTGTTCTGCATAATAAATTCTCCTGTTGAAAATGAACTTGTACAACCAGTGGAATAATGTATCACCGGATGGACCAAATTCAACCCGGCGGTTGCAAAACCTTGCAAATGGGTGTATAGTAACAGGACAGAAAACAGAAACAGAATGGCAATACCGTGAAAAATACAGTTTGTGAAGTACAAGTTTCCAACCGGCTCGGTCTGCATGCCCGCCCGGCTATGATGCTGGTGCAGGAGGCCAACCGTTTTGCCTCGTCGATCGCGATCCGCAAAGACCGGACCACGGTCGATTGCCGGAGCATTCTGGATCTGTTGACCATTGCCGCTCCACAGGGGACCACGCTGCAGCTGATCATTTCCGGGTCCGATGCCGAGGAAGCCGCGGCCGCGATCACGGGGATATTCGACAACAAATTCGGCGAGGAATGAACCAGGTGGAAAATCAGTTTGTCGGGCGCGAGGTATCGGTTGCCGCGCTTCCGGTTTCTCCCGGTGTTGCCATTGGCAGGGTATTGCTGCTTTCTCCCGAAGCGGAGAATCTCACGATTCCCGAGGAAACCATCATCGATGCCGCCGATGCCGGGGCGGAGATCGAGGCGTTCCGGCGCGCACTTGCCGCGGCAAAAGAAGAATTGACGGTCCTGCGCGACCGTTTGAAAGAACAGCTTGACAGTGACGAATCCGGTATTCTCGATGCCCATTTGCTGATGATCGAGGACCGCGGCATGATCGCCGAGGTCGAGCGGCGCATCGAAGCGGAACAGCGCGGGGCCGCCTGGGTGTTTTATCAGGTCATCCAGCGTTATCTCAAAGCATTGGCGGTGGTGCAGGACGATTATCTGCGGGAACGCATTGCCGATCTCCGGGATATTGCCGGACGGGTGCTGGCCCATCTTGCCAACCGGGGTGCGGTATCGAACCCCGAAGGCAGTTTGGGGCGGATCATTGTGGCATCCGGTTTTTCGCCGTCGCTGGTGGCGGGGTTGGACCGGCGGCAGGTGGCGGGGCTGGTTTCCGGCAGCGGCAGTACCACCAGTCACGCGGCGATCCTGGCCCGGTCATTCCGGATCCCTGCGGTTGCCGGGATACCGGAAGATTTCCGGATGGAATTGAAAAACGGCGATCTGCTGATCGTCGATGGATTCAGCGGCCGGGTGATCCTGCATCCGGCCCCCCGCACCGAGGAGGCATACCGTTTGAAAGGGGCCGCCGCCGGTGAATTTTTCTCCAGTCTGCTCGGCGAGCGTCATCTGGCACCGGAAACGGTCGATGGGTTCCGGGTGCGGCTGGCGGGCAATCTCGAATCCGTGGCGGATGCCGGACTGCTGAACGAGGCCGGCGGGGACGGTGTGGGATTGCTCCGTACCGAATTCATGTTCATCAACCGCAATGCCCCGCCGGAGGAGGATGAACAGGTCGAATATTACCGGCAGATCCTGCGGGCTGTCGGCAACCGGCCGGTGGTGGTGCGCACGCTGGATGTCGGCGGCGATAAACTGCCGCGGGGGATTTCGTTCAAGCCGGAGGAAAATCCGGTGCTCGGATTGCGCGGTATCCGGTTGGCATTGCAGGGGCGCAGTTCACTGCTGCGTACCCAGTTGCGGGCGTTGCTCCGGGCCGGTGTGGAGGGGCCGATCCGGGTGCTTCTGCCGATGGTTTCCACGGTTGAGGAGGTCCGCAAAGTGCGGGAACTTGTGGTGGCGTTGCAGGCGGATTTGTCGCGCGACCGGCTGGATCATTTGTCGCATCTGTCGCTGGGGGTGATGATCGAAACCCCGTCGGCGGCTCTGGTGGTGGAACATATCGCGCCGCTGGTCGATTTTTTGAGTATCGGGACCAACGATCTGGTGCAGTACACATTGGCGGTCGATCGCGGCAATGAACAGGTCGCCTACCTCAATCAGCCGACCCATCCGGCGATCCTGCGGCTGATCCGGCGGTGCGTTGAAGCGGGGCAGGCGCACAATATTCCGGTTTGTGTCTGCGGTCAGATGGCGGCTGATCCGGAATTGACCCCGCTGCTGATCGGTCTGGGGGTGCAGGAATTGAGTATGGCCCCCGACAGCATCGGTTCGGTCAGACAGGTGATCCGCGGTCTCAACATGCGCGAAACCGAGGCCGCCGCGCAGATCGCCATGAATGTGGCAACGGCTGCCGAGGCTCTCAATATATCCCGCGATCTGATGCGGCGGGCCGCTCCGAAACTGGCTGCTCTGACCGGTTAGACGAAAGCGGCAGAGCGGATGGCGGTGCGTAAGATCATTCACATCGACATGGACGCTTTTTTTGCCTCCATTGAACAGCGTGACCACCCCGAATGGCGGGGAAAACCGGTGATCGTGGGGGGGGCGGCATCGGAACGGGGGGTGGTTTCCACCTGTTCGTACGAGGCCCGGGCGTTCGGGGTACATTCTGCCATGCCGACGGCGCGCGCCATGCGGCTTTGTCCGAATGGGATTTTTCTGCCCTGCGATTTCCGGCGTTACCGGGAGGTTTCCCGTCAGATCCGTCAGATTTTTCTGTTGTACACCGATCTGGTGGAGCCGGTTTCCATTGACGAAGCCTATCTGGATGTTACCGCAAACCGGCTGGGGCTCGCTTCGGCAACGGAGGTCGCCCGGCGCATCCAGCAGGATATTTTCGAGCAGACCGGATTGACGGCATCGGCCGGGGTGGCGGCCAACAAATTTCTGGCCAAGATCGCCTCGGATTTCCGCAAACCGGGCGGGCTGACGGTGATCCCGCCCGATCAGGCGGAGGCATTTCTTGACCGGCTTCCGATCGGAAAATTTTACGGGATCGGACGGGTCACTGCCGGGCGGATGCAGCAGTTGGGGGTGGCCGACGGGGCTTCGCTGCGCCGTCTGCCGCTGGAGGAACTGGTGCGCCATTTCGGCAAAGCCGGACGGTTCTATTACGACATTGTCCGGGGCGTGGATGAACGGCCGGTGGAGGTTTCCGGAGAACGCAAATCGGTGGGGCGTGAACGGACATTTGCCACCGATGTCCGCAGTGCCCCGCGGATCCGGCGGGAGATCCGGGAACTGGCATTTCTGGTGGCGGCATCGCTGCAGCGGTATCATCTGGCGGGTCGGACCGTTACCCTCAAGGTCCGGTATGCCGATTTCCGTACCGTCACCCGGGCGGGCAGCGTAAAAGAACCGGTTTGCCGCGGCGGGGATATCGCCCGGATCGCACTGGGGCTGCTGGGGAAAACCGAGGCGGCCGTCCTGCCGGTACGGCTGCTCGGGGTGACGGTTTCCCGATTTCCGCAGGAATGCGGCGAAGATTCGGCGATCCAACTGGAATTTGATTTCCCGCAGCATTATATTAAATAAAAGAGAAATGCAGCCGTTCCGGATGGCTGATGATGAAAAAAAAGATGGGATGTGAATCATGGAAGATATCATTCGGCAAATCCTGGTGGGGATCGGTGAAGATCCGGCCCGCGAAGGGTTGATCAAGACGCCGGAGCGGGTGGACCGGGCCATGCGTTATCTGACCCGCGGCTACCGGCAATCGCTGGAAGAAGTGGTGAACGGTGCGCTGTTTGAGGCGGAATCGGATGACATGGTCATCGTACACGATATTGAATTTTTCAGTCTTTGCGAGCATCACATGCTGCCGTTTTTCGGCAAATGTCATGTGGGCTACATTCCGCAGAAAAAGATCATCGGCGTCAGCAAGGTCGGCCGGATCGTGGATATGTTTGCCCGCCGCCTTCAGATCCAGGAACGGCTGACACGGCAGATTTCACAGGCATTGATGACCACTCTGGATGCCGAAGGCGTGGGGGTCGTGATTGAAGCCCAGCACCTCTGTATGCAGATGCGCGGGGTGGAAAAACAACATTCGGTGATGACCACCAGTTCCATGCTCGGATCGTTCCGCAGCAGTGCCGCTACCCGTAACGAATTCACCCGGCTGATCGGCGCATGAGGGCTCTGGTACAACGGGTGCAGAATGCTTCGGTCCGGGTGGACGGAGAGACCGTCGGTGCCATCGGACCGGGTATCCTGATCCTGCTGGGCGTGGCCCGCGGCGATACGGAAGCGGATGCCCGGTTCCTGGCCGGTAAATGCGCCGGATTGCGGATCTTCGATGACGAAGACGGACGGATGAACCGGTCGCTGCTGGATATCGGCGGCGGTGCGCTGGCGGTGTCGCAGTTCACGCTTTACGGCGATGCCTCCCGCGGGCGGCGGCCATCCTACGACCGGGCGGCCCCGCCGGAGATGGCGGAACCGCTGTATGACGTTTTCGTCCGTGAATTGCAGCTGGCCGGTGTCTCCGAAGTGGCGACCGGCCGGTTCCGGACCGAAATGCAGGTGTCGCTGGTGAATGACGGTCCGGTGACGATTTTGGTGGAGTCGAAGGAAAAAGAATGAAAAAAACACGTGTGGTGCTGCTCGGTTCGACCGGTTCGATCGGGGAAAATGTTTTCCGGGTGTTGTCCCGGTTCACGGATCGTTTTGAATTGGTCGGTGCGGCGGCGGGTCGGCGGGTCGATCGTCTGGCGGAGCAGGTCGCTGCCCTCGGCGGGCGTTATGCCGTGACCGGGTGCGACGATCGCCGCGGGGAATTGGCCCGTTTGGCGGCCCCCGGTGTGTGTGTGGACAGCGGGGTGGATGCCATGACCCGGCTGGCAACCCTGCCGGAGGTGGATGTGGTGCTTTGCGCCATTGTCGGGACCGCCGGTCTGTTGCCGGTGCTGGGGGCCATCCGGAATGGTAAAAGGATCGCGCTCGCCAGCAAAGAGGTCATGGTCATGGCCGGTGAACTGGTGAACCGCGAACTGGCGGCCCATCCGGCGGCCCGGATCCTGCCGGTGGACAGCGAACACAGCGCGATTTTTCAGTGTCTGGAAGGGCGGGCCCCGGAAAGCGTGGCGGAACTGCTGTTGACCGCCAGCGGCGGACCGTTCCGTGATGCGGCCCCGGAGGTGATCGCCAATGCCACCTGTGAACAGGCGTTGGCCCATCCGGTGTGGAACATGGGGCCGAAGATCTCCATTGATTCCGCCACGTTGATGAACAAAGCTTTGGAAATGATCGAGGCGCGGTATCTGTTCCGGATGGCTCCGGAAAAGATCAAAGTGGTGCTGCATCCGCAGTCCATCGTGCATTCGATGATCCGTTTGACGGACGGGGCGGTGCTGGCGCAGTTGTCGCCGCCGGATATGCGGTACGCGATCCAGTACGCGCTGACCTGGCCGGAACGCTGGGACGGCGATCTGCCGCCGTTGGATTTTGCCGCCGGACTGCAGTTGACATTCGGCACCCCGGATACCGCCCGTTTCCCGTCGCTCGATTTTGCGATGGAAGCCATGCGGCGCGGCGGGACACTGCCGGCGGTGTTGAATGCCGCCAATGAAGTCGCCGTGGAACGGTTCCGGCAGGGAGAGATCCGGCTGCCGGGGATTTGGCGTATCGTCGAAGCGGCCATGGCACATGCCGCCGTACAGCCGCAGTCGGATCTGGAGACCATTGTGGAGGCGGACCGGGAGGCGCGCCGCTTTGCCGGGACTTGGAAAGGATAGGGAAATATGGTGCTTGAAATATTGCAGATCGCGGGAGCGTGTCTTTTTGTTGTTTTCTTTTTCGGCATGTGTGTATTCAGCCACGAATTGGGGCATTTTCTGGCGGGCCGCTGGCGCAAATTGCATATCGATGCGTTTTCCATCGGGTTCCGCAAAGTCTGGGGCAAAAAGATCAATGGCGTGGAATACCGGATCGGCTGTATCCCGCTGGGCGGTTATGTGGAACTGCCGCAGATCGACGCCACCGGTGAAGTGCCCCATGCAGCCGACGGGACCGAGTTGAAGCGGGCCAAACCGCTGGACCGGATCATCACGGCATTTGCCGGACCGTTGTTCAATGTTCTGTTCGGGCTGGCTCTGGGGACGGTGATCTGGTTGGCCGGTATTCCGCAGGATTCGCCGAAATTGTCTTCGTTTGAGGTGATCTCGGTTCCGGAAAACAGTTCGGAATACCAGGCCGGACTGCGTGCCGGGGACCGGATCGTGGCGATCAATGGCGAGAATTTCCGCTGTACCTGGGCCAAATTCATTGAAAAATCCATGTTTGTCATCGGGGATATCACGCTGACGGTCGAACGCGACGGCAAACCGGTGCAGATCTGTTACACCCCGCAGCCCAATCCGGATGCCCCCGGGCGGTTGGCCCGGGAGAAGATCGCATACCCCTTCTACAAGGTCCGGATCCCGCTGGAAATGCATCCCGAATCCGGTGGACCGGCCGCTCTGGCCGGGGTGCGGCAGGGCGATATCCTGTTGGCGGTAAATGGCCGGAGCGTGGCCAGTTTTGCGGAGTTGTCCCATCATTTCGTTTTTGCCCGGGAGCCGCTGAAACTGACATTGCGGCGCGGTGACAGCACCGTTGTGTGTGATGTCATGCCGGAACCGGTCGAGGACGCGGAATACGGATGGAAGGTGGGCGTGTCGTTTGCCGGACGGGAGGCCGTGATCATGGCTCCGCTGGCGGGATCTCCGGCAGAACGCGCCGGATTGCAGGCTGACGATACGATCCTGACATGCGATGGTCAGCCGGTGGCGGATGCCGGATCATTCATTGCCAAAAGCCGGCAATCCACGGGCGGCAGCATGGAATTGACCGTCCGGCGGGGCGAATCCGTGCTGACGGTGACACTGACACCCGAAAAAGTCTGCCCCCGGCAGATCGGGATCAGTATGCAGTTGTACGATCATCCGACGCCGTTTGAACAATTCCGCAACATTCTCCGTCAGACCTGGCTGTCGCTCCGTGGAATGGCCGTCAGCGGGGCCCATTCGGTGGGGTTGACCGAAAAAACCAGTTCGATCAAGCCGCATCACATGTCCGGTCCGCTCGGGATCATTGATGTGCTGTACCATTCGGTCCGCAAGGCATCGGTGATGACCGGTCTGTATTTTGTGGTGGTCATCAGTTTCGCGCTGGCGATCTTCAATCTGCTGCCGCTGCCGGTGCTGGATGGCGGGCATATCGTTTTCGGCCTGATCGAACTGGTGTTCCGCAAGCCGCTGCCGACATCGCTGGTCAAAGTGCTGAATGCGGTCTTTATCGGGCTGCTGTTGATGCTGATGCTCTATGTTTCGTATTTTGATGTCCGGCGGATGCTGCCGGCCAAATGGATGTCTTCGGCCGCACCCGCCGTTCAGACAACGGAGCCGGTAAGCAAATGAATCGCCGCATCACCCGTGCCATCCGGGTCGGTCAGGTGCCGGTCGGCGGCGGAGCCCCGGTTTCGATCCAGTCGATGTGTAACACCGATACGCGTGATGCCGCCGGCACGCTGGCACAGATCCGCCGGTTGGCCGCCGCCGGATGCGAGATCATCCGCGTGGCAGTTCCGGATCTGACGGCGGCGGAGGCATTGCGGGAGATCTCCGGCGCAAGCCCGCTGCCGGTGGTGGCGGATATCCATTTCGATCATCGGCTGGCATTGGCGGCCATTGATGCCGGTGCCGCGGCGATCCGGCTCAATCCGGGCAATATCGGCGGGGTGGAAAAGGTGCGGCAGGTGGCCGAGCGGGCCGGTGCCGCCGGTATCCCGATCCGGGTCGGAGCCAATTCCGGCAGTATCGATCCGGCCCTGATCGCCGAATTGACCGCGGCGGGAATGCCGCTGGCGGAAGCGGTTCCGGAAGCATTGGTACGGAGCGCGCTGGAGGAATGCGCGCAGTTGGAGCAATTCGGTTTTACCGCCATCAAAGTATCGCTGAAAGCATCGGATGTCCCGGCGATGGTGGAGGCTTGTCGCCGGTTTGCCGGCAGATCCGATTATCCGCTTCATCTGGGGGTGACAGAAGCCGGGACCCGGGAACGCGGCACCATCAAATCGGCGGTCGGTATCGGATCGTTGCTGTTATCGGGGATCGGTGATACGATCCGGGTCAGTCTGACGGCCGATCCGGTTTACGAGATCCCGGCGGCGCGGCGGATCCTGGAAAGCTGCGGGCTGCGTCAGGCGGTGCCGGAATTGGTTTCCTGCCCCACCTGCGGGCGCACCCGGATCGATTTGATGGCTCTGGCGGAAAAAGTGGAACAGTTGATCGATTCCATTACGGCTTCGGGACGGCGTATCCGGCTCCGGAAAGTCGCGGTGATGGGGTGCGTGGTCAATGGCCCCGGCGAGGCGCGCGATGCCGATTGGGGCGTGGCCGGAGGCGACGGTAAACTGGTGTTGTTCCGGCATGGCGAAGTGGTCGGGACATTTTCGGAAGAAGCGGGGTTCGCCCGTTTGAAAGCGGCGATCGAGGAGAGTGCGGAGCCGCAGGAATGATGGGCTGGAGGTATGGCATGAAAAAACATGGGACCCGGCGCGGCAGCCGCGGGTCAGCAGCTCTGGAGGGGTTGCTGGGCATGATTTTTCTGCTGTTTCTGCTGTTGGCTCTGATACAGGTGTTTGTGCTGACTGCCCGGCAGATGTTCGTCGATTACGCCGCGTTTTACGGTGCCAAGGCTTTGTCGTTGGGATATGCCGGTGAGATTTGCCGCAAAAGCGTAAAAGTGGCTGCCATGGGGGCATCCGGGCGGGATATTTCCGACAGTAACCGGGTTTCCGTTTACAGCGGAAATGCCCGGGAGCGTTACCGGGTGCAGGCGGAGCGTTACATGCAGCTCGGCCGGGCCAGCGGGGTGGAATATGAATATTGGGAGGGCGCCAATGACAATTCCGCTCTGGTGCAGACCTATGTGTCGCTGGCCGGGGAATTGGCCGGATGCCGGGTGCGGGTGGCCAATGCGCCCCTGCTGCTGCCGGTGGCCCGGAAGATCATGGAGTTGAACGGTGATCCGGAGCCGGAAGGGGCGGCGGTGATGTACCATTACGCAAAGGATTGGCTGGTGGAATGAAGCACAGACGGCAGCGGGGGCAGGTTTTATTGCTGGGGGTGGCGGTATTGTTCATACTGCTGATCGCGGTGCTGCTGCTTTTTGATCTGCACAACGGTATCCGGGCCAAGATCAAGGTGGAGTCGGCACAGCAGGCGGCCGCATTGGCCGGTGCCGGTTGGCAGCGGGATGGCCTCAATCTGATCGGTCAGATGAATTTGCTCAAAGCAACCGTGATGATGACCGCCGCCGACAGTCCGGTCGCCGCGCCGCCGCCGATCCTGGCCGAACCGGGTTCCCGGAGGGCGATGCTGCTGGCTATGAACAGCCGGGTGCGGGCCATTACCGAAAATCAGTCCCGGGTGGCATTTCTGGTGCCGTTGCTGGGCAATCTGGCCGTTCAGCAGACCGCCAAACAGAATCACATGCCCGCGAATCAGACCGGATTGTTCCGCCATTATCTGGAACGGACGTTGGCGCACAACGATTACCGTTTTACTCCGATCGGCGGATTTTACTGGTAC
Source organism: Lentisphaeria bacterium (assembly GCA_017414565.1). GTDB lineage: Bacteria > Verrucomicrobiota > Lentisphaeria > Victivallales > Victivallaceae > RGIG1931. The sequence continues at coordinate 6,944 of JAFQLP010000011.1, read as the reverse complement.
GGGGCGTACCAGTCACTGCTGAACGATACGGTGGAACAGCAGTGCGCCGTCCGGGTCAATGCCCGGATCGATGAAATGCCGGAGGTGTGGAGCAACAGCGAAGGCTCCATCGGGGATTCCGGATTCCGGCTTCTGTTGAGCGATCCGGCCCTTTATCATGCCATCCGCAACCGCAATTTCTGTTACTGGCAGTTGATGCAGATGGCCAAAGCCGGGATCGTGCTGGGGGACCCGTGGTGGAAGATCAATTACACCCCGGCTCCGTTTGTCGGCGAAAGCGAATTGATGCCGCTGGGCGTGGCCTACCGGTCGGCAACGGTGGATCCGGAGATCCTGGAAGAGCGTTTCGCCGGTGGCGTGAGTCTGCCGGCCGAGGTGCGGCAGGATCTGGAACAGAATCCCGTTACCTGGTGCGTTTACGATGCCATGTGGTATCCGTCATCATTTCATCCCGAAGCCTATGAAGCACAGCAGGAATTCTGGCAGCGCGGCTGGTGGTTGCGGGATGACCGGCGGCCGGGATTTCTTTACGAGGGTTGTTACACGGCCGTCGATAATTATGTGGAGGTCACACGGTTCAACCGGGCCGGGATGAACGAAGCCGGGAACCGGGATGGTATGCCGTTCATACACCGGCTGGGACGGGATCAGGGGGAACGGCGGAACATCGTCGGCACCGATTCCCGTGACGGCAGCAATGCGGAAATCCGGGGTGTGGTGGCAAAGGTGCTGGGGCATTTCCGCACCGGTTCGGATGCCGGGGATGTGCCGATCGTCACGCCTCTGATATTGCCGGTGTTTCACAAAGTGGCTTTGATCCCGAGTTCCATGCCGTACACATTGAATATGTTGACCGGCGGGCCGGATGATCTCAAGCGGTTTCTGCAATGGCTGGCGACCCATCCCGATCTGGCGGAGGATACACCCCCGTCGGGGACGGAAAAATATTTGGCTCTGTTGCTGAAATTGACCGATGAACGGTTCCTGAAAAGCATTTACAACCCCGATTTCCCCGGCGTGGATTCGCTGTCGCCGGAAGTGATCTTCGGCGGTGCGTATCTGTATGAAGACACGCCGGATGGGGCCGGTTGGCTGCAGGAGGCATTTCTGTTCCGGGCGGCATCGGCACCCAAAGATGAATACGGGGTGTCGCTGGTTCCGGATCGTCAGCCGACAACGATCGAAAATATGGAACACGACGGTGCTCGACGGGTCTATTACGGGACGGCCGGAAGCGGTTATTCCTATTACCTGATACGCAACGGGCGGATCCTGACCAACGAAGATATCGGATGCGGGGCGGCCCGCCGGTCATCCGGGCCCGGTCCGCTGGTGGACGGGCTGAATACCGGCCCGGGGAGGTTGTGATGCGGCGGTATCGGGAATCCGGACAGGCAACGACCGAACTGGCGATCATGGTGGTGGCGATCATGTTTGTGATGGCCGGAATGCTGGTGATCGGCGGCATCGGCATATCCAGCATCAAATCGCTGATTACCACCCGCAGTCAGGCCGAGATCCGCGCCGCCCGGGCAACCGATGGCGACGGATATGCGGAAAACGATGTCGCCGATTGGTCGCCCACCCGGGTGATTTACCGCGAGGGGCACACCGTGCAGATCCCGTTTCTGGCAGACGATCACAAGCGGTTGACCACCCTGCCGGTCGGCAGCGGCGTGATGACCGAAAGCCGTTTTTCACAGGCGGAACAGAATGCTGCGGTCGGTATGCTGTATCATTTTCTGCGTTTGACCGATATGCCCGGTCTGGTTTGGCCGGCAGATTTGCTGGCCGACCGGTCGGTCGATCTGGCCCGGCTGGTAAGAAGCAGCGGTACGCTGGCTCCGGAAAGCGAAGGGGAAGATATTTACCTGCTGAAAGACCTGCATGACCGGCGGGCGTTCCGGCAATCGCTGATGCCGTGGCTGAATTTGCGCCGGGTGGATATTACCGGATGGCCGTCAAGCACGGTCGCGTTTCCGGCATTCGGAGAAAGGTGACGGGATGATGGAACAGGCGTTGGATGAGGTTTTCCGGTGGCTGCAACAGGCCGCATTCCCGGCGGCATTCACCGGTGCCGGGGTATCGACATTGTCCGGTATCCGGGATTTCCGCGGCAAAAACGGGGTTTACCGGGAGCCGTGGCAGGGCATGGCGGTGGAAGAGCTGCTGTCGCTGCCCGTTTTTGAAAAAGATCCCGTTCATTTTTACGGTTGGGCGCGGGAATTCGTTTACCGGCTGGACCGGTTTCAACCCGGGGCAGTGCATCTGCTGCTGGCGGAATTGGAGGCGGCCGGGATGATGAAGGAGGTCATCACCCAGAACATTGATCTGCTTCACCAACGGGCGGGCAGCCGGAATGTTTGCGAGATCCATGGCAGTCCGGCCCGGCATCATTGCCGCCGGTGCGGAAGCGTGCAGTCCTATGACGAGGTCGGCCCGGTGGTCATGGCGGGAGAAATCCCCCGGTGCCGGTCCTGTCACGGCGTGATGAAGCCGGATATCGTTTTTTACGGCGAAAATCTGGATGAAGATCGTTTGCAGCACGCATTTGATACCATGGCCGGGTGTGATCTGCTGCTGGTCATGGGGTCCAGTCTGACGGTACAACCGGCGGCATCACTGCCGGCTGAAGCCGCCCGGCATGGGGCCCGGATCGTGATCGTCAACGATCAGCCGACCCCGCTCGACCGGCTGGCCGCCCGGCGGTTCCGGTCGCTGGAGGAATTCGCCGACGGGCTGCGGGCCCGGCTGGCGCAGATCAGCGGGGCGTAAGGGCTTTGCGCAGACCTTCGCCGGTAAAATTGAAACTGCACATGGCAATAAACAGCGCGATCCCCGGAAAAAGCGTCAGGTGCCAGTAGGTCAGCGGATCATCGAAAGCCTGCCGCAGCAGACCGCCCCAGCTGGCCGTTGGCGGCTGGACCCCGAACCCCAGAAAACTCAATCCGCTTTCGGCCAGAATGGCTCCGGCAACACCGAATGTGAAACTGATCAGGATCGGTGCGGTGATATTCGGCAGCAGATGCACAAACATGGTCCGCCAGGCGGAGATCCCGGCGACTTCACAACTCTGGATGTACGGCATGACCCGCTGTTTCAATGTTTCGCCGCGTACCAGAAAGGCCGTGCCGATCCAGCCGGTAAGACCGATCACGGCAATGACCACCAGAATCGATTGGTCGCATTTGCGGTCCTTCAGGATGGCCATCAGGATCAGCAGCAGAAGAAAGGTGGGGAAACACATCACGATCTCAACCAGCCGCATGACCGTCAGGTCAAAGATCCCGCGGAAAAATCCGGTCGCCACCCCCGCCACCGTTCCGATCAGCAACGCCATGGCCGTTGCCCCCAATCCGACAGCCAGCGATACCCGCGTGCCGTAGATCAGGCGCGATGCCGCATCGCGTCCGATGTCATCGGTGCCGAGCCAGTGCCGGTGGTCCGGCGGCGCACAAATCGGCCCGACCGGTTCAAACGGACCGTAGGGGATCGGGGCAAAAATGGCAAAATCATGCGGCAGTTGCCGGTAATCGGTTTTATCCATGCGGGGCGATACCAGAAAAAACGGCAGCAGCAGCAGGATCGCCGCCAGACCGCGCAGGCCGGTCCGGATGCGGCGGCAGGGAACCGGATGCAGCAGCAGCCAGGCCGGGATCAGCAGGAGAAAATAATTGAAGGTCTGTTCGATCAGATATTCCGGGCTGTCCGGCGCAAAAAGCGTCCGCCAGAATGGCATACGCCAGCCGTCAGCGGTGTGCATCAGCAGGGGACGGCCGTTGGACAGAAGCGGGGCCGCCAATGCCACCAGCAACAGAAAAACGATGCCGCAACAACCGGCAACCGCCGGCCGGTCAGAGCAGAAACGCCGCACCGGCGGGCGTTGCCAGAAACTGTGATCGGGTTTATTCATGTCAAGAATATATACCCGATGCCGGATTTCCGCAAATCCATTCAGGGATTCCGGAGCAAAACCGCATCCCGGAGCAAAATCCCCGTGTCACGCCGGGAAGCGATGTACGGCCGGAGTTGCGGGGTCAGGCCGCCGCTGCCCGCCAGATAGTAGTCGGTGACAGCCAGCCGCAACCGGTCGCGCCGTCGCCAATCCGGGACCGCCGAAAAATGACACTGACGGTCCGGATATTTCCGGGTAAGCCCGGTTTCCGCATCCAGCAGTTTCTGCAAAACCGCCGGGGTGATCTCCACCACCATGAGCCGGTCCTGATAGGGCAGCAGCCGGTACAAGTCCGCCGCCGTCTGCGGCAACGGAGCGAGTTCCGCCGGGCCGACGAAAAGCGCGGCATCGGCACCGGTCGCCAGGCGCATGGCATCGACCGGCGTGTGGCCGGATGCGGTTACCGGCATGGCGGCTGCCCGTCCGGCCTGCTCAAGCAATGGTTGAACCGCGGACGGCCAGGGCGGATCTCCGTTTGCCGGTGGTGTCAGCAATTCCGAGGTGATCCGGCGGAGTCCTCCGGTCGATTCGTGGAAATTAAGGCGTATCCGGAGCAGGTTGACCGCCCGCGGTGCCGTTTGAACATACCACGCCCGTCTGACCCGGAGGCCGTTCTGTTCCTGATGCGAATGGGCCCCGATCACCAGATCGATCTCCGGATACCGCGTCAGCAGTTTGTAAAGGGACCCGTTCCGCCAGTAAAGTCCGCCGTGCCGTACCAGAACAATGGCGTGCGGTCGGCTCCGCCGGATCTCCGGCATGATCCGGTTCAAGGCCGTTTCCTCCGGATCACCACGCCAGTCCGGACGGCGGAACGCCATCCGGTTTTCGCCGATGCCGATCACCGCGATCCGGCGGCCGCGCCATTCGATCTGTTTCCATGCCGCCGCATCCGGATGCAGATGGTGCCAGTCCGCACCGAGTACCGTGCCGTCAAAAGATTCCACCGGCGGAATGCCGGATTCAAAATCATGATTGCCGGGGACCCAGAGATTTACGCCCATGGCATTCATCATGGCCAGCGTGACCGCCCCGCGGTTCCAGGCCCCTTCAAATGTCCCCTGGATCGAATCCCCGGCATCGATCAGCAACAGATCGGGAGCTGTTTGCCGTTCATTTTCGATCAGAAGCCGGAGCCGGTTCAGCGCGGCCACTTCGCCATGGCTGTCGCTGAATGCCAACAGTGTCATTTCCGCCGCCGGGAGCGGGATCGCCAGGGCCGACAGGAAAAGAATGAGGAGAATGGTATATTTTTTTGCGTTTTTTCGCTTTTTATACTTGACTACAGGCGATCTGTGGGGCATATTATATAACAAATTATTGCAACAATCATTTTTAACATATGAGGTAAGAACATGTCCCAGCATCCGAGTCTCCGCGTTGGCGGCAAAATTCGCAAGCAGCGTAATGTGATGAAACGCTATGAACGTCTTGATATTCTCCGGGCCGAAGGCCGGGTCGCCGAGGACAAAGTTCTCGGTCTGCCGAAGACCAAGGCGATCGAAGGCATGTGATATCGCCTGATAAAAAGCGTGCGGCCCATTGCGGTGCGCACGCTTTTTTGTTTTAAACCAATGGGTCATGGCAGCTGGATCTCCCGGACAAAACGGCCGTCACGCCAGTCGATCACCAGTTTGACCGGAAGTCCGTCCGGGACCTGATGCCGCCAGAAAATAAAATTCACCGCGATATCATCCAGTTTTTTATCCGCGGCAGGCGAACCGGGGACAATGGTGACATTCAACGGCGTTCCCGGCGAACAGGTATCCAGTTCCGCGGCTGCCGCCTCCAGAAAATTCCCCGACGGACCGAATTCGTACCAGTCGCCACCGGCACGGCAGAAAGACAGTTGCAACGCCAGTGTGACCATCAGTGCCGGAACCGTACCGGCAAGAATCAGTTGACGGGCCGTCCGCTCCGGCAGTTGCGTCAGCCCCGTTGCCGCCGCCGTCAGCAGGGCCGGGTAGATCACCGCCAGATAATGCTGGTGGAGCCGCAGACACAACAGCAGATAGCAGATCACCACCGGCAGGATCAACGCAAATGCCAGACGCACCAGCGCATCCCGGCGGCATTTGTCGATGGCCGCGATCAGACCGCACCACAGGGGCAGGCAGGAGAGCGCGAACAAGCCGCCGGTCAGCCACAGCGGCAGATGCAGCAATGAGGCCACCCGGTACACCAACGATCGTGACGGGGTGTATTCATCAAAGAAAAAGAGCGTACCCATCCGGCCCGGTTCCACGATCCAGGCCAGCAGTTTGTCCCACCACGGCGACGGCATGGGGGTGATCTCCGGTTCCCAGATGAACGCCAGAAACCAGAACCACGGCGCAAACAAGGCAAGTCCCAGAATGGCCAGTATCACCCAGAACCGGAGTGCCGGACAGCGGCGGCGTGCTGTTATCAGCAGTGACGGCAACAGAAAAATCGCCGAAAGATGCCACGCCCATGCCGCGATCCCCGCCGACAGTCCCGCCGCCACCCAGTACCACGGCGAGCCGCCGTTGCGGTAGCGCAGCAGACAGAAGATCATGATCAGTACATGCAGCGGCAGCAGTGTCGGCCCCCAGACATTGGAGGAATGCCAGATCAGTTGGGGTGATGCCGCCAATAAAATGGCAACATACCACGCCGTCCGTTCCGGCACCACCCGGCGCAGCAGCAGCCACGCCAGCACCACCGTCAGCAATGACAAAAGGGTGAACGTGATGGCAAAAGTCAGGCTGCCGGTGCCGAAAACCGCCGGTATGGCCAGCAGGATCGGCGCGCCCGGCGGATTGGGTATTCCGGTGCTGCCGGGCTGACCATGGGCGATCAACAGGCCATCGCGCAACGCACACAGGGCATTCAGCGCGGTCCGGGCCTGATCGTCCTTGAATTCATAGCACCCGAGTTGCAACAGCCGGAACAGCAGACCGGCAACGATCAGAGGCAGCCCGATCAGCCAGTCAGCCGTTGCCAGACGGGGCAGGGTAAAAGAAAAATG
>JAFQLP010000136.1 GCA_017414565.1 Lentisphaeria bacterium | reverse complement strand
GGAACAGTTTGCGCCGCCGTGGCCGCAAGAGTCAAGGAGTTGAATCAATATGACAGAATTTCAGTTTGATCCGGTGGAAGATCTGATCGCGGCGATCGCCAACGGCGAAATGATCGTGATCGCCGATGATGAAAACCGGGAGAACGAGGGCGATTTGATCGTTGCCGCTGAACACGCCACCCCGGAAGCCATCGCCTTTATGGCGGCGCAGGGGCGCGGGCTGATCTGCGTGCCGCTGGAGGAATCGCGGGCGGCGGCACTGGGCCTGCATCCGGCGGCGGACTGCCGTGACCCGCACCGGACGGCATTCACCCAGAGCGTGGATGCCATCGACGGGACCACGACCGGTATTTCCGCATTTGACCGGGCAACGACGGTGGCCAGATTGATCGATCCGGCCGCTTCGCATGAAAGTTTTATTTCACCGGGCCATCTGTTCCCGCTGGCGGCCCGGCCGGGCGGTGTTCTCTGCCGGGCCGGTCACACCGAGGCCGCCGTTGATCTGGCGCGCATGGCCGGATTGAAACCGGCCGGTGTGATCTGCGAGATCATGAACGATGACGGTACCATGGCGCGGCTGCCGCAGTTGGATGAATTCCGCCGCAAACACCATCTCAAATGGGGAACGGTGGCCGATCTGATCGCCTACCGCCGCCGCCATGAAGTGTTGATCGAACGCGGCGACAGTGCGCGTTTGCCCACGGTATTCGGGGAATTTTCCATTACCGGGTACCGTTCCATGATCGACAATGCCGAACATGTGGCACTGGTTTACGGCGATGTGAAAGATAAGGAAAAGGTGCTGGTCCGGGTCCACAGCGAATGCATGACCGGTGATGTTTTCGGTTCCTGCCGGTGCGATTGCGGCGAACAGCTGCATAACGCCATGCGGCAGATCGTGGAGGCCGGAGCCGGCGTTCTGCTGTATCTGCGTCAGGAGGGGCGCGGGATCGGCATTTTCAACAAGATCCGCGCCTATCACCTGCAGGATCAGGGCAGTGATACGGTCGATGCCAATGTGAAACTCGGCTTCCCCCCGGATCTCCGGGAATACGGGATCGGAGTGCAGATCCTGCTGGATCTGGGTATCCGGTCGGTCCGGCTGCTGACCAACAATCCGAAAAAACTGGTGGGGCTTTCGGGCTACGGGATGGAGATCGCAGAACGGGTGCCGCTGGTGATCCCGGCGGGCGATGAAAATGCCGGTTATCTCCGTACCAAAAAGGAACGCATGGGGCATTTGTATTGACCGGATGGCGGGCGCAGAAATGCGTTCCGCCCGGTGATCGACGGGGAAACGGGATATCCGCCGGTGCGGGAACCCCGGTCAATCGTTGTGGTAGCCGGTGTCGTGCAGAATGGTCTGGGCCCGGAAGAGTTGTTCCGCCAGAAAAAGCCGGGCCATTTCGTGAGTGAATGTCAGGCGGGAGAGGGACCACAACTGATCGGCCCGTTTTTTTACCTCCGGCGAAAGCCCTTCCGGACCGCCGATCACAAAAACGGCTTTGCGGTCGAGCGCGCCGAGTTTGGCGGCAAATTGACGCGAGGTGAACTCCTGTCCCTCTTCCGACAGTACAAAGACGAATCCCCGTTCTTTTTCCAGTTCTTTGAGGATGTTTTTACCCTCTTTTTCCGGATGGGAGTCGGGTAGTTCCCGGATCTCCAGTTTGGCGTACTGGGTGAGCCATTTGAAATACTCAAGACTGCGGTCGCGCATCATCCGGTCTTTGAGCTTGCCGACCGCAATGACCTTAATCAACATATTCCACCCCGCCGATGGTGCCGCCGCCGAGCAGGATGCGGCCGTGGTAAAAGACCGCCGCCTGTCCCGGTGTGACCGCCCGCAACGGCTGATCCGGGATGACCAGTGCGCCGCCCTCTGCCGGGCGGATGGCGGCCAGGACCGGTTTGCTGCGGTAGCGGATCTGCACTTCGGCCCGTTCCGGCAGGCCATCCGGCAGTATCAGATCGCCGACATGAAAAGCGCGGATCATCAAACCGGCCGGGTCCGTCACCAGTTCGATCCCGTTGGTCGCCGGATCGATCGAGCGGATGTAGGCGGGTTTGCCCAGAGCCACATTCATGCCCTTGCGCTGGCCGATGGTGAATTGGTGGATGCCGCGGTGACGGCCCACGGCTTTGTCCTGATAGAAAAATTGGCCGTCCTGACACGGCAGGGCAAATAACCGGCGCAGGGTTTCGCCGAAACTTTCACCCGGCACCTGAAAACACGCATCCTGACTGTCCGGCCGTTCCGCCGTGGACAAACCCAGTTCCGCCGCGATCTGCCGCACCTCCGCTTTGCAGAGCCGGCCCACCGGGAAATCCACCCGGTCAAGGATGGTGCGGTCCAGACGGTAGAGGAAATAACTCTGATCTTTCAACGGATCATCGCCGCGCATCAGGCGGCGGATGCCGTTGGTGTCATCGATCCCGGCGTAGTGGCCGGTAACGATCAAACCGGCACCGATCCGGTCCGCGAATTCCGCCAGCAGCGCAAATTTGACAACTTCATTGCAGCGGCAGCACGGGTTGGGGGTGCGCCCGGCAAGATATTCCCGGGCGGCCGGATACAGGACATGCTCCGAAAAGCGGTCGAATCCCTCGATGAAGCGGGATTCGATCTGCAATTTCCGGCACACTGCAAGCACCGACTCTTCGTCGCTTTTACCGGCGCAGAGCTGGCTTGCGGAGAATACCGGATCGGGGTGTTTGAGCCGGAGCGTAACGCCGACGACCTGATGGCCGGCGCGCTGCATCAGTGCCGCCGCCACCGAAGAATCGACCCCTCCGGAGAGGGCGGCAACAACTTTCATCCGGCTCCCCCCCCTGTGATTACTTCTTGGCTTTGGCCGCTTTTTCCGCGGTTTTGGTGAGCAGCTTGTCCAGATAGACGATGGTCTTCATGATGTCTTTGGTCTGCTGGGCACCGGAGATCTCGCGCTCGATGATGAGATCCCCGGTGAAGCCCATTCCGTACAGGGCGGGGATCAGTTTGTTGTACTGGCTCTTGCCTTTGCCGACCGGGACTTCTTTGCCCAGTTCACGGCCGTTGGTCGGGTACAGACCGTCCTTGGCATGGAGGCACTTGACATATTTGCCGAAGACATCCAGCGCATCCAGCGGATTGCCTTTGCCGTAAAGGATCACGTTGGCGGTGTCAAAGTTGATGCCCAGGTTCGGCAACGCCAGATCTTCGATGGTGCGGAGCAGCGTGACCGGCGTTTCCTGCCCGGTTTCGAACCAGAATTCCAGACCCTTTTTCTGACAGTATTCCGCCACTTCGCCGATCGCATCCAGCGTCGGCTGATAGAGCGGGGAATCCCAGTTTTCGGGAATGAAACCGCAATGGGTCGCAATGGCCGGCGCGCCGATCATTTCGGCAAAGTCAGCACCTTTTTTGAGGTCAGCCACGCGCTGGGCGCGGGTTTCTTCCGGCACCAGACCGAGCGTGGACGGGCCGTCGATAAAGTTCCACACCACCCGGCCGCTGTAACCGGTCCACACCGAATTCACACGGATCTTGCTCTGTTTGGCATATTTTTTGATGCGCTTGGCATTTTCAGCATTCCAACGATCCACTTCCCAGGTGCAGATCTGGGTGACATTGACACCGTGTTCAACGATCGAGGCAAAGGGATTGGAACCTTCTTCGCCGAGTCTGGAGAGGACCCCTACGGTCATCTGGGCTTTTTTGCTGCTCATTTTTCAATTCTCCTGTTTTTGATCTGTGATCGTAAAGATAAAAGTTGAATCACAATTCCTGAATTATATTATACCCGCTGTTCGGTTGCTTTCAACACCGGAAACATTTTTCGCGGCTGTTTTTTGCGTTATTTACGCAGGGATTCAAAGATCTCGGCGAATTGGCGTTCCAATTCCTCCATGGAAACCGGCCGCAGGATATCCTCCGGCCGGGCGTTGTTGATCTCCCGGGCTGGGAGTTCATCCAGAAACGGCGAGGCCAGATGCCGCATGAAACTGCCACGGGTGATCCGGGTGATGGCACGGGTCAGGAAGAGTTTTTCCCGAGCGCGGGTGACGGCCACATACATGAGCCGCCGTTCCTCCTCCACCGAGCCTTCCTCCACCGCCCGTTCATTCGGGAAAACGCCATTTTCCATGGCCACGACAAAAACCACCGGGTATTCCAGCCCTTTGGCGGCGTGGACCGTGGACAGGGTGACGGCATCGGTGTTTTCCGGCGTTTCCGCGGTGCGGTCGTTTTCCTCCAACAGAGCGAAACTTTCGAGGCATTCCTCCAAGGTGGCCGGTTCACCTTTTTTGTGTTCGTAAGCGCGAATGGCACTGATGAATTCATAGATGTTGTCGCGCCGTTTGTCGGCATCTTTAGCGTCTTTGTAGATCCGCTGCAGACCGCCGAGATAACCGACCGCCTCCAGATATTCCCGGACTTGCGTTGTCAGGTTCCCCGGCGTGCGGAAAATCTCCCGGTAACGCCGGATCACCGATGCCAGTTCCTGTGCCGATGCCCCGGCTTTGCCGCCGAGCTGCTGCTGGAATTCCGGTTCCGACAGGGCCAGGCTCATCGGCTGCTGACGGGTCTGCCGGTGCATTTTCAGCAGATCCACCGCCTTTTGCGCCAGTCCGCGGGGCGGGACCGCCAGGATCCGGAGCAGGCTCTGGTCATCGCGGGGATTGACCAGCAAATTCAGATAGGCAATGGCATCTTTGACTTCTTTGCGCTTGTAAAATTCCTGACCGCCGACCAGCCGGTAGGGTACCGAGGCCTGCCGCAGCGCGGTCTCCAATTCCCGGGACAGATGGTTGGAACGGTACAGAATGGCAAAATCGGAATATTTCCGGTCCGGATGATCCTGCATTTCCTGCAGAATCGCCGAGGCGATGAAGGATGCCTCCGCATCGCCGGATTCAGTCCGTACCACCGTGACCGGATCGCCTTCGCCCAGATCGGACCACAGTTTTTTGCTGTGCCGCTGGGTGTTGCCCGAAATCACGGCGTTGGCCGCCGAGAGGATGCGTTCGGTGGAGCGGTAATTCTGTTCCAGCCGGATCACTTTGGCCCCCGGAAAGAAGCCGGGAAAATCCAGGATATTGCTGACATCGGCCCCGCGCCACGAATAGATGCTTTGATCATCATCGCCGACCACACAGAGATTGCGGCGTTCACCGGCGAGCATTTGCACCAGCGCGAACTGGGCCCCGTTGGTGTCCTGATATTCATCGACCAGCAGATAGCGGTAGCGTTCCCGGTACTGCTCCAGCACCTCCGGAAATTCCCGGAAAAGCCGGCAGGTCAGCAGCAGCATATCATCGAAGTCGATCATGTTCTGGTTTTCCAGCATCGACTGATATTCGCCGTACAGCGTACCGACCGTGATCTCAAAATCATTGTTCGCCTGATTCCGGGCATCACGGGGCGTCAACAGCCGGTTTTTCCAGCTGCCGATCATGGACAGCACCGCCGGGATGCCGATGCCGCTGCCGGTCAGTCCCTGCTGGGCGATGGCCTGCTTGATCAAGCCCTGCTGATCCGAATCGTCCGCCACGGTGAACCCGGGCAGATAACCGAGCCGGTGGGCTTCCTTGCGCAGCAGCCGTACACAGAAAGCATGAAAGGTCCCCAGCGTGACCGCCGCGGCCGTCGGGCCATCCACCAGCCGGGCGAGCCGTTCCCGCATTTCCCGGGCCGCTTTGTTGGTAAAAGTGAGGCCGAGGATGTTTTCCGGTGCGACCCCGGAAACCAGCAGTCCGGCGATCCGGTAGGTGATGACCCGGGTTTTGCCGGTACCGGCACCCGCCAGCACCAGCACCGGGCCCTCCCGGGTAGCGACCGCGGCCGCCTGTTCCGGGTTCAGTGATCGCAGAATTTCGTCAAAAGTCATGCGTTGGCGGAAGCAATGGCGAAGGTGTCGCCGTCAGCCAGTGCCGCCGCCGCGGTGACCGGGTTTTCAAATGTGGCAAAATCACCGCCGTTGATCACATACTGTACAGCCGCAGCGGCATCGGCCGCATCGAACCCGTCGCCGCCGAATCCATCGCAGGGGAAATTGTGTTCGTAGGTGGAAATGTGATAGATTTTGCCGGGAGCCAGTTCAAAACGGCGCACCAGCACCGCATCTTTGCGGACAATGCCCAGATAGCCGTAGGCTTCGGTGCGGTGACAGGCCGCCACGATCCGGGGGGTATCCAGCGCATCTTTTTCGTAATCCATGGCGGTCAGCACGGTGGCCATGGCATCACGGACCGGCACGCCCATGGCGATTTTTTCCGCCACCGGGTCGGTCTGGGAACCGTTGCTGACGACCGCGAATTCACCGGCCAGCCGCAGGCAGTTGTAGGTGATGTAGGGGTTCTTCTGGAGGTCCCCTTCAAAACCGGCGCGGGGCATGACGGCCATGAAGCCGCCTTTCATCACCGCTTCGCGGTTCGGAAAAGAACGGGAGGAAACACGGTACATGGCGGCATTGCGCCCGTCAGCGGTGCGCCCGATAGCAACGATACGACCCAGATACATGATTTGGCAGCCTTTCTGTCTGTATGACATTGTTTGTGGGGAATGTTTCCTTTAATATAGCCGGATTTATCAGAATAACCAATCCTGAAACCGGCTTTTCTTTTGCTTTTGCGGGGAAAACATGTATATTGAGCCCCGGAAGAAACAGGAGGAAACAAAATGGCGGCAAATCAGAATGGAAAATTCGGCAATCTGACTCCCCGCGCCCGGCAGGTGCTGCTGTTGGCCCGGCAGGAGGCGGAACGCTTCAATCATGATTATATCGGTACGGAACATCTCCTGCTGGCCCTGCTGGCACTGGGCGAAGGGGTGGCCGTTGAGACCCTGAAAAGCATGGGGATGAATCCCGGTCAGCTGCGGTTGGAGGTGGAGAAAGTCTGCGGTACGGGCGGGCCCACCAAAGTCGAGGGACAGATCCCGGTCACGCCGGGATTCAAAAAAGTGCTGGCACTGGCCGCCGAAGAAGCCAGAGCGATGAATTACAATTTTATCGGTACGGAACATCTCCTGCTGGCCTTGCTGCGGGAGGGGGAAAGCGCGGCGGCCCGGGTGCTTGCCAATTTGCACATCGATCCGGATCAGGTGCGGCGGGAGGTCATCAAAGCACTGGACCCGGATTATCTGCCGGACGGCGGCGGCGAATCGGATCAGGAGGGCGGACCCGGCAATCCGGACCCGGTCAGCAGCGGCGGGACGCCCCCCAATGCCGGTGATCCGGAAGCATTGCCCGCGCTTCACGCATTCGGCCGGGATCTGACGGAGCTGGCGCGCCGCGGGGAACTGGACCCGGTGATCGGCCGTCAGAACGAGATTGCCCGGGTCATCCAGATCCTCTGCCGCCGCACCAAAAACAATCCGGTGCTGATCGGCGAGGCCGGGGTCGGCAAAACCGCCATTCTGGAAGGGCTGGCGGAGGCCATTGCCGCGAACCGGGTGCCGGAGATCCTGCGGGATAAACGGATCTTTGCGCTGGATCTGCCGCTGATGGTCGCCGGGACCAAATACCGCGGCCAGTTTGAAGAACGGATCAAGGCGGTGATCGATGAAGTGCGGCATTCCGGCAAAGTGATCCTGTTCATCGACGAACTCCACCTGATCGTCGGGGCCGGTGGTGCCGAGGGGGCCATGGATGCCGCCAACATCATCAAACCGGCTCTTTCGCGCGGCGAATTGCAGTGCGTGGGGGCGACCACACTGGATGAATACCGGAAGGGGATCGAAAAAGATTCTGCGCTGGAACGCCGGTTCCAGCCGGTGGTGGTCAATCCGCCGTCGGTGGAGGAATCGATCCTGATTTTGCAGGGGTTGGCCGGGACTTATGAAAAACATCACCATGTGCGTTACGCCAAAGGTTCGCTGGAAGCGGCCGTGCGTTTTTCCGACCGTTACATTTCCGGCCGTTTCCTGCCGGACAAAGCGATCGATGTGATGGACGAAGCCGGTGCCAGAGTCCGCATCAACAGCGTTCTGCCGCCGCCCGATACCTCGGAATTGGAACAGGCCATCAACGAGGCCGCCGGGAACAAAAACCAGGCCGTCGATGCCCAGGATTTTGAAACCGCCGCCAAGTACCGGGATCTGGAACGCAACCTCCGCGCCAAATGGCAGGCGGTGCGGGAGGAACATCAGCGGCACAACGAGGAAAATCCGCCGGAAGTCAGCCGCGAAGACATGGCGGCGGTGGTGTCCGGACTGACCGGTGTCCCCCTGCAGGAAATGCAGGAGGGCGAAAGCCGCAAACTGCTGCGGATGGAAGCCGAACTGGAACGCGCTGTTATCGGCCAGAACGAGGCGATCACCACGATCTCCCGCGCCCTCCGCCGTTCCCGTGCCGATCTGAAGAATCCCTCCCGGCCCATCGGGACATTTCTCTTTCTCGGTCCGACCGGCGTCGGCAAAACATTGCTGGCCAAAGCGTTGGCCGAATTCATGTTCGGCAATGCCGATTCGCTGATCCAGATCGATATGACCGAATACATGGAAAAATTCAATGTGTCGCGGCTCATCGGTTCGCCGCCCGGCTATGTGGGCCATGAAGAAGGCGGTGAACTGACCGAGCGGGTCCGCCGCCGTCCTTATTCGGTGATCCTGTTTGATGAACTGGAAAAAGCACATCCGGATGTCATCCACATCCTGCTGCAGATCCTGGAAGAGGGCCACATCACCGATTCGCTGGGGCGCAAGGTGGATTTCCGCAATACCATCATCATCATGACCAGCAACATCGGGGCCGAACAACTGGCCGCCGGCGGTCATACGCTGGGCTTCGGCGGCGGCGAAACGGCCGATCTGGCCAAACAGCATGAACGGTTGCTGGAGACGGCCCGGAAATTCTTTAAACCGGAATTTCTCAACCGGCTCGACGAGATCATCGTTTTCCGCAAACTGGTGCGCGAAGACCTGCTGGCGATCGTGGATATCGAAGTAGGCAAACTGCGTGACCGGCTGGCCGCCCGGCATCTCGAACTGGTGCTTGATGACGGCGTGGCAGACTTTATCATCGGTACCGGGGTCAATCCCGAATACGGGGCCCGGCCCATCCGGCGCAATGTGGAGCGTTATCTGGAAGACCCGCTGGCAGAGGCCATCCTCGGCGGGATTCCGGAAGACACCGTCCGCATCCGGGCCGTGGCCGACAATCACAAGATCCTGCTTTTTCCGGAAGCGGCCGAGGCCCCCAAAAAACGCACCCGCCGCAAAAAAGCCGATTGACCGGCAGCGGGATCAGTCGGGTGCTGTTGCCAAATGGCTTTGCGGGGAAGACAACTTTTTGAAAAAGGTCATCTTCCCCGTACCCCATTTCCCCAAAACTTTCAGCGGAATTGCTTTTGCCGGTGACGATAACAGCAATTCCAACTCTTTTTATCAAATCTCACATATTCAGCTCAAACAATAGAAAAAGGCTGTTGCTCACCTTTTTTGAGGTTTGGCAACAGCCTCTCTTTTTAAACGGAAATAAAAAAGCGCACCGGCCGTTGTGATCCATGGCCGATGCGCCGGTTTGGCTGTCTGACGGGCCGGACGGCGGCGTGTTTACCACCGTCCGGCGCGTTTGATCCGCAATCAGTTGTTCACGATCCGGAGCGTGTGGGTGCCGGGGGTGAATTCGGCGGGCAGTTCGCCCGCGGCCAGCGCGGTCCCCGCCGGCAGGGTCACGGTGGCGGTGGTGTTGCAGGGCACGCTGAACTGCCATTCGATGGAACCATCGGCCTGACGGGTCCAGGCGGATTCGATCCGGCCGTTGATGGAGTCATAACGGGCCGAAGCCTGCTGCAGGACCGTGCCGAACTGCGGGGCCAGCCGGAAGCGGCGGAACGCGCGTTCTTCGTCCGCATCGCCGCCCGGATTGATGCCGCAGATCGTTTCAAAGAACCATTCGCCGACGGCACCGTAGGCGTAGTGGTTGAACGAATTCATGTCAACATCGCCGAAGCCTTCGGCATCGGACCAGCTGTTCCAGCGTTCCCACATGGTGGTCGCACCCTGCGTGACCGGATAGAGCCAGCCCGGATAGGTGGTCTGCATCAGCAGTTTGTACGCCAGATCGATCTGGCCGACCTTGGTCAGCACCGGCAGCAGCAGCGGCGTGCCGAGGAACCCGGTGGAAAGGTGGAGCTGACGGTTTTCGCAGATGTCCTTGACCAGGAAATCCACCGTCCTGGCGGCCGTGGTCCCTTCGACCAGGTCGAAATGGAGGGCCAGCAAGGCGGCGGTCTGGGTGCGGACCGTCAGTTCCCCGTTGGGGAAGTATTTTTCGTTGATGGTGCGGGTAAAGGCTTCCGCGGTGGCTTCCCGCTTGGCTTTTTCCTCCGGACGGCCGAGGATGCCGGCGATCCGGCCGAGCAGTTTCAACATGCCTGCCAGATAGGTGCTGGAAAGATATTCTTCCGGGGTATCGGCATCAATGTTGAGCCAGTCGCGGTAAAGGGCGGCCGAGACCAGACCGGTACCGCCGGAACGGGCGATCTGCCAGTCGAGCCAGTGCGCCATATTGTCGTAATATTTTTCCATCAGGCGGGTATCGCCGTATTTGGCAAACATGACAAACGGACAGATGATGCCCGCATCGGACCAGCCGGTCGCCTGGGTCCGCCAGCCGCGGTGATAGGGGTGGGGGACGAAGTTGGCAAAGCAGCCGTCATCGGTGAGCGCGGTGTTCAGGTCGGTGATCCACTTGGTGTAGAATTCCGGCGCGTACATGTTGTAGGTCGCAATATTGGCAAAGACCTGGGTATCGCCGGTCCAGCCGAGCCGTTCATCGCGCTGCGGACAGTCGGTGGGAATGTCGAAGAAATTGCTGCGCTGACCCCAGACGATGTTGGAATACAACTGATTGAGCAGCGGATCGGAGCAGCTGAACGTACCGGTTTCCGGCAGATCGCTGTAACAGGCGAATGCGGTGATCTGATCGGCGGTCGGTTCCCCGGCCAGCCGTTGATTTCGAGGTAACGGAAGCCGTAGAAGGTGAAGGCGGGTTCGTAGATCTCCTCCTCGTGATTGCCGCAGCTGTAAATGGTCTGGGCCGCCGCGGAACGGAGGTTTTCGGTATAAAGCGAACCGTCTTCGTTGAGCATTTCGCCGTGTTTGATGATAATCGTCACACCGTGATTGGTGTTGGTGAGACGGAGCCGTTCACGGCCGGTAAAATTCTGGCCGAAGTCGATGATCCAGGTGTTGCCGGGGCGGCGGATGATTTCTTTCGGCTTGATCTCGTGCATCCGGCGGACGGGCGCACCGCTCTGCCAGGTGATCCTGACCTTCGGTTTGGCGATGGTCACGGGGCAGACATGGGAGCGTTCCGTGCCGGGGAGCCGCCACGTGGTGTCATCGCGCCACGCTTCGGCGCGTTCACCGGCGTAGATATCGCTGTGACGGAGCGGGGCAAAGCCGTAGTAGATGGACTTGAAATCTTCATCGGTGGCAATGACGATGGTTTCGCCGTTGCGGCGGCGGAGATGGAGTTCGCCGATGAAGCAGGGGAATCCGCCGAAAGTCGGGTTGCCCTGGGACCACAGACGGGCGATCTGACCGCAATACCAGCCGTCAGCCAGGTTGACCGACAGGGCATTGAGTTCGCCGCGGCGGAGTTGACTGGTGATGTCATACGCCTGATACTGGACCCGTTCATAATAATCGGTAAAGCCGGGGGCGAAGATATCTTCGGTGATATTTTCGCCGTTGAGCCGCGCTTCGTACAGACCGAGTGCCGCTGCATACAGGCGCGCGGAAACCAGATCTTCCGGTACTTCAAAGTCGCGGAACAACTGCTGGACACCGTGCATCAGAGAATCGCCGCTGGCGCAATGGCTGCTGATCCATTTGCCCTGCCACGGGGTCCCCATGAAACCGGTTTCAAACCGGGCTTCGGCACTTTCGCTCACATCGCCCCGGTCATCGCGGACCGACACCTGCCAGCGGTAATCCGTAAAGGGCCGCAGAGCCGGACCGCTGTAGGGGATCTGAATGGTGATGCCGGAATCGACCCAGCCGCTGTCCCAGACCGGCGTGCCGTCCGCCAGCGCGACGGTGAGGCGGCGGGCCAGCTGTTCGCCGCCATTGCCTTCCAGCCGGTAGAAGAACCGGGGGGTGATTTCGTCCATGCCGATGGGATTGTTTTTGTACTCAACCTGCAAAGATACGGGTTTCAGCATGATGGGTGACACTCCTTGTTTGTTTTTTTATGGTTCGGTTTCTGGTTTTGTTTGGTCTGAAGCAGCTGCAGCCCGCCGTTGACGGCAGGTTTGCAGAATTTTTTCCAATCCGGTCACGGCCCGGTCAAACCGGGGCGAGAGCCGGAAATAAAGATCGGCATCCTCCGGACGGTACAGATCGCCGTTCCGGACGGCACGCAGATCCTGCCAGTACGCGGGCAGGGCCCCGGCCGCCACCCCGTGTCCGCCGGGATAAATGATCAGATCGGGATCGTGACGGACGACCCATTCGGGGGAGGGGCGGAAATATTCCCGCTTGATCCCGGCCGAGACCGACCACCCGCCTGCCAGTTCGATGTAGTCCCCGGCAAAGGTGTTGCCGCCGGCGGCGATCACCGGATCGTGCCAGACGACGAACAGGACTTTGAGGGCATGGTCCGGGCGGTTCCGGCGGCGTTCCGTTACAAACCGGTTGAAGCGTTCCACCTCTGCGGCTGCGCGGTCGGCGGCTCCGATCCGGTTGCCGAGGGCCGTGACCGCGGCCGGGTAATCCGGCAGTCGGACCAGCGGCAGGGTCAGCACCTCCACTCCCATACCGGTCAGGCTTTTACGGATACCGGCGTGACGCAGATTGTCGGCAAGCAGCAGTTTGGCACCGCTGCGGGCCACCCGTTCCAGATCGGGAGTGGCAAGTGCGCCGATGACCGGAAGATCTTTGACGGAATCGGGATAATTGCACCCGCCGCTCCGGCCAGCCAGCCGGTCCCCGCCGCCCAGAAAACAGAGCAGTTCGGTCAGGGCCGGGGAGAGCGACACGATATCCGGCGGCGTTTCCGCTGTCCCCCGCAGACAAACGGCGGACAGCAGCAGAATGGTCAGCAGCAGTTGTCTGGTAAATTTCACAATCAATGTTTTCCCGGTTGCAAATCCATCATCTACTATACGGTGCGGGAGAAAAAAAACAACCGGAAAAAAGAAAAATTCAAATCTGTGCTTGCGGAAATCGCGGGGTGATGTAGATTATGAAGTCGTTGTTTTGGTTTCCGCGTCGTCAACAGGAGTGATTCATGAGCGGTTTTTTCGGCGTTGTGTCGCAGCATGATTGTATCTGTGACTTGTTTTACGGTACTGACTATCATTCTCACCTCGGTACCCGGCGCGGGGGGCTGGCGGTGGTCAATATGAACGGATTTCCGGTGACCCGCATCCACGATATCTCCAATGTGCCGTTCCGTTCCAAATTCGACAGCGATCTCGAAAATCTGCACGGCCGGTCCGGTATCGGTGTGATCAGTGATTTGGAAGATCAGCCGCTGGCCATCACCTCCCGGCACGGTCATTACGCGCTGGCCACGGTCGGGCGGTTGGATAATCTGAACGAACTGGCCGCCCAACTGCTGGCCGATGGCGAAACCATTTTTTCCGCTTCCATGAGCGGGGAATTCAATCCCACCGAGGTCGTGGCCGCGATCATCAACCGCGAACCCACGCTGCTCGACGGGTTGCGGCGGGTGCAGCGGGATATGCGCGGTTCCTGTTCCATTCTGCTGCTGCAGGAGGACCGTATTCTGGCCGCCCGAGACCGTTACGGCCGCACCCCGGTCATTGTCGGGGAAAAAGCGGGGGCCTATGCTGTTACCATGGAATCCACGGCGTTCCCGAATCTGGATTACACCGTCAAGCACGAATTGGGCCCCGGCGAGATCGTGGAGATCCTGCCGGACCGGGTGGTGGTCAAAGATGCCCCCCGGGACAAACAGCGGTTCTGCACCTTTTTCTGGGTCTATTACGGTTATCCGTCGTCGCAGTACTGCGGGATCTCGGCGGAGGCCGCGCGCAACCGCAACGGGGCATCGCTGGCAGAACAGGACGATACCGACTGCGACTCGGTCAGCGGTCTGCCGGATTCCGGTGTGGCCCATGCGATCGGTTACTCCAATGCCGCGCGCAAGCCGTACATGCGGGCTTTTGTCAAATACACGCCCACCTGGTCCCGTTCCTTCATGCCCCAGAACCAGAGCGTGCGCCGTCTGGTGGCCCGGATGAAACTGGTGCCGGTGCTGGATCAGATCCAGGGGCAGCGGCTGCTTTTCTGCGACGATTCCATCGTGCGCGGCACCCAGCTCGGCGAAACCGTGCAGTGGCTTTTTGAACGGGGGGCCAAAGAGGTCCACATGCGTTCCGCCTGTCCGCCGCTGCTGTTCGGTTGCCGTTTCCTGAATTTCTCCCGGTCCCGTTCCGAAATGGATCTGGCCGCGCGGCGGGCGATCCGCAAATTGGAAAAAGGGGAAATCACAGCAGAGGTCATCCAGCGTTACACGGTCGCTGATTCGCCGGAGTACAACGCCATGGTCGAGGTGATCCGGGAGGAATTGAAACTGACCTCGCTCAAGTATCAGAAACTGGAGGCACTGATCGAGGCGATCGGTCTGCCGGCGGATCAGGTCTATACCTACTGCTGGACCGGCCGCGATGTGGATATCCAGGCGGAAAAATAATCCGTATTCCCGTTTTTAACGGCAACTGCCACCGGTGAGGGTTGACAAACCCGCACTGGTGGTTTATATTATACAGAATAAGGCAAAAAATGATTGCAAAGGGAATGTATCAACCCCGGGAAAGGATATTGTTATCATGGCTGTGAATCTTGCTACTTCGCTGAATATGGAGGTCCGTGACGACTCCGCCTGCCGCAAGGTCTATACTTTTACTGTGGCAAAAGATGTTTTGTCGCAGGAATGGAAACGCTCGCTGGCGGAAGTTGCCCGTTATGTCAATATTCCCGGTTTCCGTCGCGGCAAAGCCCCGGTTGCCATGCTGAAGAGCAAATATGCTTCCGATATCGAAGGCGAACTCAAACGCCGTCTGCTTTACACCGCATTCGACAAAATCAATGAAGACAAGGATCTCGACATCGTCAGTTGCAATCCCGAAGGCGATCTGGTGCTGAAAGAGGGCGAAGATCTGACTTTTGTGCTGAATGTGGACCTGGCTCCGGTCTTTGATGCCGGTGATTACAAGAATGTCAAGGTCGAACTGCCGGCGGCGGATGTGACTGATGAACAGATCAATGAACGGCTGGATTTCTACCGCACCATGTATGCCGGTTACACCGAAGTCCAGGATTTCCCGGCCCAGGCCGAAGATATGCTGAAAGTGGATTACACCTCCGATTTTGAACTGGCGGAAGATGCTTCTCCGGCCCTGCGCCGTCAGGTCGCCGCCGAAGGCAGTTATCTGTGGCTCAATGAACCGGAGATCATCCCCGGCGCGATCCAGGCCCTGACCGGTGCCACGGTCGGCGGTGAATACGAATTTGCCGCCACCTACGCGGAAGATTACCGTGAAGAAGCCCTGGCCGGCAAGACGCTCAACTACAAGGTCAAGGTCAACAGCGTCCAGCGCAAGCAGGCGTTGAGCGATGCCGAACTCTGCGAAAAAGCGCAGGTCAAGGATATGGATGAATTCCGTACCCAGTTGCGCGCCGCGTTGGAAAACGAAGCGCAGAACAAGCGTCGCGGCGAACTGATCGACAAGGTTTACGAAGCGGTCGATGGCGCGGTCGCGGATTTTGAACTGCCGCCGTCTATCCTCGATGGCGAAATTTCGCGTGAATTGCGGAAGATGGCCGGCGAAATGGTCAAATCCGAAGCCGATGCCGAAGAATTCAAGGCCAAGCAGGAAGAACACCGTGCCACGGCTGCCGAAGCGGCCAAAAAGGCTCTCCGCCGCACTTTCATTCTGCGTCAGATCGCCAAACTTGAAAACATCACCATCAGCCGCGAAGAAGTCGATGCCCGCGTGAAAGGCATCAGCGGCTACTACGGTTACAAAGAAAAAGAACTCCGCGCCATGCTGGAGAAATCCGGCGGCATGGAAGAACTCCAGCTCGACATCCTCAATGCGAAAGTTCTGGAGTTCCTGGCGGACAAGGCGGACGCCAACGCGAAATAACTCCGGTTCCGGAGATGGAAAGATCAGCGGCCTCCGTCCCTCCGACGAAGGCCGCTTTTTGTTGTGTGTGAAAAAAAGGGGGTTTACATGAAAGCAAAATCGTACATGGTCCCGATGGTTGTTGAACAAACCGGCAGCGGTGAACGCGGTTATGATATTTATTCCCGGCTGTTGAAAGACCGGATCATCCTGCTGGGTACGCCGATCGATGATGAAGTTGCCAATTTGGTCATTGCCCAGCTGCTTTTTCTGCAGGCCGAGGACCCGAAAAAGGATATCGATCTTTATATCAACAGTCCGGGCGGCAGCGTGACCGCGGGGCTGGCGATCTACGACACCATCCAGATCCTTTCCTGCGATGTCAAAACCTACTGCCTGGGGCAGTGTGCCTCCATGGGGGCGGTACTGCTGGCGGCCGGGACGCACGGCAAGCGTTTCGCCCTGCCGAATTCCCGCATCATGATCCACCAGCCGTGGGGCGGTGCCGAGGGGACCGCGGCCGACATCAACATTCAGGCGCAGGAGATCCTGCGGCTCCGTACCATGCTCAACGGGATCCTGGCACGGCATACGGGCAAAACGCTCAAACGGATCAGCGCGGATACCGAACGCGATTTCTTCATGTCCGCGGCGGAAGCGAAAACCTATGGCCTGGTCGATCAGGTGGTTGAGATCAAAAAGCCGATCGGCAGCAAATAAAACGGGGTATTATGGCTGATAACAAGAATAAAAATTTGATCTGCGCTTTTTGCGGCCGGACGCCCGACAAATTGCCGGCCGGTCATGGCATGGCCGCCAGCGGGGTCGATGGTATCGGGATCTGTACCGAATGCCTGGAAATGGGCTATCGCAATCTTTGCGGCGGGGGTGAAAAAAAGGCCCCGGGCAAAGCCGCCGCCGGGTCGGCGGATGAATTGATCCGCAACCTGCCGCTGCCGGCACCTGCCGAATTGAAAAGCCGGTTGGATCAGTATGTGATCGGGCAGGACAAAGCGAAAAAAGCCCTTTCGGTCGCCGTTTACAACCACTACAAACGGCTCAAGAGCCGTTACACCGCGGCCGATGCTGCTTACGCGGATGTGGAACTGGAAAAAAGCAATGTTCTGCTGCTGGGGCCGACCGGCAGCGGTAAAACCTTGCTGGCCAAAACACTGGCAACGATGCTGGATGTGCCGTTCTGCATTTGCGATGCCACCACGCTGACCGAAGCAGGGTATGTGGGCGAAGATGTGGAAAACATCATTCTCCGGCTGGTGCAGGCGGCGGATTACGATATCGAGCGCGCCCAGTTGGGGATCATCTATGTGGACGAGATCGACAAGATCGCCCGCAAGACGGAAAATGTTTCCATTACCCGCGATGTCTCCGGCGAAGGTGTCCAGCAGGCATTGCTCAAGATCCTTGAAGGCACGGTGGCCAATATTCCGCCGAAGGGCGGGCGCAAACATCCGCAGCAGGAGTTTTTGCAGGTGGATACGACCAATATCCTTTTTATCTGCGGCGGGGCGTTTGTCGGATTGGATAAAATCATCCAGCGGCGTCAGGGCAAACAGGTGTTCGGTTTCAAGCGGCTGGTCGAGGATTCGGTGGCGGAGGACGAAGCGCATGCGGCGGCAGTGGCGGCCGATCCGCTTTCGTTCTGCGAGCCGGAGGATCTGATCCATTTCGGGATCATTCCCGAATTTGCCGGCCGTCTGCCGGTGGTGACGGCGTTGTCGGCATTGGACAAAGATGCGTTTGTCCGCATTCTCACCGAGCCGAAAAACGCTTTGATCCGTCAATACCAGCGGCTTTTCGCCATGGAAAACATCAAACTGGAGTTCACCCCCGGCGCGATCGAGGCGTTGGCCGGGCGGGCGGCGGAGCGCGGTACCGGTGCCCGCGGGCTCCGGGCCATTCTGGAAGAACTGATGCTGGATGTCATGTACGACATTCCGTCGCGCAAGGATCTGCAATCCTGCCGGATCACGGCGGACACGGTCCGGTCCGGAAAATCGCCGGAGTTGAAATAACAGCATTGCCGGATGGCAGATGAAGCGGTCCCGACAGTTTGCTGCTGCGGGGCCGTTTTTTTCTGCCGGGGGCGGAATTTTTTGCGGCGACAGGCGGGCCGGGGAACAGATGGCTGTTGTGATGCCGATCTATCCGCTCCCGCCGGTTTGTCTGCTTGACAATATGCCTTTTCCGTGTTATCTTGTGCAAAGAGCAAAGAGAGAGGAGCAGGACGATGGGAAAACGGCATTCGCTGTATAAATATTGGTTGCGCTTGTATAGCAAGATTGTCAGGGAAAAAGCATCGCCTGCTTATATTGCTCGCGGCTGGGCGATCGGTATGTTCTACGGCTGTATCGGTCCGTTCGGGGCCCAGTTGATCATGTCGATCCCGACGGCATTTCTTTTGCGCGGCAGCAAGATCGGGGCAACGCTCGGTACACTTATCACCAATCATGTGACCATCTTTTTCATCTACCCGGTGCAGTGCTATATCGGCAATATACTGATGGGCGGCAAATTGTCGTTTGAAGACAGCAAAAAAGCCATGGAAAATGTGATAACACAGCAAAACTGGCAATCGCTGCTGGAAATCGGGTGGGAACTGGTAGCGGCTTTTTTTGTCGGCGGCGCAGTTTTTGCGGCGATTATGACACCGCTCACCTACTATGTGGTAAAAACGCTGGTGGTCCAGTACCGGGCCCGGCGCAGTGCCCGTCAGGTCGCGCCGCCGCAGCAATAGCCCCGGAACCGGGATCGCGCCGTCAGCCGATGGCGTTGCCGATCATGAGCAGTCCGGAGATGACCAGAATGGCGTAAACCCCGATCTTGAAGAGTCGCTGGCTCACACGGTGATGCAGAAAATCGCCGATCACCACGCCCAGAATCATAAAAGGCATACTCCATAAAAGCGCGCGGCCCATGGCGGGTGTCCAGATATTGTCGCCGTGATATACGAGATCCTGCACGCTCCAGGTGATCAGGCGCAGGGAGTTCGTTGTCAGCCACACCAGACTGAGGGTCACGCGGAAAAGCGTTTTGTCCTGCAGTGCGCGGGCGGCATAGATCACCACAAAAGGCCCGGCGGAACCGAATGCCCCCTGGATCACGCCGCCGCAGAAAAGCAGGAGCCGCATCCAGCCGGAGCGTTTGGCCGTGGTATCGGTACGGGGGAGACGGTTTTTCAGCGTGTTGTATTCTCCGCGGCATCCGACAACGACCATGAAAAGGCCGAGGGCGGTGCAGAGGGCCTGCTCGGGCAGATATTGCAGACAGACCATGCCGATGGGAAGCCCTGCGGTCAGCCAGAGCGCGATAAACGCAAATTCCCGCCAAACGATGTGCCGCCACGACCGGAAGATGAGATAGAGCGACATGGTAAAACCGAGAATGCCGAGCAGTTTGACAGCGAATTTGATCGAAATGAAAGGCTCCAGAAAAGGCAGAGCCAGCACGGTACTGCCGAATCCGGTGATGCCCTCCAGCAAATGGGTGGCAAAGATCACGAATCCGGTGATCAGGTCAACGGGCATAAGATTCTCCGAATGAAATGAATGGGAAATGAATAATATATCCTCTGCGGCGTATTTTTCAATTTTGTCATCGGTGAGAGGCGATACGAAAATCCGACAAAATCCGCCGGAAGATTTGTAATCCCATCAAACCGGCATTATATTTTAAGTATGAATATGCGGGCGATTAGCTCAGTTGGTTAGAGCGTTTGCTTTACACGCAAAATGTCGGGGGTTCGAGTCCCTCATCGCCCACCATTTTTGCCTGCGGCAAAAATGGTGAATGAAGCCTGAAAAGGCTTCGCTTCATGCACCGAAGGTGCGCTTCATGGCACGTAGTGCCGCTTCATACGCTGTCAGGCGTGCTTCATAAAAACGCCTTTTCAGATGAAGCAGCTTCATTGCATTTCGCTATGAAGCATTGTTCCGTTACACTTCACAATATGAAGCACTCCGCTCACG
>JAFQLP010000135.1 GCA_017414565.1 Lentisphaeria bacterium | reverse complement strand
GGGAACTGATGGACCGGGCACTCAACTTCTTTGTCGAAGCGGAAAAGGCGGTGGCGGATGATCCGGTGCGGCTTGCCCGGGTGCAGGGGGCCAAACTGCCGGTCATGTATGTGCGTTTGTGCCTTTACATGGACGAAGAACCGGTCCGGAGTGCGATGCTTCAGGAATTCGAGACCATTGCCCGCCGTTATGAAAATTTCCGCGTGGCGGAAAGATCATCCCGTACGCTGGAACAGTGGCTCAGCGAAATGCGCGGTCCCAAACCGGCTCCCGACAAAAAGAAAGAATGGTGGCAGATCCCGTACTGATGGATGACATTGCCATTCTCTGATTTTCCGGCAGCCGGTGCGGCGTGGGTCGTGCGGCTGCCTGTTTTTAATGATGGAGAGATGATATGAAGAGATTTTTTTACGGAGTCGTGCCGGGAATGATGGCACTGCTGATTGCCGGATGCCAGAAACCCGCCGCGCCGGCTGCCGCAGAAGAACCCGATGCATTGCCGCCATTGTATGAGGAACTTTTTTCGGATGTTCCGAACCGGCATTACGGCGATTCCGCCTTTATCTGGCAGCGTCCGATCGAGGCGGAATACAATACGGATTTTGCCATTCAGTACGGTCAGGAATACGAGCTGGAGACCATGCTTGATGAATACCGCAAATTCCGTCTGCATCCTTTTGCCTACGAGGGCGACAGCATCAACAAACTGCGCGGATGGGCTGAAAAAAGCGGTGTCGGGGCGGTGCTTTATGCGCCGTATTACAAGGACAACGGCGAAGCATTGTACGATCCGGAGGCATACCGCCGGTTCATGGAGCGGGTCGAACAGGTTTTGATCGACAACAAAGACCTGGTATGGGGGGTGTCGATCGGGGATGAAGTTTTCTTCCAGTACATGTACCGTTATCTGGGGCGGGTCCACAAACCGGAAGAAGTCGCCAAAAACAAATGGCTGGCGGCTTCGATCGACACCATCCGCCATGAATACGGTTACGGCAAATACGGGCCGCCCAAATCACAGCGCGAAGTGGCTCCGTTTCAGCATCTGGCCATGCGCCGCTGGCTGTGTGACCGGATCCTGCAGATGCAGCGCGACATTTACTCGATCTGTCTCAAATACAAGGCTCCCGACGGCAAACCGGTCCGGGTGATCGGCACCGATCATTGCAACTGGGCCTTGATGCAGCATCAGAGCCGCATGGCACCGTATCAGGATATTGCCACAGCCCAGATCATTCCGTCGGAAGATCCGTGGAATCAGAATATCGCGTTCCGCGCCAAATTGCTGCGCGACCTGACCGGCAACGATATCTGGGTCTGCGCCCACACCGAGCATTTCATCCGCAGTTTGAATTGCGCGCAGACGGCGGAATATTTGAGTCAGGCTGCCCGCGGCGGCGGCACCGGCATCCAGATCTGGAATTACGATTGGCCGGGGGATTGCCGGAACAAAGGCGGCACGATGTTCGACTGGTACGGCCATAAACCGCGCTGGGATCAGTTGATGGATACCATGAAGCGTTTTGCCGGGATGAATGTGCTGAAATTCCCGGAAGCGGATTTTGCCATCCTGACCTCCAACGATACATCGATGTCGTTGCCCAAAATGTATATCCACGAATATGAAACGGCGTTCAATTTCTTCGGCCCCGCCTGCGGCAGCTGGTTCCGGTTCATTTCGGATCTGCAGCTGCTCGACGGCAAAGCGGATCTGGCTGACTGGCCGATGGTCATGATCCCCAAAGCGACCATCGTTTCGCCGGAATTGCGGCTGCAGTTGCAGCGGTATGTGGAAAATGGCGGCAAAATTTTGTGTTTTGACAACAGTTTCGCCGCTTTTGATCCGGCCGGTGAAGAAACGGCGTGGTTCGGTAAATCGCTGTTCGGCGCAACGATGGTCAAGACGGAGGCCCGGGATCTGGCCGTTACCGGTGACGGGGAATGGGCCAAATTCAATGGTGCGGTGGAGGCCGGGGCAACCAGCCGGATCGAACCGGAAGCCGGGACCGATGTGGTTCTGCGGTTTGCCGACGGCTCCGCGGCCGTGACCATCAAGCGTTATCCGAATGGCGGCGAAGCGTGGCTGTTGGCCCTGCCGTTCCGCCAGCGTCAGGTGGCTCTGCCGGAATGGCGGCAGTTCTACCGGACACTGCTCACCCATTTCAATGTGAAACTGGGGCATGATATCTGGCGTTTCCGGTTCCCGGTCATCGAGGAGAAAAAGCCGGAATTTGCGATGCAGTGCCTGACCGGCAATCATTTTTACTGGTGGCTGAACAAGATCGAAACCCCGGCCAATGTGGTGCTGCCCAACGGCAAATACACCTACAGCGTGGCTCCGGACAACGGTGGCACGGAATTCGGGTTTCCCGAAGGTCGGCTGACCAACCGGCTGAAAGCACCGGATGCCGGTGATCTGGGGAACCGTACGATCCGGGCCCGGATCAAGGCGGGCCGCATCAAACTCAGCCGGGCTGATTTTGCCGATACCTGGAGCGGGACCGATCCGGTGACGGTGCGGTTCGATTTCGGTGCGGAAACGACCGTGGAAGAAGTTGTCTTTTATTGCCACGGCGTGCTTCCGGCATGGGAGGTCGTGATCGGTGGACAGCGTTTTGCCGGTGAAAGCCTGGTGACGGAGGGGGTAAAACGGGTTTCCGTCAAGATCCCGGCGGTCCGGGCGGCTTCGCTGGAGGTGAATTTCGGGTCCCGTCCGGAAGGGTCCGCCATGACATTGTGTGAAGCGGAGATCTGGGGAAAACAGTGACCGCGATCCGCGGCGGCAGCCGCTGAATGTCACAAAGGGAGTCTGTTGCGGCAGACTCCTTTTTTTCGGTTGCAAAGCGGCGCGGGAATGCTAAATTAAACGGTGTTTGTTGCGATAACGGAAAAACCGACAGAGGAGTTCTGGATGGGTATGTGGCGTAAATGGGCATGCGTTTTGTGTATATGCGGCAGCCGTGTCGGTACGGCATGGAGTTTCGATCAGGTGATCGCGTGTCCGCCGACGGTATGCGCCGTCGGCAGTGAATATCAGATCATGGTGCCGGTCAGGAAAAATTCGCTGATGTGGTGCGAGATCGACGGCAGAAAATTTTACGATGAATCCAACGGTATCCTGCGGTCGGATACCACGGTCCACCGCATCCGGGTGCCGCAGGCCGTGCTGGACAAAGCGCGCGGTTACAAACTCTGCTGCCGGGTGGTCACGGAACGCAAAGCGTATTTTTCCAAAACCGAACCGGTGGTTTCCCGGCAATACAAGTTCCGGCCGATCGCGCCGGATGCGGAATCCATCCGGATCTACCATCTGGCCGATGCCCACAGCATGATCGAATCGCCGGTGAAAGCCGCCGGATATTGGGGGGACAAACTGGATCTGCTGGTCATGAATGGCGATATGATGGAAGATTGCAGCCGGATGGAGCTGATCGCGGCTCCGTATCAGATCTCCGGTCAGGTCACCGGCGGCGAGATCCCGGTGATCTGCTCCCGCGGCAATCACGACCTCCGGGGTGTGCTGGCCGAGCATTATGCCGATGTGACCCCCACGGACAATGGCAACACCTATTATTCGTTCCGGCTGGGGCCGATCTGGGGATTGGTGCTGGATTGCGGCGAAGACAAAATGGATGACCACAAAGAATACGGCTATACCGTCTGCTGTTCGGAATTCCGGGCGCGTCAGACGGAATTTCTCGAAAAACTGGTGACACAGCCGGAGACGGAATTCGGGGCCGATGGCGTGCGGTTCAAGGTGATCATCAACCATGTGCCGTTCTGCGTGGTTTATGAACCGCCGTTCAATATCGAAACCGATACCTACCGGAAATGGTGCCGGCTGCTGCGGGAACATGTGAAGCCGGACGTGATGTTGTGCGGGCATGAACACCAGCTCCGGGTGATCCGTCCGGGCGGGGAGGGCGATGACAACGGCACGCCGTGTCCGGTCGTGGTCGGTTCCAAGCCTGACCGGCGGAACAAATTATTCACCGGGGCCGCGCTGGAGTGGAAAAAGAACGGCCGGGTCGGGGTGTGGTTCACCGATCAGGACCGGAAGGTGGTCGGGCAGGATCAGCTCTGAATCGGACAGCACAGACGGACAGGATGGACAGATGATGCAGGAAAATATTTCATACCGTTCCACGGTGCTGGCCTGTTATACCGCCAATTTTGTCGGGGCATTGGTGATCAATCTGACACCGGTGCTGTTCATTCCGCTGAAAATGGCGTACGGTCTGTCGTACACGCAATTCGGTATCCTGCTGGCGGCGAATTATATCACCCAGGTGGCAGCGGATGTGATCTTCAGTTGGCCGGTGGACCGTTACGGATGCCGCCCCTTTGCCGTGCTGGCACCGGTGCTGACGGTCGCCGGGTACATCCTGTTCGCGCTTTCGCCGGTTTTTCTGACGGACCCGTTCCCCGGTTTTCTGATCGGGACCGTGATATTTTCCGCCACCGGCGGTCTGCTTGAATTGATGCTCAATATCATCATCAACGGCATCCCCGGCGAACAGAAGGCGGCCATGATGAGCGTATTACATTCCTTTTACGCCTGGGGGCAGTTGACAGTGGTTCTGCTGACCACGCTGGCGGTGTGGATCTTTGGCGGTCACAACTGGCAATGGATCCTGGCGGCGTGGGCGATCCTGCCGCTGATCAATATCTGGCAGTTCTGCACCTGTCCGCTGCCGCCCCAGATCCCGGAGGAAAAACGGCAGGGGGCCGGTATCCTGATGCGGCAGAGATCGTTTTATCTGCTGATCGCTCTGATTGTGGCGGGCGGGATGTCGGAGGTTTCCATGGCATTGTGGATATCGCCGTTTCTGGAACGGGCGGCCGCATTGCCAAAAGTTGTCGGCGATACCCTCGGTATGTGCATGGGGGCGGCTATGCTGGGGACCGGACGGCTGCTTTACGGCCTGTTCGGGGAAAAGCACGATGTCTGGAAATTCATGGTCATCGGTGCCATTGCCGCGACCGGTTGTTATCTGCTGGCTGCGCTGGCCGGAGCCCCGGCGTGGGCTTTGGCCGGATGCGTTTTCTGCTGTTTCGCCACCAGTTTGCTCTGGCCGGGTTCGGTGGTGCTGGCCGGTCGCTGTTTCCCGCTGGCCGGGGCGTGGTTGTACGCCATGCTGGCCGCCGGTGGCGATATCGGTGCCGCCGTCGGTCCGTATGTGATCGGAGTGGTGGCCGATCATGCGGCATCGTGGCCCGTGCTGAATGGTTGGTTTCAGGCATCGGGTATGGCCGCAGAACCCTTCGGATTGCGTTGCGGACTGTTGCTGGGCGGGATTTTCCCGCTGTTGGCTCTGGGTATCCTGCTGTGGTTCCGCCGGGAACAGCGCGGTGTCCGGGAATAAAAAATACCGGAGCGGCAAAGACCACTCCGGCCGTTTATCCGGTATGAACCACCCGGCGGGCGGGGTTCAGGCGATAGGCCCGCGTTTGCGGCCCATCAGATAAAGCAGGGCCTCCAGCAGTACCGCCGGATGGGGCGGACAGCCGGGTACATAGAGATCCACCGGCAGGATGTCTTCCACACCATTGTGGACGACCGGACTGCCGGCGTAGATCCCGCCCGACACCGCGCAACTGCCACAGGCGATCACAAATGCCGGGCGCGGGACCGCCGCATAGGTCTTTTTCAGTGCCAGCAGCATGTTTTCGGTGACCGGACCGGTGATCAGCAGACAATCGGCATGACGCGGCGATGCCGCCACCTGGATGCCGAACCGTCCCATATCCCACGCCAATGTATTCAAAACATTGAAATCCAGTTCGCAAGCGGCACAGCCGCCGACAGAGACCTGACGGATCTTCAGCGAGCGGCCGCAAAGACGGCGGAGTTCCGGATTTTCCGCCTGTTCCGGTTCCGGCATGGCTCCGGGGCGGCAGATCAGCGAATCGCGCTTCATGGCCCCCAGCCGGTATTCCCCGGTGAACCGGATCGCGCCGGATTCACAGGCGGCGGCACATTTGCCGCAGAACAGACAACGGCCCAGATCAATGGTCACGCCGTTTTCCGCCATTTGCACGGCGTTGGCAGGACATGCCGACAGACAAATCCGGGATCGGCAATCGCTGCACCGGTCCGGCGTGATCTCCGGACGGCCCCGGAAATGTTCCGGCAGATTCGGCGGGACCGCCGGAAATTTTCCGGTGCGGAACCCCTGACGGAATCGGGCTTGTAAAACCTTCAGCATAATCTGTCCTCCTTCTCAAAGATCATGTCCGCAATAGGACAGATTGAAACTTTTATTGCAAATCGGGAAATGCGAGATTTCTTCGCCCCGGAGTGCCATTGCCAGACCGGCCCAGTTGTGGAACGACGGATCAACGATCTTGAACCGGCGGAATTTGCCGTTGGCATCCGTCACCGCCACCTGCCACAATTCGCCGCGCCATCCTTCGGTCACCGCCGCCGCAATGCGGTCAGGCTGCAGCACCGGGACCTGCCAGACGGACGGTGCCGCCGGCAGATCTTCGCGGATCAAGCCCAGCAAATCCATGATCCGCCGGTCCGATGCCGCGATCTCCTGCCGCCGGATGACCGCACGGGCAAAAACATCGCCGACCGGTTCGTGGGGAACGGTCTCCAGGACCGGTATCCCCGGCAGCGGGAAATCATGGCGGGCATCCATTTTCAAGCCGCTGGCACGGGCCGCCACCCCGACCAGCCCCAGACTGGCCGCATCCGCCGTGGTCACCACCCCGGTGTTTTCCAGCCGGTCAAGGACCGATGGCGTATCGAACATCAACGCCAGCGCATTGTTCAACTGACCGCGCAGTTCATCCATTTTGCTCCGCAGAACCGCCGCCGCCGATGCCGGAATGGGCAGAGCCGCGCCGCCGGCCGTCCACATGGATCGCCCGAAACGGTTGCCGCAGAGCATGGCGGTCAGATTCAGATAATCGCCGCGGATACGGCCGCAGTACGAGGCCGTCGGCAGAAATGCCACATCGCCTGCCAAGGCACCCAGGTCGCCGGTGTGATTGGCGATGCGTTCCAGTTCTAGCATGATCGCCCGCCAGATCCCGGCGGATTCCGGTTCGGGCGGCAGATCCGGCGACAGACCCCGGATCAGCGTTTGATAGACGGTCGCCGCCGCGATCGATGAATCCCCGGCGGCCGTTTCGATCCAGTGCGGCGTCTGCGGCACCGGTCCGTTCAAAAGCAGTTGTTCCAGCCCCCGGTGCTGGTACCCCAGTTCGATTTCCAGAAAATGGACGGTTTCGCCCAGACACTGAAACCGGAAATGTCCCGGTTCGATCACCCCCGCGTGGACCGGGCCGACCGCAACTTCGTGCGCGGCATCGCCCTGCAACTGAAAATAATCCGTTACCCCCGGGGCAGGGGCCGTGCCATCCGCCGCCGGCTGGAACCGGATCGGTTTGAGCCAGGGGTGATCCTGCGGCAGAATGCCGGTCTGTTCATAAATTTCCCGTTCAAACCAGTGAAACGCCGGGCATTCGGTGGTGAATGCCGGGTAACAGTTGTTTTCGATCACCCCCGATGCCACCAGGATCTGATGCTGCTGCGGTGCCGCCAGCACCGCGATCAGCCGGGATTCCCCGCCGTTTTCCGGCGGCAGGACGAAAAATGCCGCCACCCGGGCACCACCATTTAAAACCGCATCCAGCACCATTTGCCGGAACGGTGCCATTGGCAATACCGGCACATCCGCAACCGGTGCGGAAACGCCGTTTGTCAAGATCAGAAATCCATTGTTCATTTTACCGCACCCACATGTTGCATTGCCACAAAAGCCACAAGCCGCCGCCGCATGCCGCGGCAAAAATCACCGCCGGAAGCAGCCAGAACCGTTCCGCCTGCCGCATGGCAGGTGTCGGTTCCGCGGCCGGTCCGCCGATCATTTTCAACGCGATCCAGCTCATGCCGGCGAAAATCACAAAAAGCAATGTCAGGACCAGACCGCCCAGCCACAGCGGAGCCGCCTGAACCAGCATCCATTCCGTTACGAACAGCGGCGATGGCGGTGTGCCGCAGATGAAGAAGATCCCCGCCATCCACAACCACGCATGACGGGGCATGGTTCGCAGCAGTCCGCCGACCGATGCGATCGAACGGGTGCCGCAGCCCAGCAGCAGGTCGCCGGCCAGCAGGAAGAGCATCATTTTGATCAGCGAATGGCCGCCCAGATGGAACAGCGTGATCTCCGCCGCCCCCAATCCCCAGAGGATCGCGGCCAGCCCCATGTGTTCCACACTGGAATAAGCGAGCATCCGTTTGTAATCGTCCTGACGCAGGATCAGGAACGCCGCCACCAGCAGCGACAGCAGGCCCAGCGCGATCAGCAGTTGCGAACAGAACCCGCGCAGTTGCACCGGGGCGATTTCGTGAAACCGGATGATGCCGAGGAAGGCGCAATTCAGCAACGCCCCCGAAAGCAGTGCCGAAACCGGACCGGGGGCTTCGCTGTGGGCGTCCGGCAGCCAGGTGTGGAACGGAGCCAGCCCCATTTTTGTCCCGTAGCCGGCCAGCGCAAAAATAAATGCCGTTTGGAACCAGCCCGGCCGGAGGGAATCGGAGATCGTTTTCAGATGGTCAAAATACAGCCCGTCTTCCGCTGACGGCGTGGCGGCCATCAGCAACATCGTGCCGAACAGAGCCAGCGCAATGCCGACCGAACAGATCAGCAGGTATTTCCACATGGCTTCCAGTGAATGCTGGCTCCGGTGAAAGGCGATCAGCGGCGCGCTGACCAGTGTGGTTGCCTCCAGTGCCACCCAGAAAAGCCCCAGATTGCGGGCCAGGATCACCAGAAGCATCATCGCCAGAAACGCCAGCAGAAACGCCCCCAGGTGATTGGGCCGCAACAGCGCGGTCATCCGGGTGTGGTGCGCCGCCGCATGGGCCGCCATTTCCATCGGCAGCCAACGGTGGATGTGCAGGGATACCAGCAGAAACAGCAGGGTCGTCAAAATCAGGATGACCACCGATATCCGGTCCACCCCCAAAGCCCATTCGCCCCGGAAATAAAACCGGCAGAGCGGATTTTCCGGCATGGCCGCCACGATGCCGGTCAGGAGCGCGGTCCCCAGAATCCCGATACCGTATGTCAATTGCACCAGTTTCTGCCGTTTCCCGGCCAAATAGGTCCCTGCGGCTGCCGCCAGCGGCAGTAATATCAACAGCATGGCAATCATATCGCGGTCTCCCGGTTGGTTTCCGGTGCCGGCTGATTTTCCACCAGGTCACCGAGTTCATTGAGTTTATCTGCATCAAGGTGTTCAAATTCCCGGTTGATGTGGAACAGCGTGATCCCCATGATGAATACCAGTACCAACACATCAAGCAGGATACCCATTTCCACAGCAAAACCGGACTCCAGATTCATACCGATCCCGAATGCCGTGATCCCGTTTTCAAAAACCAGAAATCCCATTGCCTGGGTAATGGCTTTGCGGCGGGCAACGATCAGCAGCAACCCGGTCATCATGGTCGTCAGTGCCGCCGGAACCGCAATAAAAGAATGGGTCCGCCCCGCCAGCCAGTCGCCGCGGCAGAAGACCAGCGCGGCCGCCGCCATCAGCAGGATGACCGTCAGCGAAAGCGAATAGCCGATGAACGGCTCCAGTTCCCGCCGGATATCTGCCCGGCGGACCGCCCGGATCAGCAGAAACGGCAGCAGGCCGCCCTTGATCCCCCCCTGGATGAGCGCGGTCAGCACCGTCTGCCAGGCAAAGGTCTCCGCCGACAGTCCGTGACTCAAAAGCATCAGCACCCCCAGCAGGATACCCTGCAGAGCCACGATCCGGATGCAGTGAAACAACCGGCTCGATCCGGCCAGTACCAGATCCGCCGCCAACAATACGATCCAGATCACATCCATGTATTCAGTTGACATGTCAAGTCTCCTTCAGCCGGTAAAAATAATTTTGAGCAACACCGCCAGCATGGTACTGCCGAAGGCCCCCGCCTGCAGCAACGGCAATTTCAACAGCCGGAACCGGGCCATGATCGATTCAAACACACCCACCAGGATCGCCACCGCAAATACCCCGGCAATGTGCAGGATCAGGTTGCCGGTCATCCCCACCGACGGCAGCGGCAGCAGCACCAGTACCACCAGCGAGGCAAACAGCCACAATTTCAACGCCGCACCGTACAGCACGAGAGCCAGATCCGATGAACCGTAATCCAGTACCATCGCTTCGTGGATCATGGTCAGTTCCAGATGGGTTTCCGGATCGTCCACCGGCACCCGGCAACATTCGGTCAACAGCACGATCATCAGCGCAAATTCGATCAGCACCATGGCGGTGCAATCCAGTTGACCGCCGTTGAGCTGGGCTCCGATCAGCAGATGGGACAGCGACAGCGAACCGGTGTGCAGTACCAGATAGCCGACCGCACCCAGCAGTGCCGCCTCCGCCAATACCGCAAATGTCAATTCCCGGGCCGCCCCCATTCCGGCAAAACTGGAACCGGTATCCAATGCCGCCAGCACCGTCAGCAGACGGCCCATGCCGAGCAGATAACAGAACAGGATCACATCGCCGTCGAAAAATACCGGCGATGGCTGGGTGCCGCCCGGCAACAACAGCAATGCCAGCAGGATACCCGTCAGCGAAACCGCCGGAGCCAGCCGGAAGATCCAGTTGGTGGTGGAACTGTAGAGCCGATCTTTGCGGAAATATTTGGCCAGATCCCAGTACAACTGCAGCAGCCGCGGGCCCCGCCGCCCGGCAAAAAATGCTTTGATTTTATTGATGACCCCGATCAGCAGCGGCGACAATACCAGTGCCGCCGCCGAACTGATGGCCCAATACAACAGGATTTTTCCCTGACAGATCTCCGTCATTTGCACACCTCCACAGTCGTTTCCGCCGTTGCGCCCGAAACCGGTGCCGGACAGGAACGGAACCAGCCCCAGCACAGCATGGCCGCCACGCTCAATATCATCAGCAGAATGTAAAAATGCAGCAGGCCGGATTGAAGCACATGGATTTTTTCCGCCGTCCGGGCGATGGCGCGGAAAAGCGGCTGCCACAGCCTGGTCACACCCGGATCATCCCCCGTGACCGATGCCGATGCCGTTTGCGGAAACAATCCCTGTGGACGCTCCAGCCGGCAGCGGCACCCCGTCAGATGCCGCCAGTAATCACAGAGCGGCTGGGTGATGGCGAAGCCGGTGTATTCCATCCGCGCAGTCGGGGCGGCATAGCCGCAATCCCAGGTGATGCCGGTCGTCCGGGGTTTGCGGTGCGACAGACGGCACAGCAGCAGGATCAGGAACATGGCCGCCAGCGAGAAGATCACGAGCCGGCCCAGCGTGCCCTCCAATTGCGGGGCCAGACCGGTCTCCGTCAATGGCAGTACCGGCAGCAGTACCCGGGAACAGAGCCACGGCGCGGTCAGCAGCAGGAGCATCCCCGCTGCCGCCAGTCCCAGCATGGCAGCGGCCACACTGCGGGGTGTCGGTGTGGCGGCAGATGCCGCATCCGAGCGGGGTTCACCCAGAAAAACGCCGCCGATCGCTTTGGCATAAACACCACAGGCCAGCGCACCGGTCACCGCCAGTACCGGCAGGGCCGCCAGCGAAAGCGCGAAAGCCGTGCCATCCATGGTCTGCACGCCGGTCAGAGCCGCCCGGTAAAGCAGAAATTCGCTGATAAACGCATTGAATGGCGGCAGTCCGCCCAACGCGGCCCCGGCACCGGTAAACAACGTGCCGGTCAACGGCAGCCGTTTGAACAGCCCGCCCAGCCGGTCGATCTTCAGCGTGCCGGTAGCGCGCAATATTTCACCCGCCGCCAGAAACAATGTGCCTTTGAGTGCCGCATGGTTCCAGATGTGGAGCAGGGCCCCGCAGAAACCGCAGACGCTGATCACCGGCGACCGGTGGGTCAGCCCCAGCAGACCGAAGCCGAATCCCATGGTGATCAGACCGATGTTTTCCACACTGGAAAATGCCAGCAGGCGTTTCAGATTGTCCTGCGCCAGTGCCGGCAGGACCCCGATCAATGCTCCGGCCATACCGGCCAGAAGCAGGAATGTGCCGTAAAAACCGCTGATTTCCGTTGACGGCAGCCCGAAGTGCAGCAAACCGTAAAAACCCAGATTGATCATGCCGCCGGACATGACAGCGGAAACCGGTGCCGGTGCCGCCGGATGCGCCTCCGGCAGCCACACATGCAGCAGCGGGAATCCCGCCTTCAGGCCGAAGCCCGCCGCCGCCAGCAGAAAGATGACCATCGGCGACAGTTCCTGTGAACGCGCCAGAAACATCAGGATCAACAGCCCCGCACCGGCATGGCCCGCGAGCAGATAGATCCAGGAGGCTTTGAGTACCGGCGTTTCGTGGTATTCATAAGCCACCAGCGCAAAACTGGTGATGCCCATCAATTCCCACGCCAGCAGAAACCACACCGGCGATTGCGCCATGGTCACCAGCAGCATCGAAGCAAGCATGGTGTTGAACCCGAAAAAGAAGATGCCGATCCGTCCATGTCCGCCATGCGTCAGATAGCCGATCGCATGCAGAGCGG
>JAFQLP010000134.1 GCA_017414565.1 Lentisphaeria bacterium | reverse complement strand
CACCGATCAGTTCCGACAGGATCGTTCCCCACGCGGCCCCGGCAATGCCGAGTTCCGGCAGGCCCCATTTGCCGTAGATCAGCAGATAATTCAGCGGCAGATTGAAGAGCGTTATCACAAACGATACGGAAAGCACCAGCATGGTTTTGCCCCGGCCGGTCCAGAAACTGGAAAGCGCGCACCCCAGCAGGAACACCACCAGCCCTTTGCACAGGATGGTGAAATAGAGGATCTCCTGCTCCAGCACCGCCGGATCGTGGCCGAGATGCCGGAACAGCGGCTCGGCCCACCATATCCCGGTCAACATGCAGGCGGCCCCGATCAGGGCCAGATAAATGCCCTGCCAGACCACACTGCCGATGCGTTCCCGGTGATTGGCGCCTTCGTACTGGGCCACAAATGTGCCGGTATAACCGATGGTCCCCACAAAAAGACACGAAATGGTGAAATTGGTCAGGCCGCCGGTGAACGATGCCGCCACCGCCTCCTGGGAGTACCGGGCCAGCATCAGCCGGTCCACGAACATGTTGATCGCGTGACAGGAACTCGAAAGGATCAGCGGCAGGGCAATTTTCAGGACCTCCGCCAGATTGCCGCTGCTGACGGCCGGGCCGTTTTTCCGGGATGACATAATAAACTACCTCTGATGATATCAAATAAAACAGAACAAATACCATACACCGGCAAGCGTGAAATGCAAAGGCCTGATGTCAAAACAAAAAAAACGGGAGCCGTTGCGGCTCCCGCTATATCCGATCCGGGCGAAAAAGACTTATTTGTCTCTGTAGTAGTAATATTTATAGGAATTCGCCCCGGAGGTCTGATTGCTGGGACCTTCTTTGCCGCTCTTGATCCCATAGGTTCTTTCCACCGTGGCGTGGCTGTCGGCCCAGTTGATGCACATGTTGCTGCCGCCGTGACGGAACGGTTCATGACTGATATACATGCACGCGTAGTAGTCGGGTTTGGAATAAGCCGGGTCACGGTCAAGCCCGTCGCCGGTTACGATGGTTTCGCTGGGGATTTGCACCTGATTCGGCTTGACCCACGGTCTGGGATTGTTGCCTTCGCTGCGGTAGCCCATGCCGTGCAGACCGTACCCGCCGCCCCAGTTCCAGCCGTAGCCGCCGCCGAGGTAGGAATTCGTTTCAGTGGGCTGGGCCGAGGCCGCCAGCGTTTCCGGATTGTAGGAGGGGCAGCGGAAGGCCCCTTCCGCCAGCACGCCGAACACGGGATCGGTTCTCTGGACGGATTTGTCAGTCGGGACGGTGATGGACATGTAGGGGGCCAGGGCC
This sequence comes from Lentisphaeria bacterium, assembly GCA_017414565.1. Taxonomy (GTDB): domain Bacteria; phylum Verrucomicrobiota; class Lentisphaeria; order Victivallales; family Victivallaceae; genus RGIG1931. The sequence goes on along the minus strand of JAFQLP010000134.1, from coordinate 4,625 downwards.
AGTTTCCAACTGGCGAACGAAAGATAGATTTCGTTGACCGGGCAGTTCAATACCGGGTAGTAGTCGTAATCGGCCACATACATCGAAATACCCAACCCCTGCTGTTTGAGGTTGCTGATACAACTGGAGGTTTTGGCCTTTTCGCGGGCCTGCCCCAGTGCCGGGAGCAGGATCGAGGCGAGAATGGCGATGATGGCAATCACGACCAAAAGTTCGATCAGGGTGAAAAATTGTTTGGCTTTCATCTCATGCTACCTTTCTGTGTGCTGTTTCAAAAAACGTCCACAGGATATTAATATCACAGAAAACGGACAAAAGCAAGTCTTTTTTGTAAAATAATCGAACTTTCTTGCCGATGGCGTGTGCCGGATCGCCGGAATGGCGGATTAGGACGAAAAAATTGGTTTTGGCGCAAAGTTTGTTTTGTTTTTTGTCATGGTATGCTATATTCTATCCCAAGTCCGCAAAATGATCCGTTAAAGTCAGGGAGAAGGTATGGGCGCGATCACGATGAATTTGCCGCCGCGCAAAGCGCAGCGGTGTATGAACCACCTGATTGTCAGTGTCGTGATCTGGTGCTTTTACGGCGCGTTTGCATCCGGAGCGGTCTTTGCCGGTTTGCTGGACGCGCTCAATATGACGGACCCGCAGATCGGGCTGGTCATGTCCATGGGGCAGTTGTGTCTGCCGCTTCAGTTTATCGGTGCCATGATCCAGCAGCGTTTTTTCCGCCGCCGGCGATTCTGGTGTATTTTTGTGGTCATCCACTATACCAGTTTCCTGCTGTTGGCACTTTTGACGGTACTGTGGACGGATCTGCCCATGACACTGGCGGTCGCCCTGTTCATGCTGATTTACGCCATCAGTCAGGGGGGGGCGCATCTGGTCGGCTCCATCGCCAACGCGTGGATCGGCGAGGTGGTGCCGGAGCGGGACCGGGCTTCGTTCTGGAACCGCCGGCAGGGATATGCCCTGATCGCCAATATCGCTGCCGGACTCCTTGCCGGTTTTCTGGTGGATATGCTGGGCAAAGACAACCGGATGACTTATGCCATATTGATCGTACCGGCGGTGTTTTGCGGTTATGCTTCCATGTACGGTCAGTTGTTGCTGCCCGACCGTGATACCCGGGACGACTGGCAGGGGAACATCATTTCTCAAATCAAAAATGTGTTTGCCAACCGGCAATTCCGGCTGCTTACCGGATTTTTTCTGGTACAGCATGTTGCGATCTGCTGCTGTTCCGGCTTTTACAATGTCTATCTGCTCAAGGATATGAATCTGTCGATGACGACGATGCAGATCCTGGCTGTCTGCGGGGCTCTGGTCGGACTGCTGGCCGCCTTTTTCTTCCGTATCGTGGGGCAGCACTGCGGCAACAAACCGGTGTTGACCGTCTGTACTTTTATGAAGATCATTGAATTCACGCTGTGTACCTTCTGGTGGCCCGATATCGTCTGGATGGATCGCTACGGCAACCATTTGCTGATGCGCATCTGTGCGTTGACGGGATTGCCGGAAATCACGATGGAGCCGGGATTTTTCACCGTACTGCCATCGTTTCTGGTGGCCGGATTTTTCAATGTCGGCATTGTGTCGGCGCAGATGGCCCTGCTCACTTCCACCGGTCCGAAACGGATGCGGAGTGTATCCATCGGCATTTTTTACCTGTTGCTGGGGGGTTTCGGATTTCTGTTCACCGGTGCCAGCGGCTGGGTGTACCTGTGGCTCCGGGAATGGGCATGGCTGCAGTCAACGCCGCTTCAGCCCTTTAACGTGCTGACGGCCTGTACGGTGGCCGGACTGATCGTGAGCCTGCTGATTTTCCGCCGGTTCCGCGAAAACGGGGCGACCGGGACCGGGGCCGTGGTGAAAATGATGATTTCCGGCAATCCGATCCGCAATGTTTATCAGGCGCATGTGTTGGGGTTGCCGATCGGAGAACTTTCCCGGGTCAAAAAACTCCGCCATCTCCATACCGATCTGATTTCCAACGAATTGGTCCAGGGACTTCATTCGCCGTCCAGCCGGGTGCGGGACAGCGCACTGCTGAATGTCTCCACACTGGAAGGAGCGGTGCCGGACGAGGTCACCGATGAATTGATCCGGCTGGTCGATATTCCGGAGATCGGTATGCAGGCAATGGCGGCGCGGACATTGGGACGGCTCCGGATACAACGGAGCCTGCCGGTGCTGATGGCCCATTTCCGGGACCCGGATCTGGCGATTTCCCAGGCATGTATTTTTGCGGCCGGTCTGATCGGGGATGTTTCGGTGGAGGCCCCACTCCGTCAGATTCTGCAGGATGTCCGCTGTCAGCCGCGCTGGCCTCATGCGGCCGAGGCGTTGAGCCGGCTCGGCACGGGGGATTTCCGGTACACCCGCGATATTTTCCGGATCATGGGGTGCGAAGGCTACTGGGTGTTGCGGCAGCAGACATTGATTTCGTTGTCCCGTCTGATGATGCGCGATAAAAATCAGGCGTATGTGGTCTTTGATTCGGAATCGCGGTTGCCGGGAACGGAAGTGGAACGGCTGTTGAAAGCATTGTCGGGGCATACCGTGTGGCCGTGGCTGCCGGAAAAACGCCGGGAGATCTTTGAACAATGGATCAGCCGGTATGATGCCGGGGATTTTATCGGCTGTATGGAGATGATCCTGCCCGAAATGCTGCGGTTGTACGATGTTGTTCCGGGGGACAATCCGGGGACAACGGTGGAATTTTTGAGCCGGCTTTTCGGTCATGGCGGTATGCGGGATCAACGGTTGGAGGCTAACACCTATGCGGCGAGCAATCTGTGGCTCCAGCTCAAACTGTGGGCGGAATTGAAATACGAAACCGATGGGACCGACCGGTTCCTGCTGTTGACGCAGTTGATCGCAGCCCTTGAATTGCTGCATCACCGTCAGAACAGCGACGGGGATTTGACCAGGCAGACAGAAGTTTCTGTTGAAAATACCATCATTCCATAGGATCATGGAGAAAGGGAAAAAAGATGCAATTGGGAAAAAAATGGTTGGGTGTCGTTTTGACGGTCGTGTGCGCGGTGACACTGACGGCGGCGGAAGGTGTGCCGATCGTCAATGCCGCCGGGCCGAAAACCTGGCGGATCACCAATGGTCGTGGTGCGGTGTCGGCTGACGGCAAGGTGATCAAAATGCAGCAGCCGGGTATCGCCGCCAGCACACTCGGCGTTTATCCGATCGACGGCGGTTCGGATGTGACAAAGGTGTATCAGGGGATTTCGTTCCGGGTCCGCGGCAACGGTTCCGATGAATGGGGCTGCCTGAACATCAACAACGGCTCCCGTTGCGGCGGTGTCGTCTATTTCCCGGTAAAGAATACCGACTGGGTCGAATACAATGTGGCGTTTGCCGATATGGCTCCGAGCGGGGATCACACCTGCGGTCTGCCGCGCAATGTGCCGGTTGGCGATTTCGGCTATCTGGGTTTTGGCGATTACTGGCGCATCAAAACCGGTAATCTGCCGCGTGAAACATTTGAATACGAGGTCGCCGATTTGAAACTGCTGCCGTCGGTACCGTCCCGTTTCGAGAAGAGCCAGTATCGCCCGATGCCGCTTGAAAAAGCCATTGCCAAAATGAAAAAAGGCGAAAAAGTTTCCATCCTCTGCTTCGGGGATTCCATCACCGCCGGTACCGGCCTGAAAGACCGGACCCGGGAAAGCTATCCGGTGCTGGTCGGCCCGGAACTGGCCAAAATTTTCAACAATCCCAACATCACCTCGGCCGGTGCCGCCACCGGCGGGGCCCATACCTATCAGTCCATCGGCTGGCTTGATCGCGACCTGGAACAGGGCGGGATGCCGGATATTGCCACCATGCTGATCGGTTACAACAACTGCTCCGCCGCCCAGTCGGCGGAAGTGTATCGGGCCCAGTTGGAAATGTGGATCCAGCGGCTGACCCTGCTGACCCGCGGTCAGTGCGCGATCGTTCTGATCCCGACGGTGCCCGGCGTGCCGCGTTTCAGCACCCAGGATTACATGGCGGAAGTGACCCGCGAAGTCGCCCGGAAATACGGCTGCGCCATCGCGCCGCTGGATAAAGCGGTCAAAGCGATCGGGCCGAAAGATTACCGCAGCAAGTATCTGGTGGACAGCGTGCATCCCAATGCCGCCGGGCATCAGATCTTTGCCCGGGAACTGACTGCCGTTTTGAGCGGTCAGCAGAAGTAAGCGGAGCGGTTGATGCAGGCCGGAAGATTTTTGGTTTTTGCCGCCCATCCGGATGATGCCGACATTTGTTCCGGCGGGACGGCGGTGCGGTTGATCCGGGCCGGTCATGTGGTAAAATTCGTATCCATGACCAACGGCGATTGCGGCCATTACGAGATGTCCGGCGCGGTGTTGGCGGAACGCCGCCGCCGCGAAGCCGAGGCATCCCGGGCCGTGGCCGGATTGGCGGAGTACGAGATCTGCGACATCCGCGACGGGCAACTTGAGTTGACCGTGGAGAACCGGAGCCGGATCGTCCGGATCATCCGGAATTTTGCGCCGGATGTGGTGCTGACACACCGCACCTGCGATTACCATGTGGATCATCGTACCACGGCCCAGTTGGTGATGGATGCCGCGTATCTGATCCGGGTCCCGCTTTTCTGT
>JAFQLP010000133.1 GCA_017414565.1 Lentisphaeria bacterium | reverse complement strand
GCACTTCCAAAATCGACTCGATCGCCGTTATCAGATATTCCGGAGCCACCCGGTACACCGGCAGAATAACAGAAGCATCCAATTCGGCCATATACACAAACATCCTTCCATCCCGTCCGGGACACTGTTGCTATCACAAACCATCAGAAAACTATACGCCCGCCCGCTTTTTTTTGCAACTTGACTGCCGAAAAAAAACCGTTCTTTTCAGGTTTTTCTGCTTGACGATTATCCTTTTCTGATGTATTTTGCGGTGAATTTGTGTTTCTGATCCATATCAACAGCAAAGAGGTTTTACTATGAGCGAAAACGAAAACCGGAAAATCCGGCTCAGCATCTACATTCCCTGCCACGCCCAAACCCGCTGGTTCGGCGAAATGCTCGAATCGCTGCTCAACAGCGGCTACCATTTCCGCGATACCGAGATCCTGATCTGCGACGATGCCTCCCCCGATGGCGGCGACGGCGATACCGCCCGTGATTACGCCGCCCGCCATCCCGATCTCATCCGCGTGATCCGCAACGATGTCAGCCTCGGTGCCGCCCGCTGTTATCAGCAGTTGGCAATGGCAGCCAAAGGGGAATACCTGATGCCTTTCGACAGCGACGATGTCTTTGTCCCCTTCGATATCGATGCCAATCTCAAATGGCTCGATCAGCATCCGGGCATCTGCGCCACTTATGGCAAACGCCTGCTCTTTGACCGCGAAAAAGGTTATCACAACAACAGTGCCGGTGGCGATTTCAGTGCCTTTTCCCTGCTCTTTTCGCCGCGGGTCTCCCACCCCGGCATGATCATCCGGGCCACCGATTTCCGCAACACCTGGGGGTATCTGCTGCCGGATGGCGAACCGTGCAACGCCGCCGATCTCTGCCTGTGGGCGGGGCTTGCCATGCGTAAAATGCTGTTCTATACCGGCGAAGTCCGGGCTTTGGCGCGTGTCCACAGCCACCAGCTTTCACAGCTTTCCCGGCAGGATTATCCGGCGGAGATCGCCCGGATCCGTCAGGCGGTCGATGACAAATATCCGGCCCTCTCCCAGCCGCTCAAGGAACGCAAACCGTTCCAGATCCCGGAAACCATGCGGCTGCCGGCCACGCTGGTCCTGGGCAATGCTTTTGTTGATGCCGGGGATGATATCGAGCGTCAGATGACATTGCTCAAGATCGTCGAAACCATCCTGCCGGCAGATTACACGGTGCAGGAATGCCGCCTCAAGATCCTGATGGGGCAGAAAAAATATCAGGAAGCCCTGGCGGAATGTGTCAAACTGATGAGCCTGCACGCCCCGCAACTTTACATCGCCTCCATGGCACTCAGTTTTGCCTGTGACATCTGCCATGTGACCGGCATGGATGGACGGTTCTTTGAAGATCTCCGCCGTCAGCGCATCGAACAGCTGGTCAAACTCACACCCGCCCAGAAAAAACTCCTCGATGACATCATCGAACGCTCGCGCCGCCTCGACCGGGAACAGGAAGACACCGGCGATGCCTGGCAGAGTGCCGCTGTTGTGGAGGAAACAGCCGGCAATCTGAACGCCTGGTAAAAACCAACATAAAAAAAAGGGGCTGTTGCCAAACCTCAAAAAAGGTGAGCAACAGCCTTTTTCTGTTGTTTGAGCTTATTCCGCCTGACCGAGATCCTCCAGCGGCGGCACCATGGGACAGATGCTGAAATCCCGGTCGATCCGGGGAGCCGCCCACTGGACCGCATTGGCGATCACCTTGCGGATATTGGCATCGTAGAAGATGGGGAATGTTTCGTGACCCGGCGCGAAATAGAAAATCCGGCCGGTGCCGCGTTCATAGGTCACGCCGCTCCGGAAAACTTCGCCGCCCTGATACCAGGTAATGAACACCGTCTGAAGCGGAGTGGGGATATCGAAGCGTTCCCCGTACATTTCGGTATGGGGCAATTCAAAATATTCCGGCAGATCTTTGGCAATGGGGTGCGCCGGTTCAATGACCCAGATGCGTTCCCGTTCACCGGCTTCGCGCCACCGGAGATTGCAGCTGGTACCGAGCAGACGCATCAAGATCTTGGATTTGTGACCGGAGTGCAGCACGATCAGCCCCATCCCGGCCAGCACCCGGGCCTGCACCCGGTCCACAACGGCATCGCTGACATCTTTGTGGGCCATATGCCCCCACCAGATCAGCACATCGGTATTGTCGAGGACTTCCTGACTCAAACCGTGGTCTTCGTCCTGATCCAGCGTGGCGTATCTGACCTCGACCGGGATCTCTCCCGTCAGGCCTTCGCCGATCGCCCGGTGGATGCCATCCGGATACACACGGCGGACGGCTTCGTCTTTCAATTCGTGACGGAATTCATTCCACACCGTCACCCGGATCTTTTTCACCTCTGACATGTTCTACTCCTTACCTACAAAATCCATGATCCGCCGGATCGCTTCCGGCAGACTCAAAAACGGTTTGCCAAACGGTCAGTATGACAGGGCCTTTGCCGTATCGATCTCAACCGATACCGTGCCGTCATCACCGCAGGTGACTGTCTCAAGCCCCAGCTCGCCCAGCGGGATGATTTCTTTATTCAGCCGCGCCATGATCTTTGCGACCGCCTTCTGCCGCACCTCATCCGGCAGCACAAATGCCCCGACCTGGAAAAAATCGGTATCAAAAACAAAGGCACCGTCGCGATAGCCAAGCCGCCCGGTCACCTGCATCCGGATACCGCCACCGAAGAGCCAGTGAAAACCGGAATCATACATCGAATCAATTTCCACCCGTCCATCGGAATGGTAGGAAGCAGCCAGCGGAAACGGCTTGCCTTCCGGCAATTCAAGCGCATGTTGATTCAGGGCCATCCGGATCAGCGACCGCACCTGTTCCGGTGTCAGAGTGATTGACAGGCGGCTGTCCTGCACCGTCCGGACCTGCTTTGAAACCGTCCCAATCAACTGTGCCTGCAGCATCAGATCATTCAGAGATACCTTCGGAACCGGATACGCTTTGACCGGATCAAACAGCAGAGCCAGAAAAACCACGATCCCGGCCGTCAGCACGCACAAAAAACCGCATCCCCCACCAATCAGCCACCATTTTGTTTTTCTGGTCATGCCGTCCTCCTCGAAAATTTATTCAGCGGGTTTCGTAAAAACCGCCGGCCGGATGTAAACCAAATCCGTCAGCACATTGTCAAATGCCGCATCCGATTCCAACAGCGGCCGCGCCGATGCACCGGGGTAAAACGCTACCGGTTCCAGAGCCGCGCCGCCCAACAGCCGTTCCAACGCCGCCCGGTCATAGTCAAAGGCGGCCAGCCGGTCGAACCGGCCGATTTGGATCAATCCTTCTTCGGCCGACCACACCGCGGTAAATCCGGTGGGCCGCCACTGCCGTCCCTCGCGCCGGACTTCAAAAACCAGCATTTCCGCGTTGCGGCCGTCGAACAGCACGCCGACCCGTTCCCCATCCGCGGCTCCGGACGAAGCCGCCGGGATCAGTGCCGTCGGCACACAGCGGCAAAGCACATCCGGATTGGCGTAACTCCAACCGCTGACCAGAGCCGCCGCCAGCCGCATCCCGGTAAAACTGCCCGGCCCGGAACCGATGGTCCAACGCGCCACATCGGCGATCCGCAACCCGCGGGCGGTCAACAGCTCCACGATCCAGTCCGCCAGCCGCGCCGCTTCCCGGCCGCGCAGCGGCAGCGAAGCATCGATCAGCACTTCGCCGTCCTGTTCGATCGCGCAGGCCCCGAACGGCCCGGCCAGATCAATGGCTCCGGCAATCATAACTGATACTCCCCGAGTACGGACTGCGCCAGTTCCCGGTGCGACGGGGCCCGCCGCACCAGCCGCGCCGTACCGTTGACGATCACCACCTCCGACGGCATCGGCCGCAAATTGTAGATCCCGCCCATCGAATAGCAGTAGGCCCCGGCATTGCCGATGGCAAGGATATCGCCTTCCCGCAATTCCGGCAATTCACGCTGTTCGGCGAACCGGTCTCCGGTTTCGCAGATATTGCCGCACACATCGTAGCAGTGCAGTTCCCCGGCGGGGTGGGACAGATTCTCGATCTGATGATACGCGCCGTAAAGCACCGGCCGGATCAGCTGCGGGAATCCGGCGTTGCACCCGGCAATGACCCGGCTGCGGTTATGTTTGATGGTATTGACTTCGGTCAGCATCCAGCCGGATTCAGCGACCATGTATTTGCCCGGTTCAAAACGCATTTCCAGTTCGCGCCCGTAACGCCGGCAGAAATCACCGAAAAGCGACACGATCTCCCGGCCCATGGCGTAATAATCCACCCGTTCTTCACCCGGTTTGTACGGCACTTTGAAGCCGCCGCCGAAGTCCAGAAATTCCAGTTCGGGGAAATTTTCCGGCGTCGCCACCGACATCAACTGCTTCATACTGCGGAATACCGATTCCGTATGCTGCAGCCCGGACCCGGTATGTTCATGCAAACCGACCACCCGGAGATTGCCGCGCCGGACGATCTCCAGCACCCGGCCGATATCTTCCAGCAGGATGCCGAATTTGGTCAGATCCCCGCCGGTCATGGTTTTTTCATTGTCCCCGTCCATCACATCGGGATTGAATCGCAGACAGACCGCCATGCCCGGTGCCCGGTCCGCCGCCTTGGCCAGCCGCGACAGCGAACCGATATTCATCAGCACGCCCAGATCCCGGACCTCGTCGAACTCCGCATCGGTCAGATTGTTTGCGGTAAAGAGGATGCGTTCTTTCGGGAATCCCAGCTGCAGTGCCAGATGCACCTCCCCCGGACTGACCGCATCAATGGATGCCCCCGCCTCGCCGAGCAGTTTCAGCAGCATCGGATTGTAATTGGCTTTCAGAGCGTAATGCACGCGCAGCCGCGGCCACGGAATAAAGTCAAAAAGAGCCCGGTAATGCTGCACCACCCCGTCGCCGTCGTACACATACAACGGCGTACCGTACTGCTGCGCCAACTTCAACAGCTGTTCAGAATCAGCCATGGATATCCCCTGTTGTGAATCAATCCGCCTGATAGCGCGGACCGAAAATATTGCCGTATTTCTTTGAATTCAATGCTTCGATATAGGCACTGACTTTGGTATAGGTGCTGCAGGGGTCAATGGTCGGGTCCACACAATCGCCGTCAAGCACCAGCAACGGGATACCGGCTTTGTTCAATTCCTCCCGCAGGTATTTGACAAACGCGCTGTCCGACATGGAACAGCGGCCGAACCCGTGGTTGTAGAGAATACAGCCGTTGAACATGGCAGGACCGGCGGTGCGGACGATCGTCTTCACCCGCAATTCCGGGTCCATAAAGCCGGTGGTCAGGATCTTCCGGGCCAGCGAGCGGTAGGGATCGGCGGGGTTGAGTTCATCCCAGCCGACATAGTTCACTTCTTCAAAAACGATCGGAGCCCGGCATTCGGTTTCCACATAATCCAGCAGCGAACTGTCGTAGAACGGCGGCAGATGCAGCCACAGCAGACGGTGGGTGCTTTCGCGGGTGATGCCGGGATCGACAGATGCCGCCAGTTCCAACAGTTCATCGCGGAATTTGCGCTGGATCTCCACCAGTTCCGGGCGTCCCCAGAGCTGCGAGAAGATCGCGGCGGAATAGATCGCCTGCGCGCCCCGCACCAGCGGCGGGTTGCTCATGCGGATCTGATTGCATTCCAGAGAATAACGCCGCGCCTGATTGGAGAATTCACAAGCCTCCGCCAACCGTGCGGGGTCCATTTTCAGGCCGGTCGCCTTTTCCAGCAGACCGACGGAGCGTTCCAGATCGGCGGCCAGATATTCCACCGCCTGCCCCTCCATGTTCGGCGGGGTCTGAAGCGAGAAGAAACGATCCTCCATACCGCTGCCGCGCACCAGATCACGGAAAATCCGTTCCCCCTGCTGACACGGCTGGGAGGTCGACACGCAATACGCCGCCGGGGGCAGATCCATCCCCTCCAGCGACCGGAGGAACGAACAGGTTTCGCCGGAAAATCCTTTGCAGGCCGCATGGTCGAATGCCGTTTTGACCCGTTTCGGATTGCGGGCGAGCATGGCGGCGTAGGTTTCCAGTGTCATGATACGGACACCGAGCGCATTCAGGATCTCGGCCGGGAAAAAGAGGTTGCGCCACACCGTCGGCTGCGCCGACCGCCCGAGGAATTCGTGCTTGGTCAGGCGGGCGCGGAGTGCCACCGATTCCAGTTTGCGGGTGGGCGGCACCAACGACGAAGTATCCTGCAATTTCCCGCGGAGCCCGGTGAATTCGCGGGCCAGACACGCCGCCCCGAGAGCCCCCATCACGCTGTGGAATTTGGGAATGATGATGTTGTTGCCGGTGATCTGCTTCAGGTAATAGGCCACGGCCTGATTGTAGGCCACGCCGCCCTGGAAAATGATGTCGCCTTTGTAACCGAGGAAAATTTCACCCACGCCGGACATGATCGTACGCGCCTGCGCCCGGCAGGCCCCGCCGATGATCTCGCCCAACGGAAAACGGTTCTTGAATTTGTTGATGGAGGTGGCACTGAGTACCGCACAGACCGAAGAAAATTCCAGCGAACTGTCCAGATTGGCCCGCTGTGCCATTTCTTCGATCGGCACCCCGAGTTTACCGGCCACGCTGTCGAGAAATGCCCCCGTACCGGCGGCGCAGATGCCGCTCATCTTGGAGTTCCACATCTGCATATCTTCGTTGTAGATCATTGCCTTGCTGTCCTGGCCGCCAACATCGAGGATGGCCCGGACATCGGGGTGATAATGACGGGTCCCGGCCACATGGGCCGTCACTTCGCTCACCCGGAAATCGTAGGGGATGAAGTCGCGGGTATCTTCCACGATCTGACTGCCGGTCACCACGGTGCAGGAGATCCGCGCCATGGATTCGACCCCGGCATCCGAGAGAAACGAATCCAGCGTCTGCCGCAACTGCCCGAAATTGCAGGCCCCGCAACGCGAACAGATCCCGCTGCAGCGCACCCGGCCGGTATCGACCGGTTTGGTACGCTGATAAAGCCAGTGCAGTACCTTGCCGCGTTCCGTCATCAAAACTGCTTTGAACGTGGTCGAACCGACGTCGATACCCAAGTATAAGTTTTCCCTATTTTCCATCGGGACCTCCCCCTGTCTGCCTTACTGCCGTAATAATAACCTTTATACATTACATAATATAGCATTGTTTCCCGTCATTTCCAACAGGAGTGTTTTATATCCGCTGGCTTTTCCGGCAGACCCGGAGTATATTAACGCCGGAGTATTTTCAGCAGTCAAAACAGATACAAGGCAGATGATATGAAAAAACAACCTTTTTTTCAACTCCCCGACGGCTCCACGGCCCATCTTTACACGCTTGACAACGGCAATGGCATGATCGCGGAGATCAGTGATTTCGGCGGCATTCTCCACCGGCTTTTCGTGCCGGACCGCAACGGTGATCCGGTGGATGTTGTCCTCGGCTACCGCGACGGGGCCGATTATCTGGTGAACGCCCCCCATCTCGGCGGCACCATCGGCCGCTACGGAAACCGGATCGGCGGGGCGGCCTTTGAACTCGACGGGAAATGCTATCCGCTGTTTGCCAACGAAGGGGCCAACACCCTCCACGGCGGGCTGTGTTACTGCCGCCGGATGTGGCAGATGGCGGCATACACCGATACCCGGCTGGAACTTGCGCTCACCAGTCCCGACGGCGATGCCGGATTCCCCGGCAAACTGGAAATCCGGGCGGTTTTTGAGGTAACACCGGAAAATGTCCTGCATCTGGAGTATCACGCTGTCACCGATGCGCCGACGGTCGTGAACATGACCAATCACAGTTATTTCAACCTGGCCGGCGAAGCCGCCGGATCGTTGGCGGATCAGCGGATCGCGATCTTTGCCGACCGGGTCCAGGCGGTCGATGCCAACCTGATCCCGACCGGGGAACTCCGGCCGGTCGATGGATCTTTTTACGATCTCCGGCAGGGCCGCGATTTCCGGGATATCTTTGCGGAACGGGATTCCGGATTTGACGACAATTTCATCATCGCCCCGGCGTGCGACGGCACCATCCGCACCGCGGCAACGGTGATCTCCCGCCGGAGCGGTATCCGGCTGGATGTGCGCGGCGATGATCCGGCGGTGCAGTTGTACACATCGGGGATGCTCGACGAAAAGACCGCGGCCAAAAACGGCCCGTTCAACCGGGTATCCGCGTTCTGTCTGGAAATGCAGGGCTACATCGATGCCCCGAACCATCCGGAATACCCCAGCCAGCGGCTCGATCCGGGCAAAACCTACCGCCGCACCATTGAGTTTGCGTTTTCAACCGATGCCGGTCTCGGCGATTAACTGATCGAAAAAATCTTTCATGATGGCGGCCCGGTGCTGTGCCTCGGCCCGGCCGGGAGCCGTCAGCATGGCATCCGGGAGTTTCCGCAATTTCACCAGATACTCCCGGTAGGCGGTGTCTTCGCGGCTGTACGCCGGTGATGACAAGGCCGTGGCGGCATCGTTGTGGAGCCGTCCGCCCTCGCGCCCGGCAAACAGAAATGCCCGGCCGATGCCGACCGCGCCCAGCGAATCGAGTTTATCGGCATCGTAAACGATCTCCGCCTCTGCCGTTTCCGGCCGTTCACCATCCCGGAACCGGTGGGTCCGCACGGCCGCCGCCACCGGCGCACACCATGACTCCTCCCAACCGGCAGCCCGCAGGATCTCCGGCACCATGGCGGCCCCGCGCACCGCATGACACGGCCCTTCACCGCGCCCGGCGATCTCATCGGCCCGGGCAATATCGTGCAGCAGTGCCGCCAGCCGGACGATCCGGCTGTCCGCGCCGGGCATTGCCGCCGCCAGCCGTTCCGCATTACGCAATACCCGGCGGGTGTGATCGAACCCGTGACAGGCGGGTGCCTGGGCAAACCGGTGTTCGACCTCCCGGAGCAATGCGGCGAACCGTTCCTCAAAAACCGCCCCGTCCAACGGTATCATGCGCTCACCATCTTTTCCGCCAGCCGCAGGCCATCGACCGCCGCCGACATGATCCCCCCGGCACAGCCGCCGAATTCGCCGCCCAGATACAGACCGGGCAATGAACTTGCGCCGCTTTCCGGATGGCGGTGGAAACGCACCGGACTGGAAACACAGCTTTCCAGACCGACGAATTTGCCGCCGCGGATGAAACCGGGACAACGCCGGTCAAAATCTTTCAAAGCCGCCCGCAACGCATCCCGCACCGCCGGCGGCAGCAATTCATCCAGCCGGGCGGGCCGCATCCCCACCGCCGCCGAACCGCGCCGGTTGCGGAGCACCATTTCCCCGCGGAGGAACCCGGCCGCATCCTGGGCCGGAAATGTATGATCGCTCCCACCGGCGGCAAAAGCGGCGCGTTCCCATGCAGCCAACTGTTCAAAAGCCGCATCCGCATCGCGGAAAAGATCCGGTGTCAGCGTGGCGATCAGGGCCGAATTGGCAAAATAACCGGCCCGGTCATGCAGGCTCATACCGTTGGAAACCGACTGGCCCGGCCACGCGCTGGCGGCCACGATCTCGCCGCCGGGACACATGCAGAAACTGCTCACCTGCAGCGTACCGCCCCGGGGACGGCTGGACAAATGGTATTCCGCCGCCTCCAGTGCCGCCGGGCGGGACGGCAGCCGGTACTGCTGACGGTCCACCCATTCCTGCGGATGCTCCACCCGGCAGCCGATTTGAAACCCTTTCAGATCATACGCCACCCCGGCGGCGCGCAATGCCCGGTTCAACCCGCGCCCGCCCAATCCGGCGGCGATCAGCACCGCCGGGGCCTCCAACACTTCACCGGATGCCGTGATCACCCCGGCGCAGCGGCCATCCCGGACCGATACACCGACCACCTCCGTACCGAACCGGAACGTCGCACCCAGCGACTCCAGACGCCGCCGCATCTGCCGCGCCACCTCCGGCAAATGATCCGAACCGATGTGGGGGCGTTTCAGAAAACGGATCTCCGCCGGCGCGCCGCATTCCGCGAATGTCCGCAACACAAAACCGGCCCGGGGATCGGATGTGCCGGTGTACAATTTTCCGTCCGACCAGGTCCCGGCCCCGCCCTCACCGATCAGCAGATTGCTGCCGGGGTCCAGGTCGCGGCTTTTCAGGAACCGGTGATAATCGGCTTTCCGGCGGTCAACATCGAATCCCCGGTCCAGAATCACCGGGCGGCATCCCGCCAACGCCAGCAGAAGTCCCGCAAAGATCCCGCACGGCCCCGTGCCGACCACGATAGGCGAATCCAACGGTAACGGTTCTTCCGGCAGGATCAGTTCCGGGTGCAGCCGTTTTTCCAGAGCCGCCCGGTCGATCTCCCGGCCGCCCTCCACCGTTGCCGCGGTCCGCACCGCCACAGAATATTGAAATTTCGGCATCCCGCGCCGGGCATCCACGCTGCGCCCCAGCAAATGCCATTCCTCCGGAACCACGCCGAACCGCTGCCGCAACAAAGCCGGCAATGCGTTTTCCGGCGGCACCGGTGCCGCATCCGCCGGCAAAATCAAATCATCGATCTTTATCCACATATCATCTCCACTCCGGCCAGAGCCGTAACGGTTTTTTCCGGCAGAAAAATCCCACTGCCGTGCAAACGCAATCCCATTTCCGCCAGCGGCAGAAAATCACAAAACAACTGCTGATGCGCCAGCGACAGATCGCCGTAACCGGGCGAAAAACGCCGATCCGCCAGCCGCAATCCCCGCCGCCGCAATGCCGCCGCCGCTTCTTTCTGCAAAAAATCCATGGCGGCATCGGCACTTTCGCTGCCCACCGCGTCGCCGATCACCGCCGCCGCGCTGTCGCCGTCGGCCATCTGTCCGGCAGTCAGTTCCGGCAACCGCGGTCCGATGGTCGCCGCCGCCAGCCAGATCCACGCGGCACCGGCGTAACGCGCCGCGATATCCCGGCTGGCGATCCGTCTGCCGTCAACCAGATCGATACCATCCGGGTCCCGTCCGGCAACGGCGGCCAACCGCCACACACCGCGGGGTTCACACAGGGCAAAGGCCCGTTTCATCGTCCGCCGGATGTCCTCGTATTCAGCTTCCGCCAACTCGGTCCGGTAACGCGAATATCCCAGCCGTGCCAAACACTCTTTTTCCGGCAACAGCAACGGTAAACACCGGATCTGTCCCCCATTATCCATCATTTTCCATACCGCCGTTTGTCAAAAACCTCTTTCTGTTGTATATTAAATGCCAACAATATAAACCGGAGTGAGGATTTTTGCAATGAAAAATGCGCCATACAGATATCTTCCCGGCCGAAATCAGGCGGGCGGCAGCAGTTGGCCCTGGCGTATTTGTTTTGCTCTGATCGTGTTGCTCCTCGCGGCCGCCGTCTGGGGCGGCATCCGTCACCTGCGGGAAACCGCCGGACCGGCGGACCCGGCTCCGGCCATAACCGGCGCGCCCCCCCAACTCCCGGTACCGGAAACGGCCGTTGCTGAACCGGATACCGTCGAACCGGCCGCCGACCGGCAGACCGAACCGGTCCCGGTGGATGTCACTTCCGGCGATCCGGTCCCGTCCGGCCCGCCGCCGCGGTTTGAATTGCCGTCCTCCCGGCTGTTGACCGATGTTGCTGTGGATGAACCGGTCAAAGGGATCCCGCACCACACCGATCCGGTAATCGACCTGCCGCTCATCACCCGGAATACGGTAACGGATGATTTCGATGCCCGTTACCGCGCCCTGCAGCAGATGGTGGCCCGCCGGGCCTATTCCGATGCCGTCAAAGCGGCCGAAAAACTCCTTACCGCCCAAAATTATGGTTCGGAACGCTGGCGCAAAACGGCAAAATACCTGACCGAAGCCAACACCAAACTTTATCTTTCCGGGTCTCCGGCAATGGAAAACGGGCTGACGACCTACACCATCCAACCTGGCGATACGCTGTTCAAGATCGCCCTCCGACACGGCCTCCAACTGGAAACGCTGTGCGCTCTGAACCGTTTTGAAAGCCCCAAAAAACTGATTTATCCCGGCGACAAAGTGAAGGTCCCGTCGCCGCATCTGCCCTGGCGCATTCTGGTGACCAAGCGTTATCACCTGTTGGAACTTTTCCGCGGCGACCGCCGGTTTGCCGTTTACGAAATCGGCATCGGCCGCAGCAACCGCACGCCGACGGGCAATTTTGTCATCTACGAAAAAATCGAAAATCCCGATTATATCACACCCGACCGCCGGATCATTCCGGCCGGGCAGCCGGGCAATCAGTTGGGCAGCCGCTGGATGCGGCTCTCCGGTGCCACCAGTGACGCCCCCCAGGGCTACGGCATTCACGGCACCCCCAACGAGGCCACGGTCGGAAAATCGTTGAGCAATGGTTGTTTGCGGATGCACAACCAGGATTTGGAATATTTGTTTCTCATAACCCCGACCGGTACGCCGGTCACAATCAGAGAGTGAAACCTATGGCTGAAAACTATCTTGATTTTGAAAAACCGATCGATGAACTGAAGCACCAGTTGGATGAACTCCAGAAAGTCAGCACCACCAGTCACATCAATGTGTCGGCGGAACTCCAGGCTCTGCAGCAGCGTCTGGAAGCGACCACGGCGGAGATCTACAGCCAGCTCACCCCCTGGCAGCGGGTCCAGTTGGCGCGTCACCCCGACCGTCCCTACATGCTCGACTTTGTGGAACGGATCTTCGAAGACTTCATCGAACTGTCCGGCGACCGCCGGTTCCGCGATGACAAAGCCATCGTCGGCGGCTTTGCCCGTTTCCGCGGCCGCCCGGTCATGGTCATCGGCACCCAGAAAGGCCGGGATCTCCACAGCCGTGTTTACCGCAATTTCGGCTGGCCCAGTGCGGAAGGCTACCGCAAAGCCATGCGTCTGATGAAGACCGCGGAACGCGCAAAGGCCCCGATCATCACCTTTATCGACACCCCCGGAGCCTTCCCCGGCATCGCCTCCGAAGAACGCCATGTGGGTGAAGCCATTGCCGCCAATTTGCGCGACATGTTCTCGCTGACCGTCCCGGTCATCGCCATCATCACCGGCGAAGGCGGTTCCGGCGGTGCCATCGGCATCGGTGTCGGCAACCGGCTCCTGATGATGGAAAATGCCTATTTCTCGGTCATCACCCCGGAAGGCTGTGCCGCCATTCTGTGGAAAGACCGTCAGCATGCCCCGCTGGCCGCGGAACAGCTGCACCTGACGGCCGCCGACCTGGTCGAGCTCAAAGTTGCCGATGAACTGGTCAAAGAACCGCTCGGCGGTGCCCACCGGGATTTCGATGCGGCGGCGGAACTCATGGCGGAAGCCATTGAACGCAACCTGGAAGAACTGGGCAAACTCTCCCCGGCGGAACTCAAGGATCAGCGTTATCAGAAGTTCCGTACCATCGGTGATTTTCTGGAAAACAGCGGGAGTGCCGAGTGAGCGACTTCACTGTCCGACCGGCGGTGGATTCCGATGTACCGGGGATCCGCCGCCTGGTTGCCCAATATGCAGTCCACCACATCCTCCTCGACCGTTCCGAGGAGGATATCCGCCACTATCTGAAAAATTTTTCGGTGGCGGTGCGAGGCGATACCGTGATCGGCTGTGTTGCGGTACGCGCTTTCGGTTCCGATCTTTTTGAGGTCCGTTCGCTGGCTGTCGATCCGGCCTGTCACGGGTGCGGGATCGGCCGTGCCATGGTGGAGTGGAAGATCGCCCGGATGCGCGAAGAACTGCCGCTGTTCCGGCTTTTTGCGCTGACCCTGACGCCGGGATTTTTCCAGCGGCTGGGCTTTGCCGTTACCGACAAAGAGCAATTCCCGGAAAAGATCTGGAGCGATTGTCAAAATTGCCCCAAAAAAGACCGGTGCGACGAAATCGCCGTGCTTTATCAGTTTCCCGGAGCCGAAGCATGACGCCGGAAGAACCGCATCTGCCGCTGCTGGAACGCGTTGCCCCCCGGATCAAGGACAATCTGCCGCCGTTGATGGGGTGTCGCAATGCCCGTTTCATCCGGATCGGCGAATTGCTCGCCGGCCGTTACAGCCGTCTTTCCATGGCTGACCGGCGGCAGCGTTGCCACGATCTGGAGGAATTGATCGCGCTGACCGAATCCGACACCCGGCGGCTCCAGCAGATGCTCAACAGCCCCGACACCCGGCGCCGGGAGGCGTGGCTGCTGACATTTCTTTCGCTGTTGCGCCGGACCAACCGCAGTCTGCTCGAAATCACCGAGTGGAATGCCGAATTGGACCGGGCTCTCGACAGCGGGCTGTTCACGCCGGAGGAAACCGGCATGGAACCGGCCACCTCCAAATCACCGGACCGGCTGGCCAACGGCATAGCATCGCGCCTGAACAAATTGTTCCGCAACGGCAATCCGACGGTCCATGCGTACTTCTGTTATGTGGTCAACAGCTTCAGCAAAGAACATCTGGATCGTTACAACAGATCCTTTGCGGCCACCATGGCACAGGACGGTACGACCGGCAATCAACGGGTCCTCCGGTAGAAATCCAGTTCCAGTTCATCCAGGTCGGCGGTCAGCACAAACATGCTGCCGCAGCACAATTTCCCGCCCTGTTCCCACACCTGATGAAAAGCCTTTTCCATACGGGTCCGGGCCGGAAAACTTTCCGGTTCCCCTTCACTGCGGCCGAAGATGAAAAACAGCCCGTCCCGCCCACCGGAGGGGTACGACGGACAGCGGAATCCGAGCCGTCCGAAACGGACGATATTGGTATCCGGGATCAGTTTTTCCCAGTCCGGATTCAGGATCCACGAACTACAACACCAGATTTTCGGTTCCAGCCCCAGGTATTTCCGGTAAAATCCGGCCGCCTCGCGCAGGGATTCCACCACCAGTTCCGGGGTCAATCCGCCGCCGCCGGGAATATGGATCGAAACCGTCGGCTCCCCGGCACGGCAGACGATTTCCCATTCGGTCAGCGGCAGCGACACCGTCTGCCCCAACAGAGCCACACCGCGGATGGGATCCACCGGGGTCCCCTCGATCACGCCGTTGGCATTCTTCAACCGGGTCCGCACCGCACCGGCATCGCCGATATTGGCCGATGACCCGTCGGCATGGAACCACCGGGCGTTGCGGCAAACCGCCATTACCCGGCCGTCGGTCCGGTGACGGCAGATCACCGGGAACAGGTCCGGATACTCCGCCGTTTCCAACTCCAACCGTCCGATCCGGAACACCTCCAGTTCGATATAATGCCGCATCCAGAAAAGTTGGCTGAGCGTATGTCCCGGCGAGCCATTGTGCGCGGCCCGGTAAATCGTCACCGTTCCGGCCAGCCAACCGCCGCATGCCTCGGCATAATGCTGCGGGATACCGGCCGCCCGGAAACTTTCAAAGATCATCGGGAATGCCCCCAGAGCCACCAGCAGCTGCAACAGCCCGGCATATTCCCCGAAAGCCTTTTCCGGCAACGGCAGCGCACCGACCGGCAGGACCGGCGTATGATGATAAACCGATTCACAGAGCAGCCAGCCGAACAGCCTTCCCTCCGGTGTGGCGGCCCCCACTTTACCGGCTTCGATCATCTGCTCCAGCAATCTGTCATCCGGCTTCATCACATACGCCCAGGTGCGGATAAAATCTTCGCGGTAAAACGGCGGGACCTCGTTCTGCCGGGCGGCACAACGGCGCCAGACGGGGCGCATCGGAATCAAGTCACGGCGCGACCATCCCAGCCGCCGGCAAAATTCTCTTTGATCCATACAAATATCTCCTTTTCTGATTTGCAAAAAGAAAATTCTGCGTTATATTAGTTGTCCATTGCACCGGAGTGCCGGTCGCAACTTGTTTTGAATACATTAAATATAACCTTTCAATACGGAGAGTCAAAGTGAAAAAAGACATTCATCCGAAGTATGGTGACGCCACTGTCACCTGCGCCTGCGGCGAAGTCTGGCAGATCAAGTCCACCCGTCCGCAGATCACCGTTGGTATCTGCGCCAAGTGCCACCCCTTCTTCACCGGCAAACAGAAATTTGTTGACACGGCCGGCCGTATCGACAAGTTCAATCGCCGCTACAAGAAGAACGCCTGATCGCGTTTGGTTGTCAGAAAAACCGCCGTGGATCTTTCCGCCGGCGGTTTTTTGCTTAACGAGGCATAGAGTTTATGGTTCCGGAAGATATTGCAGCCCACATCGAAAATCTGCGCGGTGATTTTGTCAAGTTGGAAAAACAGTTGGCGGATCCCGCGATTTATGCCGATCAGGCGGAGTGCCGCCGGATCACCCAGGAGCATCGCAAACTGGAGTCGCTGTTCCGGGGATTTGATGCCTGGGTGAAAGCCATTGCCGATCTGGCCGAAACCCATGACCTGCTTTCGACCGAAGACGACCCGGAAATGCGGGAAATGGCCGAAGCGGATATCGCCGGGCTGACAGAGCAGATCGCCGCTCTGGAACAGCAGGTCAAACTCGCGCTGCTGCCGCCGGACCCGAATGACAACCGCAATATCATCGTCGAAATCAAACCGGCAGCGGGCGGCGACGAAGCCGCGCTGTTTGCCGCCGACCTCTGCCGCGCCTATTTCAAATACTTTGAATCCCGCGGCTGGCGGACCGAAGTCCTGGAGCAGAGCGATACCGCCCTCGGCGGCCTCAAAAACATCACCTTTTCGCTGACCGGCGAAGAAGTCTATTCCCGGATGAAGTTTGAAAGCGGCGTACACCGTGTCCAGCGAATACCGGCAACCGAAGCGGGCGGCCGTATCCACACCTCCACGATCACCGTTTCGGTACTGCCGGAAGCCCAGGCGGTCGAATTGAACATTCCGCCGGAGGAATTGCGTTTCGATGTTTTCCGCTCCAGCGGCCCCGGCGGGCAGTGCGTCAACACCACCGACTCGGCCGTGCGCGTGACTCATATCCCGACCGGGCTGTCGGTGGCCAGTCAGCAGGAAAAATCCCAGCACCGCAACAAAGAGATCGCGCTCCGCATCCTCTTTGCCCGCATGTTGGAGATGAAACAGCAGGAAGAACAAGCCAAACTGGCGGCGGACAAACGCTCGCAGGTCGGTACCGGCGACCGCAGTGAACGGATCCGCACCTACAATTATCCGCAAAACCGGATCACGGACCATCGTTTCGGCATTTCGCTCTTTGACCTGCCGGGCGTGATGGAGGGCGATCTGGATCAGTTGTTCAACCCCATTTTGCTTACGGTCTGCGAGCGTCGTCTGGAAGCGCTCCGCAATCCATAAACCCAATCCCCCAACGGAGGTATCTCATGAAAATCGGAACTCCTCTCTCCCCGTCTGCCACCAAGGTCCTTTTCTGCGGTGCCGGCGAACTCGGCAAAGAAGTCGTCATTGCCATGCAGCGGCTCGGCGTGGAAACCATTGCCGTTGACCGCTACGCCAATGCGCCCGGGATGCAGGTGGCACACCGCAGTCACACCATCAATATGCTGGACAAAGCGGAATTGCGCCGGGTGATCGAATCAGAAAAACCCGATTTCATCGTGCCGGAAGTCGAAGCGATCGCCACCGATGCGCTGTTGGAACTCGAAGCCGAAGGCTACCATGTGATCCCCACCGCCCGGGCTACCAAACTGACGATGAACCGCGAAGGCATCCGCCGGCTGGCCGCCGAAGAACTGGGCCTGCCGACCTCGCCCTACCGCTTTGCCGCCACCCGCGAAGAATTCGATCAGGCGGTCAAAGAGATCGGTATCCCCTGCGTTGTCAAACCGATCATGAGTTCCTCCGGCCACGGCCAGAGCGTCATCAAATGCGAAGCCGATATCGACAACTCCTGGAAAATCGCCCAGGAAGGCGGCCGGGCCGGTGCCGGCAAAGTCATTGTGGAAGCATTTGTCAAATTTGACTACGAAATCACGCTGCTCACGGTGCGTCATGTGGGCGGAACCTCCTTCCTTGATCCGATCGGCCACCATCAGGTCGATGGCGATTATCAGGAATCGTGGCAGCCGCAGGCCATGTCCGCCAAGGCCTGGGAAGAAGCCAAACGGGTTGCCAAAGCCGTTACCGATGCGCTCGGCGGCCGCGGCATCTTCGGCGTGGAACTCTTTATTCAGGGCGACAATGTGCTGTTCAGCGAAGTCAGCCCGCGTCCCCACGACACCGGCATGGTCACGCTGATCTCGCAGAATCTTTCGGAATTTGAACTGCACGCCCGGGCGATCCTCGGCCTGCCGATCCCGCTGATCGAACAGCGCGGCCCCGCGGCCTCCAAAGCGATCGTGGTCGATGGCAATTCCACCCGGATGACCTTTACCGGCATGGATAAAGCCCTGGCGCGGCCGCGGACCGACATGCGTCTTTTCGGCAAACCGGAACTCAAAGGCCATCGCCGCCTCGGCGTTCTGCTGGCCATGGGCGACACCATCGAAGATGCCGTCAACACGGTCCATGAAATGCGGAAAGAGATCGGCACCGAACTTTGACCGGTACCGGCAAAATAGCGGCGGCACCGTTTTTCTGGTCACTCCGCCGGGAGCGCATGTACCGCCGCTGTCTGCGGGAACTTTTTCTTGATTCCTACGGCGGCCGGGGCGGTCATGAATTGTGGGGCGATCCGGACCGCCGCCTGATCCACCGCTTGAAACAACGCCGCACGATTCCGGCTTTCTGCCGGGATCTGCTGGCGGAATCGTTGCGGCAGGGATTTCTGGCCGCATCCGGTGAAGAAGAATTTCCCGAATCCTTTGTCCGGCGTTTCGATCGGCTGCTGCAGCAGTTGTGGAAACGCCGCCGTCAGGAGATCCTGCTCGGCGATCCGGAGATCGACCACCGGATACCGTTCTTTGCCGAACCGGAAGCCGCCCGGAGTTACGAATGGCTGTTCCGCGAAGTGGATGCGGAATTGCAACGGTTGACGGGAACCGGTCTCTGGCGGGATCTGTTGGCGGAGACCGGCGCGGTCCCGCCGCTTGACCGACTGATCATTCCGTCACCGTTCACGGTACAGTTGGCGGAATTGACGGTTTACACCGGCACGCACCTGGCATGGCGTTGCGGCGACCGGGTCGTTTTTCTGTCGCTGGTCCGCGGGGCAGATGCCGACCGGGATGAAGTTTATCGTGTTATCGAACAATATTTTGCCTGGAACCGCTTGAAAATCCCGCCGGAACGGGTAGATTCCATTCTGGTGGACCCGGGAGCACCGGCCCGGTATGATTACTGTGGGGCCGTGACATCTCCGGGTACGGTCATGGATCGCATCCTGACATCGGCAACCGAGGTGGCTCTGCGGCTCGACCGGGATGGCAAAGCGGACCCGGCCGCGTTTCCGATGGCGGCGGAATGTCCGCCGGAATGTCGTTTTCACCCATTTTGTCATTGATCTATGAAACAACCATTTCACATTGTCCTCTATCATCCGGAGATCCCGCAGAATACCGGCGGCATCGGCCGGCTGTGTGTTTCCACCGGGACCAAACTGCACCTGATCGGGCCGCTCGGATTCTCGCTGGAAGACAAATATCTCAAACGCGCCGGTATGGATTACTGGCATCACCTTGACCCGACAGTCTATCCGGATTGGGAAAATTTTCTGGAACGCAATCCGGGCCTGCGGCTGTTTTTCTTTACGACCAAAGGCAAACACAGTTTCTGGGACACCTGCTATCAGCCCGGCGACGCGCTGGTATTCGGCAGTGAATCCAGCGGACTGCCGCAGGAAATGTATGACCGTTACCGTGATTCGCTCCGGACGATCCCTATGATGGGCGATTTTCACCGCAGTTTGAATCTGGCCAACAGTACCGCCATCGTGCTTTACGAAGCACTTCGGCAGAACCGCAGCGTTTTTGAATCATGAAAACCATTACTCTGATGCCGTTGGCAGGCTGCCTGTTCCTGATCGTCATTCTGGTGGCGGTCGGGACCCTGTTTCTGCCGCTGCTGCTGGGGCTGCTGCCGGTTTTTCTGATCCTGCTGCTCTGCCGGTGGCTTTTCGGTCCCCGTGTGATTGCCATTCACCGTTTCCCTCCGCCCCCGTCCGGTCCCGGCTGTGAACGGGCGGAAACGGCCGGAACGGCAGATCCGGACGGCGAAGCGGCGGATACCGTGATCGATGTTACCGCGCAGGTGGTCGATGATTCCCCGGACACGATCCGGAAAATAGGAGAATAACATGCTGCAAATACGGGAAATTTCCAAAGAATTCGGCCGTACCCGGGCATTGGATGCGGTTTCTTTTGAATTGGCACCGCGGCGGATCGCCGGACTTATCGGGGCAAACGGAGCCGGTAAATCGACACTGTTCCGGATTCTGGCGGGATTGGTGCAGCCGGATGCGGGCGACGCCCTGCTCAACGGGATTTCCCTGATCGATTTTCCGGACCGGCTGGCGGGCCGGATCGGCTATCTGCCCGACCACCCGGCCGCGGACCGGTTCACCACGGTCAACGATCTGCTCGACACCACGGCGCGGCTTCACGGCCTGACCGGGAACCGTCTGCGCGCGGCCATGGCGGAACAGCTGGAACTGACCGGCATCGGGGATTGGCGGAACAAACGGCTCACGGACCTTTCCTGCGGTCAATTACAGCGGGTCGCGCTGGCCCGGCTTCTGATCGGCGCGCCGGATGTCCTGCTGTTGGATGAACCGGCATCGGGGCTTGATCCCCGGTCCCGTCTTGATCTCTACCGGATTTTGAAGCAGCTGCCATCCCGCGGCCAATCGATTTTGATCTCAAGCCATATTTTAAGCGAACTGGATGAAATCTGCGATGACATTGTGATCCTCGACCGGGGCCGGGTCATCCGCAACGAAGCCCTTGACGGGACTCCGGCTCTGCCGCAGTTGACCCTGACATTCAATGGTCCGGCGGAACCGTTCCGCGCCGCCATCGCCGCCATGGTGCAGGTGGTGAAAACGGAAATCAATGGCAGCCGGATGCAGATAACGGTGTCGGATGCGGATGCCGTGCCGTCATTTCTGGAACGATGCTTTCACGAACGGCTGCCGATCGCCTCGGTCCAGCACACCACCCATCGCATTGCCGATCTTTATCTGAATGCCACGGAGGAAAAATCATGAAATTTCATCTGCCTTCATGCCCGATCCTGCGGCATCAGCTCCGCTGGTTTTTCCGGGCCCGGATGTGGCTGTGTCTGGCGGCGGTGCCGCTGATCGCAGGGATTCCCTTTTGCACCGCAATCATCCCGGTAGAGCTTGCCCATTTCGCTCTTGCCTTCCTGCTCGGCATCATGATCATGCTCCTGCTTTCCGGGGTCGCTGCCACCCGGCGGAAACCGGGGCTGGACCCGGCCATCGGCACTCCCTGGCCGCGCTGGCGGATCGTATGGGAACAAAGCCTGCCGTTCTATCTGCTGGGATTGCCGGTGTGGCTTTTGCTCTGTCCGCTGCATTTTTGTCTGGCGGCCCTGCCGCTGGCCTGTCTGGCCATCCAAACGATGCTGATGCTGACGGTTGCCACCGGCAACAGCGGGTGGGGCCTGCCGCTGATGCTGTGTATCGTTGTCAAAATTTGGGATGATATCACCATATCGACCATGCAGGCACTGGCTCCGGCGGCACTGGTTCTGCTGATACTGGTACTGCTGACCCATTATTCGCTGCTGCGTCCGCCGGCGGCGAACCACGCATTGCTGCTCCGGCCGCCCCTGCTGATCGGTGCGGGGATCTGCATGATCTCCGGCATCCCGCTGCAAACGGCGACCCCGGCCGCGATCCTTTCGACGGCGGGGATCATTCTGATACTGGCGGCGGCATTGGAACGGCTGCAGCCCTCCCGTCGGCAACTGTACTTTCTCCGGCAGCATCCGGACTGGAAATGGCCGCTTTTTCCGTTTCAAAGCGGGTTTCTGCCGGGACTTCTGACCGGACTGGCGTGCCAGAGCCTTCAATCGGCGGACTTCTGGCAGCATGGGATCTGGCAGATCCTGCCGCTGCCGCTGATGCTGTTGGCTGTCCGGTATTATTTCCGCCGCATCCCCACGGTCGCCGCGGTCTGCCTGACCATTGCGGTCTGGTTTGTTCTGACGGCATTGGCTCTGGAGGGGTGGAACTGCGGGTGGATACTGCGGTATCTGACCGGACTGACCGCCCTGCTGCTGCTTCCCGCGTGCCGTACTTATATCAAATGCTACATTACCGGAGATCTTTCTTATGACAAACGCTGACGCCCCTGACGCTCCGGCATCCCGCTGGTGGATCACCCCGCTGACGGTGCTTTCCGCCGCGCTGGTGCTGGGGATCGCCTGGCTCACGCTCCGCACACCGGCGGAACTGGGGACCGCCTTTTACTTCAAACCGGATGCCAGTGAATACACCCTGATCGCGGACACCTTTCTCCGTGAAGGCAAACTGGGTTTCCGGCTGAATGACATCCTGTATCCCTCGCGTTATCTGCCCTGGTTCTCGCTGTCGGTCCTGCTGCCGGGGCAATGGCTTTCCGGCGATCTGCTCGGGGCGGTCACGGCGGTCAATGTCATGGGGATCGCCGCCCTGCTGCTGGCAATGGCGGCTGGCGGCAAAGCGGGCCCCCGCGGCACCGGGATACTGGCGGCGGCATTGGTTTTCGGCTATCCGTCATTTGCCTTTTACAGCGGCACGGCCATGACCGAGATCCCCTACACGGCGTTGCAGTTTGCGGTTCTGTGGTGTTATCTCCGGCTCGGCGATATGATCCAGCCGCGGCTCCGGGATTGGCTTATCATCGGATTGCTGACCGCCTGGTGCGGGGCCATCCGCAGCAGCGGTTATCTGCTGTTGGCCCTGCCGCTTCTGGAATGGAGCCGCATCCGTCAGCCGCAACTCCGCCGTCCGGCACTGCTGGCACTGGTGATACCGTCCGTGGCAATGCTGCTCTGCGGGCTGCTCCACAATTTTCTGATTTTCGGTACGCTGTTCCGGGGCGGCTATGCCTACTGGTGTCCGGTACCGTATGATTACCCGGAACTGGTGTTCAACCGCCGCTATCTGCTGCCTAATTTGAAATTGCTGTATCAGGAACCGGTCTGTCTGGCAACGGTGCTTGCGCTGTTGTCGGTACCGGCGGCTTGGCTGGCCGGAGCGGGACGGCACGAAGAAACGGGGCCGGCCTGGAAACGGCTCCATTTTTTCTGGCTCTACGTGGTGATCGGCACGGCTCTGCTGTATCTCCCGTATTTTTATTTTGAAGGGCGGCTGTGGCTCCCGGCCGGGGCGTTCTCCCTGCTGATACTGGCGGTAAATCTGGCGGCGGTCGCGGGACGGCTGCTGCCGCCGGTCCCGGCTCTGCTCCTGATCCTGCTACCGGCCATCGGCTGGACGATCCACATCAAATCGGAATTCAACCGGCCGCCGGAATTTGTGACTTACGAAATCGGGATGCTCCGCTACTGCCATTCGGCGATCCCGGACAACAGCGTACTGCTGTCCAGTTCCGACCCGGCCATGGCGACCCGTTTTTTTGTCAACGGCACTGCGCGGCGCATCTACCCGCTGTTGCGCTGGCCGGAATACGTGGATAAAGTCACCATGAAAACACGGCTGGCGGACCCGGACCCGTTTCCGGCCCATGCGGCCGATCACCGGTCCCCGGCCATACTGGCGGCGGGGATCGCGCCGTTCCCGCAGGTTCTGGAGGAAACTCCGGCGGAATTGAACCGGCTTCTGGCGGAAAAACACCCGGTTTTCATCAGCAGTTTTGAATGGGAACAACGGATCGGCGAAACGCTGAAGCGGCAAATTCTGGAACGGGCCGATATGAAACCATTTGCCCGATCGCGCTGGTGTACGATTTACCGGCTGACGGCGAAACCGTACCGTTGAATCCGTCATCGGGGCGGTGAAAACGGTTGATTAATCTGTCAGGCGTGCTATATTTTCTGTCATGTATAATCAACAACACATTACAGTCGTGATGCCCGCCTACAATGCGGCGCAAACTCTGGAGCAGACCTGTACCGAAGTCCTGGCCCAGCCGTTTGTCGATGATGTTATCATTGTCGATGACTGCAGCAGTGACGATACGGGGATGTGCGCCCGTCAACTGATCGACCGGTTCGGCGGCGACCGGCTCCGTTACCACCGCATCGAACGCAACCGCGGCTACGGCGGCAATCAGAAAACCTGTTACGCGCTGGCACTGGCGGGCGGTGCGGATATTGTCATTATGGTCCACCCGGATTACCAGTACACGCCGTTGTTGATTCCGGCCATGGCCTCCATGATCGGCAATGGTCTGTACCGTTGTGTGATCGGCTCCCGCATCCTCGGCGGCGGCGCGCTCAAAGGCGGCATGCCGTTCTACAAATACATTGCCAACCGGATACTGACTTTTTTCCAGAATCTTGTGTTCGGCGCGAAATTATCGGAATACCACACCGGGTACCGGGCGTTTTCGGCGGACTTGATCCGCTCGCTTGAACTGGAGGGGAATTCGGATGATTTTCTTTTCGACAATCAGATGCTGGCGCAGATCCTGTGGAGCGGGACCACCGTGGCGGAGGTCAGTTGCCCGACCAAATATTTTGAAGAATGTTCCAGCATCAATTTCCGCCGCAGCTGTACCTACGGCATTGGCTGTCTGCAGGTGGCACTGCTGTATCTGCTCTGCCGGACCGGATGGAAAAAACACCGGCTTTTCCCGGCATCGGAACGGAGCCGCAGCCGTTCATGAAGATCCTGTCGACACCCGACCGGAAAACCGCCTGTTGGCTTTTTGTGCTGGTGCTGTTTGCCTGTGGAGCCTTTTTCAACCACGGAACCTGGCATCAGTCGTCGCGCTACGATGCGGTGTACGCGCTGTCCGAAGACGGACGACCGGAGATCGACCGGTTCATCCCCTACCCGCAACACAATTTCAATACCGGTGACTGGGCCTCGTACAACGGCCATTTTTATTCCAACAAAGCACCGGGAAATTTTCTGCCCGGGGTGATTTTTTATGCTCCGGCCTACCGGATACTGACCTGGTTTTATCCCGATGGACTGCCGTACCAATGGGATATCGCGCTGGCGTATCTGATCAATCTGGTATCATCCGGGATATGGACGGCCATCGGAGCGGCGGCCTTTTACCGGTTGCTCCGGCGGCTCGGCCGCACCCCGGCCGCGGCTGTCGGCTGGAGTCTGGCCCTGACACTGGCGACCCCGCTCTGGCCCTACAGCACCCAGTTGTGGGGGGCTCCCATGGCGGCGGCGTGTGAAATCCTGGCCATGAATTGCCTGATCCCGGCGGGGACCGGACGGCAATCGTACCGCTGGGGCGGCATGTGGTGCGGTCTGGCGGCACTGACCGATTACATGGCGTTTGCGTTTGCGGCGGGGATGCTGTTGTTCGTGGCGTTGCGCGACCGCCGGATGATCGTGGATTTTCTGCTGGGATCGTTGCCGTTTGCCCTGCTTTTTGCGGGCTACCACTGGTACTGTTTCGGCTCGCCGTTCCGTCCGGCCACGGCATTCAACAATCCGGTCTTTCTGTCGGAATCGGGGGGGATCGCCGAAATGCCGTCGCTTTCCCGCATCTTCAAACTCTGGTTTGCGCCGGGCCGCGGGATTTTCACCCAAACGCCGCTGCTGCTGGCGGCATGGGTCGGCTGGTATGCCTGCCGCCGCAAACCGGAACTCCGGACGGCCGGTATGGTAACGCTCGGGATTTTCCTGACGATGACACTGATCAATGCCGGATTCAACGGCTGGCACGGTGGCGAAACATCTTCGCCCCGCTACCTGATCCCGGCCCTGCCGCTGGCGGCATTCGCCGGGGCCGTGACAGATTGGAAAAACCGCACCCTGCGTACGACCATGATCGTGCTGGGTGTCCTGTCATTTACCGGCATGATGGGGTTGGCTTTCACCTCGCCCATGGATGTTCAAGCCCAAACCTTTCCGATCCTCCACTCGCTCTGGATGATGGCAAACGGGGCCATTTTCGCCTGTAATCTGCCGCGGCTTTACGGCACATCACCGCAATGGGAAACCATCCGGGAATACAGCAGTTTCAACTTCGGCACGATTGCCTTTGATTTGACCGGCACGGCTTCACTGCTCCCCATTCTGCTGGTACTGGCGATTCTGGGGACGGTACTCTATGTCACTCTGCAAAAACCAGCCGGTGTTCATAACAGCGACGGACCGGATCATAACTGATCGTCAACCGGCACGGCCGCCCGGACGGATCGTGATACGGCTTCAGAAAATACTTCACGATATGCGGTGACAATTTTTCGCCGACCGGCCCCTCGACGGCCAAATCCAGACACAGCGGGGCAACGGCCTGTTCGGCTTTCAATTCAGCCGTACAGCGGTTCCAGAATCCGATATGGGGACCGTACTCCAGGGGATGCCCGCCGGGATACCGCAATGTCTCCAGAGCCGTAACCGACACCCCCAGTGCGGCCACACACCACAACACCGTTATCCCCCGCCGCAGCCATGCCAAACGCAACCGGCTCCAGCCGTACGCCGCCATTACGATCAAAGCGGGCATCATAATGACAAAATAAAAGAAATACAGCCGGGTCTGAAGCAGCGTGTACCCCATGATCACGGACCATGTCAGCGCAAAAGCAACGGAGACGATTTTCGGCATCTCTTCGCGGCGGCACAGCGCGATCCCCGCCCGGATGACACCGATCCACGGCAATCCGCCCGCCAGAATCAGAAGCACCCGGCCGCCCCGACGGCTCCAGATCCATGCCAGAGGCGCAACCGGATCGGCAAAATATTCCGACAGCCAGCCACCACCGAAACATCCGGCGAATTCCCGGCTCCAAATGCGCCACAACGCCTTCGATACCGGTACATCATACATCGTTTTATCCCATTGGAAACAAAGATGCCACAGCCACGGCAGCACGATCACCAGTCCGATTCCGGCGGCCGCGGCCCAAATCTGGCGGCGGAGCTTCATCATCTCGCCGACCGCGGCCAATCCGGGCAGCAGAAAAAACGCCGACAGATGCACCGTTCCGGCCCACGCCGTCAGCCCGCAGGCACAACACCACAGGACCGCGCTCTGCCGTTCCCATGCCACGGTGGTCAGCCACAGAATCGCCACCGCCAGCAACCCCAGATAACTGTGCGGCCAGATATTGGCGGCCAACAGCACCGATGACGGCAGCAACGCCAGCATCCACACGCCGGTCCGGGCAAAACCGGAGCCATAGCGTTTCAGCATCCGGTAAAACAACACCATGGCGGCGATGGAGGCGACCACGCCGCAGGCGGCAAAAGCAAACGGGGTACGCGCACCCAACAGAGCCCACACACCCATGATCTGAAACAATCCGGCCCCATTCGGTACCCCCACCGTGCTGGCGATCCCGTGATTCACCAGGAACCACCGGCCGGGCATATCCATCCCGGCCAGCATGTTGCCGAATTGTTCCTCTTTGAATTCAAAAAATCCGAGTGTCCACAACCGCAGCCCCGCACCGGCGATGAATGCCGTCAGCAGGGAACAGAACGCCGCGGATGGACGGCGGATCATTCGAAACGGCCGCAACACTTTTTGTACTTTTTCCCGCTGCCGCAGGGGCAGACATCGTTGCGCCCGACTTTTTCTCCGGCGCGGCGGAATGTCATCGGAACCGGTTGCGGCTGCGGCTCTGCCGCAACGAAATCCGCCTCTTCCGGCCCGGCCGGACCCGCGTCCGCCTGCCCCGACAACGCCGCGGCGATCTCCGGCACGGCGGCGAACTGGTCCAGATTCTGGTGGATCAATTCCTGCGGCAGTGACCGCAGCAGTTCCTCCAGCGAAGCCAATGTGGTCAATGTGGCCCGGAACAGATTTTCCACAATACTGCGGTACACCCGGTCCATCATCGTCTTGAAGATATCATA
Organism: Lentisphaeria bacterium; assembly: GCA_017414565.1. Taxonomy (GTDB): domain Bacteria; phylum Verrucomicrobiota; class Lentisphaeria; order Victivallales; family Victivallaceae; genus RGIG1931. Next base: position 1,977 of record JAFQLP010000133.1, on the reverse strand, counting down.
GGCCTCATTTTTGTATTCGACCAGCGGATCTTTCTGGGCATAAACCCGCAACGAAATATTGCCGCGCAATCCGTCCATGGCATACAAATGTTCCTGCCACAACCGGTCAATGGAATCCAGCACCGTGTGCCGTTCCAGGTATTTCACCTGATCCTCCGGCATCGACTGATTGCGCTCGGCATACGCCGCCTCCATGCGGTCAACGATCTGCAATGTCATGGCCTTGGGATCGGTCAACTGCCCATTGGTCAAACCGGCAGTCAGGTCCTCCGGCCGGAACCCGATCGGGCAAACCCGGTTCAGATAATCGCAAACGGCATCCGCCCGGAATTTCGGTTCACCTTCACCGCCGCCCGCGACCGGGGCACCGGCGGCGATCACTTCGTCGGCGATCACCTGCTCCACGATCCCGAACAGCAGGTCATGGGGATTATCGGTAAAGAGCGCGTCTTTGCGGAGCGCGTAAATGATCTCCCGCTGTTTATTCATCACATCGTCGTATTCCAGCGTGCGCTTACGGATGGAGAAATGCTGTTGTTCCACCCGCCGCTGTGCGGTTTCGATCGACTTGTTCAGCCACGGATGCTGGAGTTCCTCGCCCTCTTCCAGCCCGAACCGTTCAAAGATCTTGATGATCCGGTCGGACCCGAACAAACGCATCAGATTGTCTTCCAGCGACACATAAAATTTCGAAGAACCCGGGTCGCCCTGACGCGAACACCGCCCGCGGAGCTGACGGTCGATACGCCGCGAATCGTGCCGGGAACTGCCGATCACATGCAGACCGCCCAGTTCAGCACTCCCCTCACCGAGTTTGATATCCGTCCCGCGCCCGGCCATATTGGTCGCCACGGTAACAGCCCCGCGCTGACCGGCCATGGCCACGATCTCCGCCTCGCGCTGGTGATTTTTGGCATTCAGCACGTTGTGGGGGATGCCGCGGCGTTTGAGCATACGGCTCAAAATTTCGGAATCATCCACCGAGATCGTGCCGAGCAGCACCGGCTGACCTTTTTCGTGCCGCGCCGCGACTTCATCCACGATCGCATTGAATTTTTCCCGGCGGGTTTTGAAAATCGAATCGTTTTCGTCCTCCCGGATACAGGGCCGGTTGGTCGGGATCACCGTCACATCCAGTTTATAGATCTGATGGAATTCAGCCGCTTCGGTTTCGGCCGTACCGGTCATACCGGCCAACTTGTCGTACATCCGGAAATAATTCTGGATCGTGATCGTTGCCATGGTCTGGGTTTCCTGTTCGATCTCGACCCCTTCTTTGGCTTCCAGAGCCTGATGCAGACCGTCGCTGAAACGCCGCCCCGGCATCAAACGGCCGGTATGTTCGTCCACGATCAGCACTTTGCCGTTCTGCACGACATAGTGGTAATCTTTTTCAAACAGACAGTAGGCTTTGAGCAGCTGCGAAAGATCGTGCAGCCGTTCACTCTTACCCAGAAATTCGTTCTGGAATTCTTCCCGGCGGATGCGCCGTTCTTCCGGCGACAAAGCCGGATCATGGTCGATACGGTTGATCTCGGCAGCCAGATCCGGCACCACAAAGACCGATTCATCATCCGGAGCCAGTTCATGGCGGCCTTTGGCGGTCAGATCGGCCTCATGGGATTTTTCGTCAATGGTGAAAAACAGTTCGCTCTGCACTTCCTGGAGCATACCGCGGTTGTTGTCGCTGCGGACGAAACTTTCGTGTCGTTCCAATGCTTTCAGGATCTCGCCGTTTTCCAGCGTGCGGAGCAGCTGTTTGTGGGTCGGCATCCCCAGTTTGACCTGCAGGAGTTTGGTCAGGGCTTCATCTCTGCATCGTCGGAAATCTCCGCCCGCTGCAAAATCTCGCCAGCCTCCCGCACCAGCCGCGAACAGAGCATATTCTGCTTGCTGTAAAGCGAATTCACCGAATCACGCAGTTCCGCGTACTGATTGGATGACATCGGAACCGGACCGGAAATGATCAACGGTGTC
>JAFQLP010000132.1 GCA_017414565.1 Lentisphaeria bacterium | reverse complement strand
CGGGGTTCCCTCCGGAGTGCAGGTCTACGCCGTCACCCTCGGCATGACCGATCTGGAAGTAAAATTCATGCCGGAATCCCTTTTCAACTTGTGGGTGGACGGCAAGCCCGCCTATTCGGTAACGCTGACCAATAAACTTGATAAAGCGGTCAAAGCCGACCTCAAGCTGCACACATTCAGCTATGACCGCGAAGAAAAGCACAATCAGAAAGCGGTCGTCGAAGTTCCGGCACAAGGCAGCACCAGCTACCGTTTCGATCTGCCGCTCCGGAAATACGGCTGGCATCAGGTCGAACTCACCGTAAACGGTGTTCTCTACACCCACACGCTCACCCGCATCCAGAAGCGGGAATATAAAGCCCGTCCCTTCAATGCCAAAGGTTTTATTTTCGGCTCCTGGCCCGCCCGCAGCGGAATGCACTTCAGCCCCTCCCCGCGCACTTCGATCGCCCACAGCGCCCGGCTGGGAATGGAAACATTCTCCTTTGCCACCGACATTCTCAATACCACCTATCACGCCGATCTGATGAAAAAATACGGCATGAAAAGTTTTATGTCCAGCAATCTCAACTGCCGTTCGTGGACGCTGGACACCCCCGATCTTGAGAAAAAACTTCTGGAAACCCGGATGCCGGCAAATCAGTACAGCGAACCGAGTTTCATGTATGTTTTCGCTGAACCCGGCGGCATCGGCGGCGGCGGTTCCCTCCCCGAATTCTACGGCGAACCGCGCTATAAACGCACCCCGGCGGAAGAGGAGCGCTTCCAGCACTTCAAGCGCATCATTCTCAACTTCGGCAAAATTTACCGCAAAAATTTCCCCGGACAGAAGATCCTGATGCCCTGGGGACAGCCCACCTTTGCCATCCCCTATCTCGAAGACCCGGAAACCCGCGAATATGTTGACGGTTACGGTCTGGATATCGGCTTTTTTGACCGTATGCCGGAAATGCAGTTCCACGGCGGCACGCTCCACGGGGTCTGGCAGTTTATGCAATATTGGAACAAATACAAAAAGGTCAAACCGCTGATCGTCACCGTCGAAGGTCCATGTATCGGCGGCGTGAAAGAGGGTGCCCTCACCGCTGAACAGCACGCGGCGCACAGCATCCGTATCATGCTTATTCTTTCCACCTACGGCATCAACCGCTTCTTCAGCACCATCGGCGCCGGTCCGGAAAACTCCTCCTACTGGGGCGAACAGCACTATGCCGGCGGCGGCAGTTCCCGCCACAAAGCCGATCCCTACTACATCGTCGGCGCGCAGGCGACCTTGATCCGCCACATGCGCCACATGGAGTTTGTCAAATGGATCCCCACCGGAAGTCTTTCCACCTACTGTATTCAGTATAAAGATTCCCGCAACGGCGCCATCATGTACGCCATCTGGACGGTGCGCGGCAAACGCGAAGTGAAGATGAAATTCACCCGCGCCTTTGATATCATGGACAACCCGATCAAAAAACTGGTCGCTTCCCCAATGCCGATTTTTGTTTACAGCAAGAGTGAAGATATCCGGTTCGGCACTCCGGACAACAGCGATATCAAGCTCGGCAATAATGTGTTGAAACTCGGTAATGTCAAAGACATTCTCGCCGGACAGGTCGTCGATACCGATATTGAATACACTGAATCCTCTCCCGGCAGCGTCCGCCGATTCCCGGCGACAATGGAACTTGAGAAAACCGATGCCGGTCTGAAAATGATTCTGCCGCCGCAGAAGGTCGATCGCGGCATCATGCCCTACTACACCACGCTGGTCCCGGAAAAACCGATCCTCATTCCCGGCAAGGGCCGTTATATTACTATGGATGTCACCGCCGCTTCCGACTGGGGCCGGGTCGTCTACGTCCTGCGCGATGCCAAAGGTGAAAAATT
>JAFQLP010000131.1 GCA_017414565.1 Lentisphaeria bacterium | reverse complement strand
TTATTTGGTGGGGAATATTTCTTTCGGTGATTTTTATCGGATTCTTATTCATCGTTTTAGAGTGTTGCCGAGCGATGGCGATGGATGAAGTTCCGCAAATCCGGCAGGACTTTGAAATCCTGTTGAGAACCTTGGAAAAGAAAAGTCATTAGCCATCCTTCGCTAAAGCTACGGATGGCAGGCCGTCAGGAATGCCATGCGTAGTTTTTTTTGCTTGCAAATTTTTCAAGTGCCATCCGGAACAAAAAGCCGGATCGCGGCCGTCAATATCGCCGCCGTTCCGTTCCGGCGGGTCATCGTACCGTTTTGGCGGGATTTTCCGGAAGATAAATGAAATTTTTTTGGTTAAATATTTTAACTTTCTTGAATTCGGTGCTATATTGTCCGGAGGAATGGAAACACGGCCGGATGGCCAATACAGGAAGGAGTGCTGTTATGCGGGAGATTCCGGGGTTTGTTGATTTGCAGGTCAATGGCTACCTGCAGGTGGATTTCAGCGATATCTCGCTGACAGAAGAACAATTTATTTTTGCCGCCACCAAACTTCTTGATACCGGTTGTGCCGCTTTTCTGCCGACTGTCATCACGTCTTCGCCGGAGATCTATCAGCACAATTTCGGTATCATTGTCAAGACGATGCGCCGTCCGGAATTCGCCGGCCGCATCCTCGGGATCCATGCCGAAGGGCCGTTTATTTCCGATAAACCCGGTGCCGTCGGTGCCCACACCCCGGCTTATGTCCGGCAGCCCGATCCGGATTTTCTCCGGCAGATGCAGGAATGGGCCGAAGGTAACATCCGGGTGCTGACGATCGCGGCGGAAAATCCCGGTGCCGTCGAGTTGACCCGTTGCGCGGTTGACCTGGGGATCACCGTTTCGCTGGGCCACCAGCTGGCAACGCGCGAACAGTTGATCGCCTGCCGCGATGCCGGTGCCACCTGGCAGACCCATTTGGGCAACGGTATGCCGAATGAGGTCGATCGTCACCGCAACCCGTTGCTCGATGGGCTGGAAGTGGATGGACTGTCGGCCGGGATCATTGCCGATGGACATCATCTGCCGGTGGATCTGGTCAAGATCATGCTCCGTGTCAAGGGGATCGAAAATGCGGTCATCGTCAGCGATGCGTCTTCGCTGGCCGGTATGCCTCCGGGGCGTTACCACTCCATGGGGAACGATGTGGTCATTGAACCCAACGGCTATCTGCACAATCCGGCCAAACGCTGTCTGGTCGGTTCTTCAGCCACCATTACCGGCTGTGTGAAAACGCTTTGCACGATTCCGGAACTTTCGGGCGAGGATATGATCCGGCTGACCTTTGACAATCCGCTCCGGTTGATCCATGTGGCTCCGGAAGCGGTCAAATCGCCGTATGTCTGCCGCTGGGATGAAGAAAGCCGCAGCTTCGATGTAGTGCGATAAGCGGCGATCCTCCGTTATCCTCGAAATTACGCCCCAATGCCGTTGTTACGGCGGCGGGGCGTTTTATATTTACCGCCCCCTTTGTCATGACAAGAATTTTCCGGTTCATGGCTTGAAAAGACGGCATGAAATGCTATAATTAAAACAGCGGCTCATCGCCGCGGTTTTTTGACAACCGTTGATATTTCAGCAAATGCATATGTGAACCCGCCAAGTTAATATAAGCCCATTTGCCCCTCGATGAGATGAAATGTCCCGGTAGGATTGTGTCTTCACATCTTGCCGGGCGCTTCTTTGCGTTCGGGGAGCGGGTTCTTGGCGGGACCTACATATGCGGCGTTTGGAAGTGTTCGGCTTTTACACCCCTTCTTGGCGCCGCTGGATTTCGCAACAGAATCGGCAGAAATCCCGTCGCTTTTTTTGTCTTCCCCTGTCCGCGGAATCCCATTTCGGTATCCGCGGATTTTTTTTTGACAAAAATACCTGTATTTGTATTTTCACAAAAAGGAGATGACGTATGAAACAGTTTCTTGCTTTATTATTGTGTGTTTCTTGTGCAATTCCGCATTTTATCAACGCTTCGGACGCCGATATTCGAAACAGCGTGTGTATTATCAGCGGCAAAAACGGCGACGGCTCCGGTTTTTTTACGGAAATAGAAGGCCAAAATATGGTTGTGACCAACAATCACGTCATTCTTGAAATAAAAGAGGCCAAAATAACCGATGTCAACGGCAATGAATATAAATACGACACCATTTATTCCTCCCCTGCCGTCGACCTTGCCATTATTCCAATCGACCGCAATAATCTGGATGAACGCCCCAATTTGCAGTTGCACCCATCCCCGGACAGAATCAATGGGAACGAGGAGGTCATTGCTTACGGAAATAGTTTAGGCGCCCAAGTCATTGTCTCGCAAGAAGGTCATTTTTTGGGTATCGGGCCGGATAAAATTGAAGTCGATGCGCCGTTTGTCAAAGGCAACAGCGGCGGACCCGTCATTGAAAAAAGCGGCGCAAAAGTGATCGGCGTGGCGACTTACATGACGATTATCCGCGACCGTGATGCCACCAAACAGGGTTCAAGATTTCAGCCGGATAGATTTGAGACATCTGTTCGCCGTTTTGCCACCCGGGTTGACAGAATCAAATTGGAAAATTGTGAAAAATTGAACCATGACGACATAAAAGATGAAGTCGAACTTTTTGCAGGGATTTCGGATTTGTGCGACGAAGTCATAAATGAGCTTGAGAAGAAGAATTTCGATATAAACAATATCAGAAAAATTGAAAGGATGCTGGCAGATAGAAGCCGGTTGAAAACGACCCATTCATGGAAATCGACCTATCTGAAAAATTCCTATGGGGAAAAATCAGCGTTGCTGCTCGGAATCAGAAAGATCCTTTATCCTGAAAGAGAACAGGAAATACAGCCATCTTCTCCCGAAGAAAAAATTAAAACTTCAGCCTTTAATGAAGAAAAGTTCATGCAGGCGTGGAGAAAACATTGTTCCGCACTTCCTGTCAAGCGGACTCAGGAAAAGAGTGAAAAATGTAAATTCTGCAATGGGTGCGGGCAGAAATTAACGGTAATGTATGGAAGTGGGACGAGAGGGATCATGAGCGCCAATTCCAATACGGAGGTGTGCCCGATATGCCAAGGCAACAAACGGGTTGTGCTGTACAACAGCGTTCCCTATATCATGCCGCCGGCCGAATTTATCAACGATGTAAAAGATTGCTTTACGGCTGAAAAGCAGGAAATCTTCGGTCTTATTCCGGGTAAATCATACAGCAACATGAAAGAATTTGCCCAAGGGGCTTATGTCAAACAAAAATACAGCCTTGCTCGTGTCGGTCCCCTCTCGGTTCTTCGGTATGGCGGCAATCATCATTTTCAACAGGCTTGTGAGACAAGAATTTGGCTTTTGGGAAACATTCTTTTGCGGATGGATATTTTTTTCCCGGTAAAGGATCAGCATGAAAAGGAGTCTCTTGACGCGCAGGTTCGGCACGCTTTCAATGACTTATCCGCCACGCATGTCGTATCGAATATGATGAGAAATATCAGACAGGCGGAATCGGAGATGAAAAATGCAACGCATAAGTCCGACAATCAAGATTATGGCCGTCGGGAGAGTGTTGATATAGGTCAGATGATGGGTCCATTTGGTGGCAAAAGATCGGGCGGACATGCACCATCGCAGCGAAGCGAAGGATCGGACATTTGGCGGTTGAAAATATATCAGGCCTTGGGACAGGATCCGTTTCATTGGTATTATGAAACGGCTTCTTTGGCGAATAGAGGGCCTGCCATGCATGAGGTCGCTTTTGATCCGATGCTTGGTCAGGAGGTCGTTATTTCGCAACCGACTCCGGATTACGACGAATACCCCGCTTTTCTGTGTTTTTCATTCTTCCATGCCGGATTCGCTTCTTGCGTTAACGTGCTGAAATGATTTTTCAGGCGAATATCGGCCCGAAATGTCGTGCCCGCCTCGTTGGGTCGGCTTGATTGGCGGCAGAGGGCCGCTTTTCATTACGGCTGCCTTCGTTGTCGTCGACCGAGGGGCGTGGCGCAGGGTGGGGGAGTTTGCTGCTGTCCGGGCAAAAAAAATGCGCCTCCAAGCGGAGCGCGACAACAACAGTAAACAGACAGATGGCACCGGGGTGGTGAAACCCGGGGTCCGGCTGAAATCAAAGCCGGAGGATCCTGACGGCGGGGATGATCCGGGAAAATACCCGAACCACCATCCGGTGACACCGGCGGACCGTCTGTACCACGGTACGGACAGTTTCGGTGCCAACGGTTATCGCGATGTTGTGCAGCTGCTCCAGCCGGAACGAGAATTGTTCCAGCAGTGCCGCTGCCGGGCGGACCATGAAGGTCGGCCCGATCTCCGGGAGGATGCTCCGGAACGAGAAGAATTTCCCGGTCCCGGAGCCTCCCCGGACGGACAGCACGGAGCCGCTGCCCACTACCAGATAACCGGTGTGGGCAGCCACATATTCCGTCCAGCCGTCACAGGAGAAATTCATCGCAGTTCTGCCGTTTTACGATTGAGAATCAGGATCGCTTATTCAGCAGCCTGTTCGTTCTTCTGGAGAACGCCGGCTTCGAGCAGACGGTCGATCAGCTGCTGCATCGAGTTGAAGGCGCCGAGGAAGCCCTGCGGGGGCATGATAACGCGGGCGAAGACTTCCGGAGTCGGAGCTGCGCCGTCGGCGTTGGGCTGAAGGGTGATGAAGTCGAAACGCACCATGCCGCCGGCAAAGTGGATCTGACCGATACCGTCCGCGAAGATTTCTTTCTTGTCTGCCATTTTTGATTCTCCTTATGTTAGCAGATACTGCAAAACATGAATCCGCACCATGCGGAATATGCTGCTTGGGAAAGTTTACCACCGTTCACGCCGCTTGTCAAGGAAAAAAGAAAAAAAATCACGAAAAAAGTATTGTCAACATGTTGATTGGCACAAAAAACAGGAATCGCAGGCGTTTTTGTTTTGGTTCTGCCGTTTGGCGTTTGGCAACTGCCGGGGTAGGTTATGCGCCGGATGACCGGATAACCGGAAGGAGGGGGGAAAATGAAATTTTATTTTCAACTGTTGCTGGCGGCAGTTTTGGCAACTGCCGGGGATGCGGCCGCGGAATCACCGGCCGGACAGGGACCGGAGCCGGGCAAACGGACGGTCCGGCTGGTGCAGGACGATGCCCAGGATTACATGGTTTCCAAGATTTTCACACTCAAGTATGCCCAATCCAACGATGTCATGCCGTTTGTCATGAGCATGGTCCGGCGTTACAACATGAATTCGATCGTGAATTGCATCGAATACGGTAACGACAATCAGCAGATCCTGACCGTGACCTGTCCCGTCGGCATGATGCCCTATGTGGATGATTTTATCGCCAAAGTTGACCGGCCCATCCGGCTCGACGGCAAGATACCGGGCGAAATCATCAGAGGTACCGGTATCACCCGGGCGGTGTACCAGCCGAAATACCGTTCCGGGCAGACATTGGTCAACACCATTGTCAATGCGTTTATTAACGCCGGGCCGTATGGATCGGTTTACGGATGGGACAGCAACTCCAATCAGATCTATTGGAAAGACAATACCAGCAATTCGGAATTCGTTTACCAATTCCTCGGCTTTCTGGATCGGCCGGCACCGCAGTTGAGTCTGGTTTTCACCCTCTACGAGGTGCGGGAAAGCACACTGCGCGATCTCGGGATCGAGTATCTGGCGTGGAAAAACGGGCCGGGGCTCGATTTGCTTCAGGTGGGCTGGCGCGCCTTTGATCTTTCCAGCAGCGGTTCGGCGGCTTTGCAGTCGCTGTCGGGGCCGCTGGGGGGATTTTTCTTCGCGCCGCAGTTTGATGCGAGTTTCATCCGGGTGCTGGAACAGGGCGGCCATGCCACCGTCACCGGCACCGCCCGGATGACCGTATCCAATTCCGACAGCCGTACCTACGGGATCCGTTTCCAGCCGCAATTCCAGAATCTGGTGAAAAGCGACAACGATCAGACTTCGGTCGTGCCCGGTTCGCTTTCCCAGGGCGGAACGCCGCAGTTGCAGCTGCAGATCACCGCGCCGGTGGCCAGTCTGCACCGCGGCGCGGAGGTGGATTTTGAGGTCCCCGATTATGCGCCCGGTCAGTATGCCGCGGTGCCGGGAACGCTTTGCTTCGGATACGGGATCACCGCCGCTGATGCCGTTGAGCGTAACAATTACGGGGCCGAACTGGTGGAAACGACCTCCATTTCCGGCAATGTCACCATGGATTTGAACCGGGAATGGACACTGGCGGTCTGGGAAACATCGCGGCAGGTCCGGCAGACCATCGGGATACCGTTTCTCTGCGAGATCCCGGTCCTGAAATATTTGTTCAGCACCACAACCACATCGGAAGAAAAAACCCGGCTCTGCCTGACCGTTACGGCCGAAGTCATCAATACTGCGGTCTCGAGTGAAATCGCCGGACAACTCGTCAAACTCAAGTAAATACAGGGAGGTTTGTCATGATCCGCTATCTTTTGTTTGCTGCCGGGATAATGGCTGTCGGTGTGTGCGGTGCCGAAGTGGCCGGAGTGCCGCGGGATTCCAATTTCAACACCACCGGCGGGTACGACGGGACCCGGGTGGAGGCACAACTGGTGATCGGTGTCAAAGACGATACCGATACCATCCATTTCATCCGCGATAACAATGACCCGCGGGTGGTCACCAAAACCTATCTGCTCCACAATGTGGATGCCTATTGCTTCCGGGATTATCTGCGGCAGATGGTGCAGGCCAAGCGCGTCGGCAATACCAGTTTGCAGCAGGTTTTCCCCGGCAATACCGCCGGTCCGGACAGCACCGCCACGCTGTCGGCCGCGGAATTGGGATCGGCCAACGCCCAGCCCGGATACGATCCGCCGCCCCAGCTCGGCAGCAATACCGCTGTCGAATGTCTGAAATATGTGGACGGTACCGGGCTGCTGCTGGTCAGTGCCGAGGAATACCGGTTCAAAGATCATCCCAACGGCATGGGGATCGATTCGCTGGTGAAATTTCTCGATAAACCGCAGATGGGGTCCAATCTGGGGACCCAGACCTTTTTCTACATCCCCAAATTTGTCCCGGCACGCAATCTGCTGCCGCTGATCCAGAATGTGGGCATGAATGTTACCGATGTGACCGAAATCTGGCAGGGGCAGGATGCCGTGGCCTATGATGCCGATTTGAACTGGCTGATCTTCGATACCATGAATTATTCCATGACCAACATCGAAAAAATGCTCAAATTGTATGATGTGCCGATCCCGCAGGTGCGGTTGAAATTGACCGTTTACGAGGTCTACCGCGAAAACGATGACCGTATCGGGGTGGATTTTCAGGCCTGGAAGAACAATCAGGGCGTGGATTTCTTTTCGGCCGGCGGGCGTTTCCGGGATAATTGGGCCGCCGCTTACGGCGGTGCCATGGCGCAGACCGGGTCGGAACGAACCCGTTTTTACAATTTCAATCCCAAATGGAACACCCGTTATCTCGATCTGATCGCCGCCCACGGCGGCGCACAGGTGCTTCATCGCGGCGAAATGGTGATCCGCAACAACACGCCCGCCACGCTCGCCCGCACCACCCAGATTTTTTACATGGACAAAAGTCAGACCGCCCCGGATGCAACGCTTCTGCCGGATGCCGGTGTGGGAGCCTACCGGCTGCTGTCACTGCTGACCGGCCGGGATGTGGCCGACCCTGATTATCCGGTGGCCAAGGCCAATCAGGAACAGGTCCTGCAATCCGCCGGATACGGCTTTACCATGACGGTTTCCAACGCTTCGGTCAATCGGGAGGAAACCAGTTTTGATGTGGCTGTCAGCAATACCAGTCTGATCGGTTTTGCTTCCAACGGTGCACCGCGGATCTCGGACAGCAATGTGGTCAATCTGACCGTCAGTCTGCCGCACGGCAGCAACCGTTTTGTCATTGGCGGACTGCAGAAAGAAACCGTGGTCAAATCCCGGACCGGCGTGCCGTTTCTGGGGAATATCCCGTGGATCGGGTATCTGTTTTCTACAGAATCCACTTCGGTCAAAACATCGGATCTGGTCGTGGTCGCCCAGTGCGAATGGGATGCCCCGCCGGACCGTCCGGACCAGATCGGCCGCAGCCGTTCCTACACCCGCTGACCGGCTCGGCGGCCGCAGTTGCCATAAAAAAAGACCTTGGATGAAAAGAGCATCCAAAGTCTTTTTTTGTTCCGGCCGGACCGGTGTGCCTGACGGCGTTCCGGTCCGTACCGTATGCCGGGTCTGCCGCTTACTTGCTGCAGATGCCGAGGAACTGCTGGATCGGGCCGCTGAACTTGATGATGACCGGCGCAAAGACGATGGCCACCATGCTCATGAGTTTAATCAGGATGTTCAGGGACGGACCGGAAGTATCCTTGCAGGGATCGCCGACGGTATCGCCGATGACCGCCGCGCCGTGGGTCGGGTTCTTGCTGCCATCGGGCAGTTTTTTGCCGCCGTGGGCACCCTTTTCAATGTATTTCTTGGCGTTGTCCCAGGCACCGCCGGCGTTGTTCAGCATGGTCGCCAGCAGGAAACCGCAGACCAGACCGCCGGCCAGCAGACCGACGATACCCGGCACGCCGAGGATCAGACCGGAGATGACCGGCACGATGATCGCCAGCAGCGACGGCACGATCATTTCACGCTGGGCGCCGGCCGTGGAGATGCTCACGCAGCGGGCATAGTCCGGCGTGGCGGTGCGATCCATGATGCCGGGGATTTCTTTGAACTGACGACGGACTTCTTCCACCATCGAACCGGCCGCACGGCCGACCGCCTTCATGGTCATGGCGCAGAAAACAAACGCCATCATGCCGCCGATGAACATACCGCAGAGCAGCAGCGGGTTCATCAGATGCAGACCGAAGTGCTGGGAGAGCTGTTCCATGACCGAGGGAAGTTCTTCGATCGCCGGGATCTTCAGGATCGCCGGGTCGGTGCTTCTGCCGGCCGCTCTCGCCGCCGCCATGGCTTCTTCGAAGGTCTTCTGCTTGAGTTCGTCATTGGTCATGATCGGCTTCATCAGGTCGAAGCGTTCGCTCCAGAGCCGGGCTTCTTCGAGGAAGGAGGCGAGCAGGGCCAGCGCGGTCAGAGCCGCCGAACCGATGGCAAAACCTTTGCCGGTGGCGGCGGTGGTGTTGCCGAGGGAGTCCAGCGCATCGGTGCGCTGACGGACGATTTCCGGCAGACCGGACATTTCAGCGTTGCCGCCGGCGTTGTCAGCGATCGGGCCGTAAGCATCGGTAGCCAGGGTGATGGCCAGCGTGGAGAGCATACCGACAGCCGCAAAACCGACACCGTACAGGCCGTAGCAGAAATCGGTGAAGCCGCCGGCAAAGCCGAAGGCGCAGATGATGGCGATAACGATGGTCACCACCGGCACGCCGGCGGAGAACATGCCGGTCGCCAGACCGTCGATGATCGTGGTGGCCGGACCCATGACCGCCTGACTGGCGATGCCGCGGGTCGGCGCATATTCATCGGAGGTGTAGTATTCGGTGCCCTGACCGATGATCACACCGGCCAGCAGACCGGCAACGATCGAACCGAAGACGCCCAGGGAGATGAAGTCCATCCAGACCAGGAAGAGTGCCGCGGCCAGGATCATCAGGGAGCTGCCGAGCGTACCGGTCAGCAGGCTCCGGAGCAGCTGCTTCTGGGTCGCGCCTTCGCGGCAACGGACAAGGTACATGCCGATGATCGAGAAAATGGTGCCGAGACCGGCAACGATCATCGGGGAAAGCACCAGCGTGACCGCCGGAGCGGAGGCCGGTTTTTCTGCCAGACAGGCAGCACCGAGAGCCGCCGTGGCCAGGATCGAACCGCAATAGGATTCGTAGAGGTCGGCACCCATACCGGCAACGTCACCAACGTTGTCGCCCACGTTGTCGGCGATGGTCGCCGGGTTGCGCGGGTCGTCTTCCGGGATACCGGCTTCGACTTTACCGACCAGGTCGGCACCGACGTCAGCAGCCTTGGTGTAGATACCGCCGCCGACACGGGCAAAGAGGGCCTGCGTGGAGGCACCCATACCGAAAGTGATCATGGTCGTGGTGATGTGGGTGTATTTGGCGATGTAGGTGCAGCCCTGTTCCACAATGGTCACGCCGAAGATGGAAAGACCGCGGGCCATGTTGTCCGGCGTATAGATCAGTTTGTCGAGGATCAGGTACCACGCGCAGATGTCGATCAGACCGAGGCCGACCACCACCAGACCCATGACGGCACCGGAGCGGAACGCGACCTGGAGACCGCGGTTCAGGCCTTCGCTGGCAGCCTGGGCGGTACGGTTGGAGGCCGCCGTGGCGGTACGCATACCGATGTAGCCGCAGAGACCGGAGAAGAACCCGCCGGTCAGGAACGCCACCGGCACAAAGGGGTTCTGGATACCGAAATAGGCCAGCACGGCGAAGATCACAAAGAGGACCGCAAAAACGATACCGACCACCCGGTACTGGCGGCGCAGATACGCCATGGCACCGTCACGGACATAGCCGGCGATTTCCTGCATGGTCTTGTTGCCGGGATTGGATTTGATCATTGTCTGATAGAACGTGTAAGCGATCATCAGAGCCGTGATCGAGACGACCGGCGCGACCCACCACAGGGCGGGCAGACCGGCGAGTGTTGCACCGCCGAAAACTTCCGTCTGGACGGCGGCCGCGTTTGCAGATAAGGCCCCCAGCGACAGGAGCCCCGACAGCAAAGCAAACTTTTTCATGTTTCTCCTTTGGTTGTTTTTCCGGCCGCATTTTTCTTTCATGCGACCGGTTTTCCTGGTTTGTCAGTTTCGACACATACCCATTCACTATACTTTCATATTCAGAAAAAGCAACAGATTGTTGCAAGATTTTTTTTTGGCGGTATATTAACGGGAACGTCTTTTTCTGTACTGCTCACGCAGGGAAACAGCCACTACAACCGGATCCCGGCAGTGAAGCCGGGCCGAGCCAGGAGAAAATATGAGCGAAGAAACAAATCCGCAGGTGACACCGGAAGTCAATGTCAACGAACTTTTTCAGCAGCGTGTGGAAAAAGCGCAAGCCATTGCCGCTGCAGGTATGAACCCCTTTGGCAAGCGTTTTGACGGGGACCGCCGGGTCGCTGATCTGCGGGCCGGTTTCCAGCCCGACAGCGAAGAGGTGCAGCCGGCCATCGCCGCCGGGCGCATGACAGCCATGCGGGTGATG